>JBMYWX010000001.1:0-37914 GCA_049607825.1 Nitrospirales bacterium
AGGAGTAACAATGTTCAGCAAACTTCCCATAAATAGTCTTTTTCTCCTTCGTGCATCTACACTGCAACGGCAACGGGCTTAGAATGATTCACGATGGCCCTTACTGTTGTGGATAGATGTTGTACATGAATTCCATAATGACCCAAGAGATCAGCTTGGGACCCATATCGATCTGGAAATTCGTCAGGAATTCCTATTCGTTTAAAGCATTTACGTTGACGAAAGTCGGTTTCAGCGATGACCTCAGCAATGGCACTTCCAAGCCCCCCGATGATCGAATGTTCCTCGATTGTCACTATCGCGGGGACTGAATCCATTAGACCAATAAGTGTTTCTGCATCAAGCGGTTTTACAGTCGGCACATGCACAACTGCTGCATTGATTCCTTCATCTTCAAGCTGGGTTGCGGCTTGTAATGCAATATTCAGCGTCACCCCCGTTGTCACAATTAAGGCATCCCTCCCTTCCTTCATCTGAAACACAGGTCCAATCTGAAAGGGTTCATTTTGTTCTGTTAGAA
The DNA here is from genome assembly GCA_049607825.1 of Nitrospirales bacterium. GTDB lineage: Bacteria > Nitrospirota > Nitrospiria > Nitrospirales > UBA8639 > JAGQKC01. Next base: position 521 of record JBMYWX010000001.1, read on the forward strand.
TTGGATCGCCTCCCTTTGCCATTCGAATATAAATCGGACCTGAATAGTCTCTGCTTGCGCAAATGAGTTGGCGCATTTCCGAGGCATCTGCAGGAGCGACAATCGTCATTCGAGGCAAGGCCCGGAGAATCGCGATATCGTCAATAGCAAGATGTGTCGGTCCTAATGGTGCGTAAACTAACCCACCACCACTACCAAGTAATCGCACATTCGCATCATGCAAACAGACGTCGACGGCTAACTGCTCAAAGCAACGTCTAGTCAAAAACGTTGCAATCGTATTGACATAGGGGATCTTTCCTTCAAGGGCAAGTCCCGTTGCGATTCCAATAATATTTGCTTCGCTTACGCCTTCCATGAAAAACCGTTCGGGCATTTCTTGTCGAAACTCATTGAGAGTCCCATTACCCAAATCCGAACCTATAAAGAAGATTCGAGGATCCTCTTTGGCCAAATCATACACCGTATCCAAACAAGTTTTTCTCATCGTGAGTTTGCCAAACCTTGAAACAATGTTTGCATTTCAACATCACTAATTTTACTTTTGTGATGCCAAGCAGGATTACTTTCAGCAAAGGGGATGCCTCGGCCTTTGACCGTGTGGCAAATTACAAGGCTAGGTTTATTTTTTATTTTGGGTAGTTCACTGCACGCGTCCTTTAGCGCAAAAACATCATGGCCATCTACTTCGACGACATGAAAACCAAACGATCTCCACTTATCTGCAAGCGGCTCTAAATTTTGAACGTTTTCTGTCTGACCATAAGACTGGTATTTATTACAATCAATCATGACCGTGAGATTGTCTAGTTGATGTTTTCCAGCACTAAGAGCTCCTTCCCAGATTGTCCCTTCGTTTGACTCCCCGTCTCCAACAACTACATAGACTCTGTTCGCAGCATGCTCATACTTCGCATGTAGGGCACAACCAATTCCGATTGAAAGCCCGTGGCCTAAGCTTCCTGTTGAAAATTCCACTCCAGGAGTTTTGTGATTAGGATGCCCTCCTAACATCGCTTCAAAAGAACAAAACTTCTTCAGTTCTGATCGTGAGATAAACCCTTTATCTGCAAGTATTGCATAGAGTGCCAAACACCCATGACCTTTGCTGAGTATAAAGCGATCGCGACCACTCCATTTTGGATCGGAAACGTCATATTGCAAAACTTCATCATACAAAACTCTAAGAATTTCGATCAGAGAAAAAGCGGAACCGAGATGCCCTCGTCGTGCGGCCTTCAGCATACCAAGAATTTCTCGGCGTAAATATTTCGAACGTTCATCAAGAACAGTCGAAGATTCTGATGTTTTAGATAAAGGCATATATGTGTCTGTCATACTGTTCAATTATTTCGGATAACATACATTTCGATTTTTGTAGTTGTCTACGCTGGCGTTCTTGCCAGTTTTCCTGCGAATACGCTGCAAACTGTCGACGTGCTAATTCGTCGGGGAGAAATTCATTGAGCATAATTAAACACCATTTCATCCCGAACAAGGGATACATACAATTCATTCGATACACGATATTTTTCTCTTCAACGAACACGGAAATCATATTTTGAAGAAATCGTTGTTTCATACGGTGGGTTAACTCCATCGCTGGATGCAAAAGAAAGTCCACCATAAGCTTCACTGGATCGTCCCACCCAAAGTATTCAAAATCTACGAATACAAGCCCACACGTTTTCTTTTGTATGACATTATGAAAACCACAGTCTGAAGGGCTCAACGTACGTTTCTTTACTGCTAATTCTTCACTCTTCAATAAACCGCATTTTTCTATAGCTTTGATACAGTAATGTCTAATTTTTTCATAAGTAGGAATGAAGGTAGACTCAAGAAATCGTTGAAGCTCTTGATGTTGATTACTCAAAGAGAGACATGCTCGAAGCCGAGTAAGCCGTGTCTCGACCGTCATCAAAACACCATCCAAAGAGAACGCGGCCTCAGACGCTGAGGAAAATTCCAGACTTCCACTCTGCTCGCTCAATTGATACAAGTGTTTGAGAAAACGACATACCTCATCTATATCGGAGAGTTCAATGTCAGTGGATTTCAAACCTTGCCCCTCAACAAATTCATACACTCCACAACCGACATCTGGTATCATACAAATAGGACGCGGCACTTGATCTACTCCATTGTTACGCAGAAACGACAAAGCAGAAAACTCGGTCTGAAGGCGATCGCGTTGATCCCGTAAAGACTGGTGGTAGTACTTCACCAGATACGAGGTTCCATCTTCACACACACACTTCATAGCTTGACTATTCTGACCACGTTTAATCCAAGTACGTGCAACAATCTCATGTCCTAACGCTTCTTCTAGGAAGTCGTCTTTCCTTCGAGTACATCGATTTGACTTAGAGAGGGAAACAGTAATGGTCTAATTCCTTCCATGTTTCATATGGTAAGACTCGGCTATGGCGATCCTTAGCATCTCCACCAGGATGAAACCAGAGCTGCTCTACACCATCTGGGAAATGTGGTTCACAGAACGTTTCATGGAGATCATCGATAAAACAAGTACACTTTTGACGAACAATTCTTTTGACTTTCAGCTCCCGCGTATCTTCAAAAAACACGTGAGCATGAGGAATACTCCACTTGTGATCGCCAATAATTTTTTGCGCTCTTAACCATGTCCAGGCAGCTTTTCTAAAATCAATATCCGTTTTCTTCTTCGAAGGATGTTGTGTTTTATGACTAATGATAAAGATTGGGATACTTCTGGCATTCGCCCTTTCGAAAAACTGAAGGACGCCAGCTGAAGGTACAGCTTCAAGTATTCGTTCGCCATACACAGTTACTTGTAAGTTCCACCAATCATCATCTCCTGTTGATCGACTTCGTACACGATCTCGAATCTCTCGTTTGCAATGAGGAGTATAAGTGTCAATGAATCCACGCTCACATGCGAGCTGATAAAACAGTTCGTCGTAATTAATAATGGTATTATCCAGGTCTATTCCGATTATCTGCTGAAATTCGCTCACAAGCACTCAGACCAATTGCACTTCTTTCATCCGCTTGATATTGAAATACTGGCTATCCTCAAAAGAATTAGGAATTTGCCCATCCTGAAAGGCTGTCATTAAATCGCCAATGGCGTCTCGAACTGTATGCTGAGGAGTAAACCCTAATTCGCGAGCAATCTTTTCAGAAGAAATATGATACGAACGATGATCATTCGTTTCCGTTTGAACAATTTCTACATCAGAGCCCACACAACCTTTGACCATCTCCGCAATTTCAGAGACACAATGGTTATGGTAGCCGGCATTAAATACCTGCCCATCAACCTTCGCCGATGGCCATTCCAAGGATTGTGTATACACCTCAACCATATCTTGAATATGGATATTAGGACGTTTTTGCTCTCCCCCATATACCGTGATCTTTCGATTGTTGACTGCATGATTGGTCAAAATATTTACAGTAAGATCGAGTCTCAGACGTGGCGAGTAGCCACAGACCGTTGCGGGACGAATCACAAGAACCTCAAAACCTGGCCATCGTTTCTCGAGCAAGATCTTTTCACACAGTGCTTTGAATTTGGAGTAGTCCGTTAATGGTTCAAGCGGAAGATCTTCTGTAACATGCTCTTCGTTCTTTACCCCATAGACACTGGATGATGAAGCATAGATAAAACGTCGAACGCCTGATTCACGAGCGCAATCCACTAACCCGGTAAATGCATCGTAATTTATTGAGCGGCCCAACTCTGGGTTTAATTCAAAGCTGGGGTCATTCGAAATACAGGCTAAATGGATGATCGCATCGCATCCTGGAATTGACTGCTCTAAGATGACGCGATCGCGAATATCTCCTCGAATCTCTTCAAGATTCTCATGACCTCGAACCCCCTCCAACGCTGATTCGCCATAGAGGTACAGGTCCAGTACTTTGACCCGATGCCCTTCCGCTAAGAGACGAGGCACCAAAGCGGAACCGACATATCCCGCACCACCAGTCACTAAGACTACCTTGTCATCTTGAACTCTCATGAAATCTTCTTCCTCATAACACAACATGAAACGTCAAAAGTGAAAAATAAGTTGTTCGTATCTCAATTCACGTTTCACCCATAATCTTTTACTTTAAGAGCGATTCCACTCCCCGTCTTAGCTGTACGGCATCCACTGATCGACTATTTCCAACCGTCATCACCGATTGCGCTCCCGCAAGGTTTCCGATGAGCCCAACGATATCAGGTGGCGCACCCATGGCTACACATGGCGCCGTCAACGCAAAAAGCGCATCCCCCGCCCCTATGCGATCGACGACTTTTGTCGCTAATGACGGACTTTCGAAAAAACCTTGATCCTGTTGATACAACAGTGTCCCTCGTTTCCCTTGGGTCACCATGACCGAAGGACATCCCAGGCCGGTTGAGAGACGTTTGATAATATCGTTCATATCGCCATGGGAGTCACGTTGATCTAACCGAATCTCAGTTTCGTGAATGGACACATAGTCGGCCCTGGAATATTTCGAAATTGTGTGAAATCCATTATTTGCAGCATTGATTTGAGTATTAACCGCCAGAAACGGAGATTGTGTACCCACTAAGTCAATTGCGGCCTTTGTCATGAGTCCATGGCCAAAGTCCGCGGCAATTACGACATCATACGAAGCTAATGTTCCGTCTAATCGTTCACATAGCTCCGCATTCTCACGACTTGTAAGATCAGCATCGTTCATTTCATACACTTCAAAGAGTTTCGAAAATTGATATTCTTCAATAAATCGACGCTTCACAATCGTTGGAGATCCAGTCTTATAGATGAAGTGTGGGTGGATATTCGGTTTCAAATGACGGCGAATAAAATTCTCCTGAGGTTGAACCGTTCCCAAGTATGAAACCAGGTCCACATGGTCGCAACACTCAGCTAAATGATTGGCGATTGCCAGACTTCCACCCGCATGTATTTCTTTAGATTGATACTGCATCGCCAAGATCGGCTCTTTCGATGATTTCCCAAGCGCATGGCAATAGACATATTCATCCAGAATCGCTTCGCCAAGCACCAACACACGGAGAGATTTCATGCGTTCGAGATAGTTGATCACATTAGCAGCCGTGTAACGTTCCCGAAAATTCGTTAACCACCCGTTGAGATCTGATGGAAACATCGGCACATAGCGGTTCAGTAAACTCGTTGAACTAAATTGCACATCGTTGGTTGTTTCAAGACGACCCCCAATAGATTGGACGGCAGCTGTTTCTCGTTCGATTCCACCAGTTAAATCAGGACGACCAGATTTATAGTCTGGTCCTTTTACATAAATATCTGGTCTCAGAGATTTAATCGCATTCTCTGCTGTCTCCCATCGATTCACTGTGACATAGTCCACAGCATCGAGTGCTGCAATGCCTTCAACACGAAGATCTTCCTGAAACGCGGGTCGATGAGGACCTTTGTTGACATAGCAATCTGGTGTAACCGTCACGACCAGCACATCCCCTAATGCTTTAGCTTCCTCGAGATGTCGAATATGACCAACATGCAGAAGGTCAAAGACTCCATGACAATGGACGATAGTCTTACCTTCATCACGAGCTTCTTGAAGAGTTGATTCTAAATCTTCAAGAGATTGGGATTTTTTACAGACTGCCAGACTTGCCATAATTAGACCTCACACGTAATTGCTTCAGACGTTTCTCTACCCAAATATCGAAACCAATCCGACGAAGCTTCCGCAATTGAAGCAGGGTCCCACACGGGAGCTCCCTCCCATGCACGAATATGCTGAAGCATGATATGAACACCCTTTTCAAACCTAACCTTAGGTGACCATCCAAGCCAATCTCTTGCTTTCTGGGTATCTGCAAATGTGCAATCCGGCTCTCCAGGACGTTTGGGAATCGTAATCGTTTCACCACCAAGGAGCTCAACTAACCGATTCACGCTATAGGTTCCACCCGACCCAATGTTGAAGATCTCTCCTGAAAAGTCGGAGACTGCAGATTTGACAAATGCATCCACCACATCTGTAACAAATGTAAAATCACGTGTTTGCGTACCATCGCCAATTACCGTAAAGGGTTTACCTTGAAGCTTTTGAGCCAGAAACACCCCAAAAACAGCACCATAGGTCCCGGATGTTCTTGCACGTGGACCATAGACGTTAAAAAGACGAAGAGACACAGCGGGCAGACCATATATTTTTGCCCAATGCATCACTAACTGTTCGCCTAAAGATTTGGTTAAGGCATAAGGATATTGAGGACGCGTTTCTGAAGATTCTGGTGTGGGATACACATCAGGTATGCCATAACATGATGATGAAGCCGTATACATAAACCGCTGCACTCCTGCATGACGCGCACATTCAAGAAGGGTGGCCGTTCCTGAAACATTAGCGTGGAAGTATTTCATAGGACTAACAATAGATGGGACAATGTCCGCCAATGCTGCCATATGAAACACCCATTCAATGCCTTCCAACGCACCTCGCACAGCTTGTAGATCAGCCACATCACCTTCGTGAATCGTCAACCGTGCCTGTCCCTCTAGGTGCGCGATGTTCTCTCGTCGCCCAGTTGAAAAATTGTCCAACACATGAACTTGATGACCATCATGGAGAAGTCGCTCCACCAGATGACTCCCTATGAATCCAGCTCCTCCAGTCACTAACACATGCTTCATTAGACACCCTTTATCTTGTGGACATCATAAAAACCAATTCACTCCAACCAATCGCGTTAGACACCGCCACCTCTAAATACATCGACTTTGCAAAACCTAGACCTCTAAGGATCATTTAAGAAAGACGTTGCTTTTAAAAGGTATTTCCTGAAGAATATCTAGTTTTACACATCGCCAAAGAACTGTAAGCAAAACAAATCGTCAAGACTTTGACGAAATGGCGAAGAGATTGGCATAGAAGCCATGGAAGTTGGGGTGGAGCTGTAAAGCTAGTAAACTTTGAAGAAAGTACAAAACGGAAAATGAGATACGAAGTCTTATGCTGCGGAGTCGATAGGAAGAGCTATGGTACGAAGTACAGGACGAGTCGAAGGTTTTTTCATGAGCGTTTTGGGCTTTCCCATTTCAACAATAAGATCACAAACCGAGAGCAACCAGAGCTGATGAAACGTTTCAATGTGATTATAGGAACGGCTTTTCAGCCAGAAGTTCAGAACTCCACGGGATCGCAACGGATTGGATGCAGCAAATCCAGTGAAAGTCACAAGCGAAAGCCCTCGCTTATTGGCATAATCAGCAGCCCGAACCATGTTCATGGAACGTCCACTCGAACTGATCAACACCACCACATCCCCATCATCCGCATAGAACTCCAGAGCTTTCTCAAGCCAGTGCTCATAGCCATAATCATTAGCAAAACAGGTAATCAATGATGATTCGTTAAAATTCACGCATCGAATCCCAGCAGCTTTTGTAAAGTCAATTGCACAATGGCTGGCAATGGCCGCACTGCCGCCATTCCCAGCGATCACCATTTTCTTCCCTAAGATGTGGCAAGACAATACGAGATCTTTCAGCGCAATCAGTTGGGCATGAACATCAGTGGCTACTAAATGATCTTCGAAGCTCTTAAAATATGAGTCAAGAAATTGACGATCACTCATAAGATCTCTCCCTCACCTACTGAGGTATCACAGATTCAGTTTGCATTGTTTGATGGATTTCACTAATGGTTTGAAGTAATCCCTGCCCAAAGTCGATAAATGGATTGCAAATCATCTTTTTTCCAGGCTCAGGAGTAAAGGAATAGGGTGTATACGTGTAATGACCTTGATACTCACTATGCAGATATTCAATATCTATGCCATCATCCATCATTTCACGAATCATATTGAGTAACTGAGAATACTTGAACCGCTCTACGCCCGTCAGGATGACATGTTGATTCCGATATTGTTCTGCCAGAATTTGGACACTCAGCGTGGCCGCATCTTGAACATGAATATACTCACGCTCTTCTTCCCCATCCCCCTGAAAGGTTATTTTTCTTTCGACCAATGCCTGCTTAACCAACTTATAAATACGATTCTGTGAGTCAGATCGTGGCCCATAGACGGAACCATAACGAATTATTGTATAGTCCAAGTCATATTGCCGACTAAACTCTTCAATAATTTTCTCCGAACAACGTTTGCTCACTCCATAAAATGACCCTTTTGACGAGAACACATAGGCCGTGCTGGCATACACAAACCGTGAGACTGAATGCGTCACACATGCATCAAGTACATTCGCATTGCCCAAGATGTTAAGCTCTAAAACTGGTAATGGGTTATTGATCGATGCATTCAAATCTGCAAATCCTGCAAAATTGTAAACCAAATCTTGGCCATCAACGACTTCATGAACAGCTTGTCGATCGAGTAGATTGCCAACAACCATCTCTTGAGAATGCTGCAGATATGCTGAAGGAGTCTTGTCAAAAATCGTGACGTGATGCCCCTGTTTCGTAAACTCATCCGCGACAAAACTTCCTAGAAATCCTGAACCACCAAAAATCAGAATATTCATATTTGCGTGACCCGATAAAAAGTTTTCACATGTTCTATGGCACTTATACCCATGGCCCGAATCGCCTCTTTCGAGTTGCCTCCAATGTGTGGCGTGCAAAAGACATTTGGAAGACCTACTAATTCTAAATCTGGAGCTGGTTCATCTTCATAAACATCTATCGCCGCACCTGCAATAAGCCCTTTACCGAGCGCCTCTTTCAGATGTAGTTGATTCACAATCCCCCCTCGTGACGTGTTTATGAAAAAGGCATCTGACTTCATACGAGCGAGCAGATCAAGATTCACAAGATGTTGCGTGGCGGTAGTGAGAGGTATATGGATGGTGACAACATCTGATTGAGACACCAGTTCCTCCACCGACACCGTGGTCAAGTCATGTTGGAGACAAAACTCTGATTGGTCAATAATATCATTTACCAATATCCGACATGAGAATGGGTGTAAGAGACGAACGACTTCTTTCCCAATATGACCCAGCCCAATGATGCCAACCGTTTTTCGACTAAGCTGCGCTCCACCTTTTTTTTCCCATGTCCCAGCCTTTAATTGAAAGGATGATTGATATAAATTTCGGCTCAGACTCAGCATAAACCCAAGAACCTGCTCAGCTACTGACAAACGGTTCACTCCGCCAGTCCATCCTACGTGCACACCACGAACCTCACAGGCAGCACGATCGATATTGTCCATTCCCACGCCGTACTTTGCTATACATTCGAGCCTCGGACATGAGTCTAGAAATTTTGCATCGACTGGATCAGTACCGAGTATGAGCCCATTCGCTGGCTGAACCAACGCGGTGAACGCCGGGCGCGTGAGTTTATGTGTTTCATAGTTGAAAAGGCTGTTCGGAAAGAAATGTAGAAGATTTTCTCGAAGATATGGATCGTTTGAGAACGAATGCGACGTCGCAACGATAATTTTATCACTCGACACGATTCATTGATCTCCTTGGCAAAATCGCATAATACGATCTGTGACCGTGGCCACATCAATACCAACAAGCTGATGTAAGTGCTCTCGTCCTCCATTTTCTAAGTGATAATGATCAGGTATCCCGATGCGGAGTATTGGTGTTTGAATACCTGCATCAATACACCCTTCACCCAACGCACTCCCAAGCCCCCCACTCAGAAAATGCTCTTCCAGCGTCACGATTCGTGAATAGGGAGCCAGGACCGATTTCAAAATCTCCAAGTCAAGAGGCTTCAGACGATATGAATCCACAATTCCTGCCTGAATATTTTTTTCCGCAAGTTTCTTCTTCACTTCCAGCGCTTTCTGGACCATATAGCCAGCGGTAACAATGCAAACATCTTTTCCTGATTCAATATCAACGACCCCTTGTGATACAAATCGCGTCTCGCCAGGCATATAGACTGACGGCAGAAAGGCTCGATCTAATCGTACATAGCGAAAAGCTGGCTGAGCATAGGTGAGTCTTGCCGTAGCCATGACTGATTCCGTATCACACGGTGTGAGAATCTCAATGCCTCCCAGGGCACGCATACAGCTGATATCCTCTGTTGCATAATGGGTAGGCCCCGCATCATTATAACTATATCCCACCCCCACACCGATAATGGTCAATGGTAGGTTCATTGAGGCGATGGCCACTTTGATTTGTTCATAACAGCGTAATGTCACGAAAGGTGCCATGGCATAGACGTACACAGTTTTTCCATTCAAGGCTAACCCTGCCGCCACATCAATCATGTTTTGTTCACTAATACCCGCATGAATGAATTGTCCATTCGCCTCGGTACGAAAACGGTCAAGAGCCTTGGCGCCTAAATCTGCACTCAGAAAGTAGAGATTCTTGTTATGCGTGGCTTCTTGCCTGATCTGTTCGATAAAGACATCTCTCGGAAGCTCTTGGCCCATAGTCATAGCTGCGTCCTTTAGTTCATGATACAATTGGTGAGCAATTCTTCTCGTGCTTGATCCATTTGCTCTTCAGTTGGCATTCGGTTATGCCATAACGCTTGGCTTTCCATAAAGGAAATACCTTTCCCTTTGATGGAATTCGAAATAATCGCAAAGGGTTTCCCCGTTTGATTTGAGGTAGCTTCCGTCAATGCTGGTAGTATTTCCGCATAAGAATGACCATCAATTGTTACGGTCTCCCATCCAAAAGCTCGCCATTTCTCTTCAAGCGAATCGAGTCTTATGCAACGTTCCGTTTCTTCCATGATACAGAGACGATTGCGATCGATGATGACAACGAGATTCTCAAGCTGATGATGTGCAGCAAACATGGCGGATTCCCAGACTGACCCTTCGTAACATTCTCCATCCCCTATAACAACAAAGGTCCTATAGGATTGCCCGTCTTGTTGAGCTGCATAAGCATACCCACAACCAATACCAAGACCATGCCCTAACGATCCTGTAATAGATTCAATCCCCGGAATACTGTGATCCGCATACATGCGTAACAGACCATCAGGTTTAGTAAACTTCTCAAGCTCACTAGCATCAAAATAGCCGAGGTCAGCAAGAATGGGATACAAGACCATGGCCGCGTGACCTTTGCTTATTAGTACACGATCTCTATCTGGATGGCGCACCTCATTGGGGTATCCATGAAAATACCCACCATACATTAGGGCTAGAACCACTTCAGCGCAGGAATATGACGATGGGATATGACCTTTCTTGACACGCATCACAAGTTCAAACAACTCCTGTCGTAACCACTGCGATTTCTTCTTTAATTTTTCAATCTCCATAGTTTCTCCCGTCCTTGAATACCCAGCTCAGGACTTACTATTTACTTTTCTGCTCCTACAGGCACGGAATGTTGCCGTTCCAAGGTATGCGAGGCCATTTCCTGAATATGCGCTCGTGTAGGACTCCCAAACTTTTCTTCAATCATGTGTAAATACGCTGGACTTTCATGGTACTGCTGCCAGGCTTGATCACGGAATGCCAAAACTTCTGCACCGGAAATGTATTTAGTTGGTAGCGGTAACGAATCAATTGCGTGTTGCGAATATCCTGACCATTTTTCAGGTAATGCCCATCCCTGCAGAATGGCTTGGTTATAGAGGGCAGATCCCGGATAGGCCATCGCACTATAGTAGTTTGCAAACTCGCAATTGAGTTCTAAAGACAAATCCATGGTTGCCTGCATAGTTTCATGGTCATCTTCTGGAAGCCCAAAGATATAATTGGCAATGACATTGATTCCCTCGGACCGTACATGTTCGATTGTTTTGTACACAAGATCTTGCTTGTACGATTTCAGCACTTCATCACGTACACGTCCACTCCCAGCTTCAATCCCGAAGCAGAGCCAGTGAAAACCAGCACGTTTCAGTTTTTCAGCCATACCATCTTTTACCGTATCGACACGGGCATAGGCCCAAATATTTAAATCATATCCACGTTCAAGAATTAAGTCGCAGATGGTATTCACGTGACTCTTATTCAGGACAAACATTTCATCTGCAAATTTGATGTTCCGCACACCATAGTGATTCACCAGTACATCAATTTGTGAAATAATTGTCTCTGGGCTCCAAAATCGATAACTATTGACTTTTTCAACATAGCCCAAGGCTAACTCCCCTGACTTAAATGGTGCTTGAATACAACAGTATGTACAGTGATAGGGACATCCCAAAGTCGTATAGAGCGATGCATAGGGCTCACGTTGATCTAAAAAACCAAAGCAATGCCAATTATGAGCTCGATAGTTGTTCATGGGAAGTAAATCCCATGCAAGTCCAGGCATATCTTCATCGAGTGTTTCAAGGTTTTTCCCAGGATGAGTCTTTGCGATATGACCATCATCCCAATAGTACAGACTTGGAACCTTACAAATATTCGCAGCGTCATGCGATTTGAGCATTTCGATCAGGTCCACAATCGTCAACAGTCCCTCTCCACCGCAGACATAATCGACTTGTTCTTCTTGTAGGGTTCTCTCAGGTAACGCTGACACATGGCCACCTATCATCAAAATTTTCTGTTCTGGCTGAACATCTTTCACGGCCGTACAAATAGCTCCTGCGGACGGCATGACCTGGGTAGATGCAGAGGGATTATGTCCATAGACCACAACCACAACCAACCTTGGATTAAGATCTACAATCCGCTGCGCTGTTTCCGATGGAGCCAGATTTTCTCCATTTGCATCAATGACCGCGACGGCATAACCTCGTTTCCTCAGAAACGTCGCCATCAATCCTGGCCAAACCGGTGGTTCAAGCGCAGAAAGAGAAGACCCGAGTGATTGATAAATTTGTGTACGATTTCCTGGATTAATTAACACCACATCAACACGAGATGTATTACCCATTTGAACATTCCTCACATAATTTCATGACGTTACGCTCAATGTATTTCAAGATAATTCATTTAATATTGAGCACAATTTCACAATTTTCTTTTTATTCAATTCAGGATAGTTGCCAATATAGAAACCAAAAAAGTGAATATGTTCAACATTGGGAAATTTCAGAAATTCATTTTCTGGAAATCGTCCCCGCAAATACGGCTGTCGTAGCTGATTGCCACCTCCTGATGTCCCACGTCGGAATTCTACGCCATAGCTTCGAAGAACTTTCTCTACCAGATTTCGTAATTTCACATCGGGGTGTTTTAAGATAAGAACCAGTGCATAGCTGCAGCTTCCCTCAACTGCAAAGTCTGTTTGATATTTATGTTCATCAAGGTATTCAAGAAACGTGAGAAGATTTTCAGTTCGAATCGCATTGCGCTCATCGAGTCTACTAAGCTGTGAGCGTCCTAAGACAGCGTTTAACTCTGTGTTCCTCACATTGTAAGCTGGCATCGCAAAAATAAAATCAGGATTTAAATCCGGATACTGCTCCCCATAGTGAGTCTTGAGTGCCTTTGACGTAGATTCTCTCACCATCCCATGCGATCGAAGCATCCGTAACATTTGATACAATTCCTCATCATTCGTACAAATCATGCCTCCTTCGATCGTACTCATATGATGCGCGTAATAGAACGAGAAATTTGACATAAGCCCAAAGGTACCAGACTTACGTTCACGATACGTGGCCCCATGCGATTCACACACATCTTCGATCAATGGGATATTTCTTTTCGACAATGTATCCAACAATTGCTCACTCATAGCATTAAAGCCTAAAATATGGGTTAAGAAGACGGCTTTTGTGTTGGGTGTGATTTTCGCGATTACCTGGTCTGTGTTCATCCCTAATGTGGAAGAATCAATATCGACGAAGACTGGTTGAAATCCATTCTGAATAACAGAAGTAATATCTGAGACCCACGTTAACGTCGGCACGATGATCTCGCCAGTCCCTACGCGATCCCGAAGAGCAGCAAGCGTGACCAGATTGGCTGACGACCCTGAGTTCACAAATACACTAAATCTGACACCTAACCAGTTCGACCATTCCTGCTCAAAGGATTCTACTTGTTTAGCTTGAGTTAACATTGGATCGTCTTGTTGCAAATACTCACACAAGGAATCTAGATCAGCGCGCACTATATTATTTTTCATCAAGGGCCATGACAGATCATGGCTTTCGAATGTATCTTCAGTCCATTGAGCCTGATCTGTTTCTAAATAGATTGTTTTCATTCTCGTCTTTCGAATGACTCAGTCCTAAAGCCCATTTATGCTTACTTCTTTAAAGACAGGCTGTGGAGCCATCTGCCGTGCACGTTCAGCAATAGTAAAATCTTCCTCTCGATCGCAGAAAATGACTTGACTGCCACTAAAGTCAAACTTGAATGGAACAAGAATTAAGTCTCGAAGGGTTTCCCGGACCTGCGCTTGACACTCTGGAGGAACAAACAATAAGAGAAACCCTCCACCTCCTGCGCCCGTTAACTTACCTCCCAATGCGCCTGCCTTTCTTGCCCGTTCATACATGAGGTCGACATCGTCATTCGACACGCTGGAACTCAACGTCCGTTTAGTCACCCACCCTTCATGTAGTAACTCTCCGAACCCTCTCAACCCTGAGCCACTATTCAGAATGCTCAAGCCTTCAGCCACAAGGTCTTTCATAATTCGTAACTGTCGTTTTCGTGCCTCTAGATCGTGAACATAGGTTTGCGCAATATTGGCTGCGGTACGTTTGAAACCTGTGTAAAACAACATAAGATGAGAATTTAACTCGTGTATTCGTTCTTGACCTAATAACACAGGGGTCACCGAAATCTGTCCGTTAGTTTGAAAGGTGACGTAATTAAACCCACCATGAGCGGCAAGAACTTGATCTTGAGATCCAACCGTTTCTTTGAGTTGTTCTTGTTCAATCGCAATACTTTCCATCGCTAACTGCTGCTTCGTCGGCATAAACCCTTTCAATCCATACAAGGCATGTAAGAGTCCCACAGTAAATGCTGAACTCGTTCCCATTCCACTACGGGCAGGAAGATCACCATCATGATGAATCTCCACGCCCTGTTCAATGTTCATCGAACGCAGGACTTCTCTGACAGCGGGGTGCTTAATCTCGTTAATCGTCTGACAATTTTCAATTTGGGAATAGACAATCCGAATTCTATGTTCAAAAAATGGGGGAAGGAATCGACATGAAAGATAACAATATTTATCAATCGAGGCCGCGAGCACTACGCCGCCATGCTTTCGATACCACGCAGGGTAATCAGTTCCACCGCCGAAAAATGAAATACGAAATGGGGTGCGGCTAATAATCATGTCGTCTTTCTCAACCGATCCCTGGGAATCAAGTCATGGCATCGCGATTGTCATTAAAAGAAAACACGCAACACAACATGCATCGTACGTCTTACCACCGACCTTTTCATACGGAATAAGGACATCCGCATTGTTGAAGCACCAAATAGCAATGCTGACATATCAGTTCTATCCTGCAAAAACATTACTCTATTCTCTGAACACCTCTCGTATTAACCGCCAACCCCTATGCTCGCCACCTACGATGTCCTGACTAGTTTGGCCTTATCCTTTATCTCTTTCGAACATGATTCATGGTCGCAAAACCATTGATAGGTATCCTCTAGTGCTTCTCGCATATTCATAGAAGACAACCACCCCATAGAAATAAGAGGGGAACAATCAAGAGACTTCAGCGGGGCTCCATCTGAAATGTGAGTATTAAAATGAAATGAACCTTGGTACCCAACAACCTCTGCGATAAGAAACGCCAAGGCTTTGATCGACATCGTCGGCCCACTTCCTAAATTTATCGGTTTTGAACTTTCATATGAGCGCATCACAAACACACAAGCCCTTGCCACATCATCAGCATGCATAAATTGTCTTTGAGGATCTCCACTCCCCCAAATTTCTACTGAATCAGCATGCGTACATTTCGCCTCATGTATTTTCCTCATTAACGCAGGAAGAACATGTGCAGTATCAAGAGCAAAATCATCATCAGGACCAAAGACATCTCCAGGGATTCCAACAATCCCATTTAGCTGAAATTGCGTGCGATACGCTTTCACCATGACTATTCCTGCTAACTTCGCGGTCGCATAGGCTTCACTCGTTGGCTCCAAAGATCCAGTCATCAAACTCTCGATGCGCATTGGCTGAGGGCAAATCTTGGGATAGCTACAGGAACTTCCGAGATACAATAGTTTCTTCACCCTACTCTGTGATGCTGCCTGAATGATATTCGTTTGTGATAAAATATTCCCGGTCATCAAGTCTGCTGGATATTGTTGATTCGCACGAATTCCCCCTGCTTTCCCACCAACGTAAAACACATATTCAGGATTCGTGACCTTAAAGAATTCAAAGACTTCTTGTTGATTCTTGAGATTTGAAACTTCACCGTTTTCTCCCACACGGTGATAGTACCCTTCTTGCTCCAACACACGAATGAGTGCAGAACGCAAAACCGGATGACTTCCAGCTACGAATATTTTTGAGTTCTTGTTCATAGGAAAATTCTGTTACCCTCTACCACCTTTGCCATCTAGGAAAATTAGACATAGTTATTCACATTTCTCCACCACGCGTACTGAGGAAGCTGTATAATCTTTAAGACTGCAAGAAAGACTTTTCACACCACATTATTCAACTGTTCCGTACATACCAAGAACCACATCCTTGATTGGTTGTCTGGAAGGTGGCACAAGCTCAGCTGGTAATTGATGGATAGGAAAGTATTGAAGATCTAGGCTTTCGTCACTGCAGGTTAATTGTCCAGAGAGAACCGTTCCCTCTACCACCACATCAATAATTTGCAAACCATCTTTTGTATCTGGATACGTCACAATCCGTTCATGAGGGACCGAGTATACGCCGACCAATCGTACTATTTTAATCTCTAACCCAGTCTCTTCTTTCACTTCACGAATGGCTGTTTCTCTGATCGACTCTCCAACTTCCAAACTACCTCCAGGTATTCCCCACCAACCGCAATCTGAACGACGCTCGAGAAGTATCCGATTTTGTATATCTCGAATGATCACGCCGACTCCAAGTCTTAATGTAGTTCCAGGACCAATCGTATTGATCGCGAACATCTCAGGAACGTCAGAAACGGATTCAAAGTTTTTAGACATTTGCATAAGAATTATTTCGTAAAACTGTAAAACATTTCGTGAGTTCACGAATTCCATCTTCTAATGACCACTGAGTGTTGTATCCTGTACCAAGAATTCTTGCATTAGACACGATATAGTCTCGTTTATCAGGATCTTCTCCAACTGAAGCTTCTAAATAGACGAAATTTGGGAAAAATTTCTGAATAACCTGAGAAAGTTCTATCTTTGACAGATTCGCATCTTCTAATCCCAAGTTATACGGCTTGCCCTTCATAGTTTCAAAATGTTCAATCGCGTAAATAAATGCTCTGGCCACATCACGTATGTGGACATAATTCCGTTTGAGATGGCCTTCAAATATCGTGACCGCTCTGTCATGCATCGCACGATACACAAAATCATTCACTAACAAATCTATACGCATGCGAGGAGACGCACCAAATACTGTCGCTAATCGAAAGGTCACGCTAGATTCGCGATCAAGCACGACTTTTTCTGCTCTGACTTTTGATTCTCCGTATAAGCTAATAGGACGCAATGGGGTATCCTCCGTACAGTACTGGCCTGGTTCACCAATGCCATAACCACTATTCGTGACTGGAAACAGTATCATTTGAGAAGGAGAGGCAAGCTTACACAGAAGCTGTACGGCATCAAAATTAACGGACCGCGCACAAACACGATCTTGCTCACAGGCTGGAGCCCCAACCAGTGCCGCGAGAGGGATGAGACAATCATGACGTGTCACAAGTCTATGCAAGACTTTTTCATCTCGACAGTCTCCTCGAATCATTTCAAAGTTCGAATTGGCACAACAATCCATCAGACTAGATTGTCTATACAAAAAATTATCCAAAACAGTCACTTGATAGCCTTCGTCTAGCAATGCAGGAACCAAGATTGACCCGATGTAACCTGCCCCGCCAGTCACTAATATCTTCATGGTCTGAACCTTCGCACTTTCATCATGTACGATTAGAAAGAAGAGTTTTTCCGTACTTACCGATCTCGGTGATTAGACACTTGCTTTTCACTCGGTACTTTGGACCACTGTCTTTTATGAGACATTTGCCAGAAATGAAGTCTTAAACTTAGCTCCTGACCCGGCACCCTGCATTCGGTCAGTCAGCCACTTGGCGAAGGCTAATGAACAGGTCATCCCTGGCGAAACCATGTTCAAAACATGAATAGTTCGGTCAGTCGATTCGACAATTAGGTCATCGACCAAATGACCATCTGATCGTATTAATTGAGGACTAATGCCGACCCGACTTCCAAGAGCTAAGTCTTCTAGTTGCAATCCTTGAATAACCTTACTGGCCTCTTTCCAAAAATACTGTCGAGTCAATGGATGATCATCTTTTTTCCAGGCCAAGCGAAAAAGCTTTGGATTGCGGAATAAGGCTTTCCACACAGCTTGCTGTCTCACTAATTTGGCCATCGCACTGAATTGTTTCTGAATAGGTTGATAGGCTTCCCTTCCAAATGCTGGGATAACACTTGGCCCCACCAGCACAGAACCCTGAAGAGTTCGGGTAACATGCACACCTAAAAATGGCAAAGAAAGATCTGCAATAGGGTAGACCGTCGAGCGTATGATAGGTGAGTCTGAACCCATCACAGTAAAATATATTCCTCGAAACGGCACCATCAAATATTCCCCACCGATACCCATTGCATGAGCCAAACGATCGGCATGCAAGCCAGCACAATTAATCACAAGCTCTGACGTATACCGACTATCACGTGTGACAACATTCACCATATCTCCATGTTCTTGAATACTCACGACCTCTTGCCAATACAGAATGGTGGCACCTGATCGACTCGCATCATTCACCAGTGACTTTGTCAAAGCTCTTGAATCAATGATGGCACCCGTCGGTGCAAATAAAGCCATATGACCAGTAATATGGGGTTCATGTGATCTCACCTTCGAAATAGGAACAAGTCGGAGATCAGGAACACCATTGCGGTCGCCCCGTCCTTTTAAATCTTCAAGAACGGGAACCTGTGACTCATCAGTTGCGACAACATACGTTCCGACCTGTTCAATTGGAATCCGACGCGACTCAGCGTACTTACGAATGGCATAGTTTCCTTCAACACACAGACGGGCAGTCAATGATCCTGGAGTTGCATGAAATCCTGAATGCACAATCCCACTGTTGCGACCACTCGTATGTAAGCCGACATCTGGCTCTTTTTCAAGTAATAAGACCTTGCACCGTTGGGCTGCTAGACTGCGTGCAATCGCACATCCCAGCACACCACCTCCAATAATAATGACATCATAGAATTGACCTTTCATCACATAGCCAATGATACAAGTTATATGCCAAGACGATCATCAAGAAACTGATGTCTTTTCAAACAGCTAGCGACCACATTGCCCAGAGTACCTAGGCAAACAGCAATTATTGCCTACCTAGGATGAAGAATATTAGAGAAAGAATATAGAGGAATGAGTACTGAGATAGAGCAACAAAGAAAAATTGAAGGAATAATTCCTCAGCGAATTGGTGAAGACATTTCCAATTCAACAAGCTCAAGCAATCGAATGACACAGTAGGCTATCGTGTGAAGTGAGATCGTAGGGATAGCGACGGGTTCAATGGTGTGTGTAGTCAATGCCGTCTCGTGACAGATGACGTATAAGACCGACCGTATCCAACGTACTCGGTGTATATCAGGGACTCTCTTGAGGATTATGAAGTAGGAGGGATTTTTCGCTGAGTCAGATTAGGTTGCTTGGGAAGGGTTCGCGCCTGCTCAGCACTAACAGACAAGGCACTCATATTTTCCTGTCGGACGGCTTCATATAACTCTTCACGGAGAACACGCATATCCGATGGACATTCAATTCCAAGCCGGACTTGTCCTCCCTTTACCTGAACAAGAACTATTCGTATATCCTCACCAATTCGAATAGCCTCATCTTTTTTTCTCGTTAATATCAGCATAGCCGTCCTTGGCGAATTAGACTAGATCTCTCTCATCTCCCTTGACTGTCACGAGAAAAGCCTATGAGGTTTTCACCACTTCCTGCACACATACAGAATCTTCAACTGCCTCACTCGGTTCTTCGGCAAAGAGAGGTACTTGTAAAGGTATAGACTCATGTAAAATGATTTGTTTACCTACTCGAGTTCGTAAATTGACCACAATGGGCGCACGTAAATTGGCCGTAGCTTGATCCGGTCGACCAGATGGAATTGTGACAATCACGACAATCTCAACCTGATCATTCGGCATAATATTGAGCTCTTTGACATTGTCGTCAGTCAGTTGTGCCTCAAAATCTGCTTGAATGAGATCCGCGTGAGTAATGACGACAGCTAAAGTCTCATCTTCAAGTGATTGCAACCATTGATATCCAGAATCTCGATCAACATCAAAGACGACATATCGCGTATGATGAGGCAGTCCAACAAGCCCAGTGGGAAATGAAATAATCGATTCCTCCGGTACCTCAAGTTCCCCAAAACGACTGGTGGAAATTTTCATGGCCTTCCTTTTCCTCAACATGATGACGATAGAGAGTCTCTACTCTCTACTTTATCCACTATCACCTCATTAACAATATTATCGGTTGCTTCAGACTAAGAGTTAAGTGTGCCATACATTTGATCAAATGGTACAGCTTTTTAGGGTCTCGAAGGATGTATCAGGATTTCCATCATGTTGAGGTACAGATCATAGACCATCCCACTACATGCCATATGCTTTACAGAAATGTCTGAACAATATGACTCCACTCAGATTTACAAGATGTACGCGTGGTGACGACTCAGCATACACGTAGCTCACAGAGCGAGTGACTTTCCTTATGAAAACCCACCAGATTCTGGATACGTTGTCACAACTGTTGAGGTTGAACAGGCAACATCTGATAAGCATCAAGCTGAAATGTGCGACAAATCTCTTTGCTCTCCTCTTGAGCATAATAAGGAAATAAACCCAACACCGAAGGAATTCTACCCATATCTTGTCCTACACGTTGAAGGTTATGAGAAAATAAGCACCAGTCAACATTGGGTACATGAAGATCAAGGACGACACCACTGATATCATCTCAAGATTTAAGGACGTCCCAAGAATCGTTCGGATGAGAAAAAGATAAAACCTCTTCGTACTCTGCACGTAAGAGCATTCGTAACATCAACATTTGAAAGGGGTCAGGATGTATGAGCAGAAGACTAGACATTAGGAATCACGCTGATTGGTCACCAGAGGCGTGACCACAGACTCTCCCTCATATGCAACAAACTCTACACTATCTCTTCCACTACCCTTCACTAAATACAACGCGCTATCAGCAGCGGAGATGAGCCCACGAACATCATCAGCAAAAGGTGTAGTCCAGGTAGTGACGCCCTGGCTCAGGGTTATCTGAATAGAAGAACCAGGGACGATAATTGGTACGTCAGAGAGTGAAGCACGAATTCGTTCAGCCTGCTTGATTGCCGTCGAGGAATCACTACCAGGGAGAACTATGAGAAACTCTTCTCCCCCGTAACGTCCTATAGCATCATAAGAACGGAGAGATTCTTGAATGCGTCGTGTCACCTCCACTAGAACAAAATCACCAGCTAAGTGACCACACGTATCATTGACTCGCTTAAACTCATCCAGATCAGCCATGATCAAACTCAACGAAAGATTTTCTCGTTGTGCGCGAGCTAATTCACGATGAAGGTGATCAAGAATTGCTCCATGATTGAGGACCATAGTCAGAGGGTCCTGCGTAGCTTGGATACGAAGTGTTTCACGGGCCGTAATGAGCTCGGCTTGTAAATCCACAATTCGCTTACCAGATCGTAGCCTCGCTTCAAGCTCACCAAGATGGAATGGCTTACATAAATAATCATCCGCCCCCGCATCGAGTCCAGCAATGAGGTCTTGGGTCTCATCTTTCCCTGTTAACAAAATGACATACACATAGGGGTTTGTTGATTCAGCCCGAAGTTTTTGACAGACTTGTAAACCATCAAGCCCAGGCATCATCCAATCAAGAATGGCAATTTGTGGCACGTTCTCGGACTGCAATATTTTCCAAGCTTCTTCCCCATCACTACAGGTCACCACCTCATGACCCCATTGACGCATTCGATAAACAACCATATGCAAAGTAAGAGGATCGTCATCTGCCACTAAGACAAGCATACCTATAACCGTTCCTTTTGGTAGATTCCTCTGAAAGACTCATAGAACAGGTGTTCTGACAGTGTGGACAGATTGTGCCTCAATAACATCGACTGAAATAGATTCCCTAAAAATGAACAGAAACAAACACAAGGCAAAATACTCATGGACAAGGTCATCACACCTTATCAATCATATCGGAGATGGGAGAATATTTCTAAAGGATTGAAGCGTGACAAACTGTGGGTGACAAAGAAATTATCGAAGAAATTGTAGAAGATTTGTTTGATACTGGCGCGTCAGCACGGCTAATGAAGCTTCAAGGTTCACTTGAAGAGTTGCAAGTTCAGAAGCCACCGTTGCAAGGTCAGCATCTTCAAAATCCGAACGCAGTGAGTCTATATTGACATTCACCAGGCTCAGACTTTCTTTGACCGTATCCAATCGGTTGACACGTGATCCAATATCAGCTCGGGAATTGGTCACTTGACTTAACCCACTATCCAAATTAGCAATAGCCGTTTCAATCCCATCTTCGTCATTTGTCGCTAAGGCTTGATGGAAGTCTTGAAATACCGTAAAGAGATCCACCGTTGGTCCAGAAAACACTTGGCTTCCAGTCACATTCGTACTGACTGTTTTTCCGTCACCAATCTCAATCTCCACTGAATTGGAATCGCCCTGATAAGAATACTCAGACCGAGCATAAAAAATATCCCCTGATGAAGGAGACCCACTGATCGTGGCCGTTAAGCCATCAAAGGTGAGTGGGCTACTTCCACCAGAAATTTCGGTTTCACCAGTAGTCAGATTCAACACATCATAATCAGTACCATTAAACTGAATTTCATACAAATGTGGTTGGAGCGCAGATGCAGTTGTCACGACTGCACCAATTGTCCCCGTACCGCTGTTATTGGCACCGATCGAAGCTGAAGCCGTATCTAAGATATACGGATCGGTTAGCGTCTCATGACCTGCAAAGATCGACCGACCATTTAACTGACTATTGGCTAAACCAGCAAACGACTGAAACAACTGATTCACTTCCTTTCCAAGGTTCGCTCGTTCAACCGATGAATTCGTATCATTGCGTGACTGAATCGCCAATTCCCTTGCTCGTTGAATCGCATTGCCAACTGTACCTAGGGTACTATCCGACAGATTCAAACGACCCACCCCTTCGTTTACTGAAGAAACCCGACGCTCGGTCGTACGTAAAACATTTTTAAACTGACTAATTCGTTCTGCAGCTGCAGGGTCATCAGATGGACGATTCACTCGCCTACCAGACGAGATCTGTTCTTGACGCTCGAAGATGTTCCGTTGAGTATTTTGTATATCGCTCAACAAGCTTGAAATTTGTTGTCGATCCGTAACTCTCATCGATTAACCCACCAACGTTAAACTATAATAAAAACCAACATGATACCTGGAAACCAATATTACCGACCTAACGAAAGCACGGTTTGAAGTAGGTCATCTGCTAAGGTAATGAGACGAGCTGAGGCTTCAAAGGCTCGCTGAAAGCTGAGAAGGTTTGTCAACTCTTCATCCAATGACACACCCGACACACCCTCCCTAAATGTCTCGACTTGCTCGGTTTCTGCTGTTTTTGCAATCAGAGATAAGTTAACTTCTCGAGCAGCACTTCCAACATTCCCTGCCGAGATGGTGTGATAATCATTTAACGTCACGCTACCTAATGTGCTTTGCCTTGTGGTGTGGATATCCACCAAGGCAAGGGCATTAATGTTATTGCCTGGAACTCCAGTTGATGTCGACGAGGCCGCAATATCATCAGTATCCGTTAATGAAACCGAAAGATCTGCTGCAGCCCCTTTGTGCGCACTAGCCGTAAACACATCACCAGCAGCTGGAGCTCCGGTATTATTCGTAATCACCACCGTGAGACCTTCAAAAACAATATTATTGCCAGAAGTATACGGTTGAGCGCTCAGGACCGTCGTCCCATTTGTCGTATCTAATACGTCAAAGGTTGTCGCATTGGTAAAGGAAATTTGATAATTACTCATGGTCAGAGAACTGGCCGTTGAGACTGCAGCGGATGTCCCCTCTGCCCCCCCACTATTTCCGTCACTTGCGATGGGAGCATCGGGACTCAAAGCCGTAAAAAAGGCATTTCCTGTATCACCATCTAAATCATATCCAGCTTCATGTTGCTGATTAAATTCATTGACAAGAACGGCGACATTTCGATCTAAACGATCTTGAAAACTTGCAATGTCCGAATCGCGAAGTGTTAAGAGACCATCAACTCGCCCATCGTTGATCCGTGGGGTCACCACAAATTCAGTCCCATCACTTCGGACAAAGGCTACGTCATTAAGAGGAGGATTATCGGCATCTGGGGTTTGAACAAGTGTATTAGCTGTATTGCCCCCAACGAGCATTTGTCCGCCAACCATAACGGCCAACCCATCTCGCATCTCTACGGGCGATACATCAATAAGTTCAGCCATTTCATTCACACGGAGTTGTCGTTGATCTCTGAGATCATGAGCTGCACCACCACTTGCCTCGGCATGAAAGATAGAATCATTCAATGTGGCAACCTCAGTGGCAAGACTGTTAATCGTCGTCAAATGTCGATTAATCTCACCATCCGCATCTCGACGTATTTGTTCTAAAGCAAGAGACGCGCGATTCACCTCATCAACTAATGAATTCGCTTTCCCAAGAAGAACGGTTCGCTGAACCGTCCCCTCTGGATTGGTGGCAACATCTCGGACTCCATTAAAAAACTCAGTGAGGCCATGGGCAATTCCACTATTCTCACTCTCAGTAAATACCCCGTCAGCTTGCACTAAATAATTATGTCGTGCATCAAGTCGTCCAACATCTTCTTTAAGTTTGGTGACTTGTTTTTCTAAAAATACATCAACATTACGCCGAATATCGTTAATGCGAACACCAGAAGCCTCTTGGCCATTAGCCGGTGAGGCGGTTTCAAGCACCACTTCCTGACGAGAGAATCCTTTTGTTTCGATATTGGCGATGTTATGAGAAGTGGTCGCTAGCCCCTGTTGGTGTGCACGAATACCCGTCCGACCAATCTCAAAAATTTGCCCTATTCCGCTCATGTGCGCCTATCCTTGTAGATTAAGTGACGTCGCCACACTGGGTGACGATAACTGCCCAGACTCCCCATACACCGGCACTAAGCCCAATCCTTCCTGCACGACCATCATCGCTTCACGCACCACATGAAGACCACGACTCAATAATCCAGAATTGCGGTTGCTCAGCTGTTCGACTTGAGAACCAATAGACATGAGCTTCCTCAATGCTTGTTTAGCGGGAATAGCATGAGGATGCGTGGACTCTACCAACCATTTCAACGATTTTCCCTGACTACCATCTTTATGCAAGCCCTTGCCACAGATCACTCGGTCTCGTTCCAAATTCGTGATAGATGCTAGAATTTCCTCCTTCTGACTAGCGATTTGGACAAGGCGTTGATACTGAAGTGTTCGCAACACCGTCCACTCGTCATTCAGTAATTCAAGCAGTTGCTCATAGACGCGGCATTCCTGTTGTAAGAGAAGAGAAAGTTGACTCCAAGGATCTTTGCCTGTCATTGATAACCACCTTTTGTATTTTTTTATACGTTTACGACAAAGCTATCGTATTGAGTATCGTGTCTCGCGATAACGCATCAGCAATTTGCTCAGCATTTGCCAAAGACCGGTTCTTCTCAAGTGCCTCACGAATCGTCTCAACACGATCTTCGCGAACATCAGGCTGGTTGACAACTTGATTCGTCAGATCTCTCACTTCCCGAGCAAAAACCGAGAGGGCCACGTCATCGCCAGTATGACCAAGGGGACTCGCTTTGGATTGCCGTTGATCACTGGGGACAACGGATTTTGCTTGACTTGTCGAAAAAAGCCGACCCAGTTCACCGCTGGGATCTAGGCTGGAAATTGTCATAATGCCTCGCCTCCTTCTAGTGGATCTATAAGACTGTATCGGAGGCTATGTGCGAGAACTTAAGAGGTCTTCGTGAAACGACTTCTAACGGCTAGGTTGTGAAGGGTCTTGAACGGAATCTTTGATCGGTTCATTGGCTAATGAAGAGAGGACAAAATCGGTTAGGCCAATCCCCCCGGATTGAGCCGCACGCTTCCCAATTTCTTCATCATAAAATGAATAGAAAGCCTCGCCCATAGGATTGGCCGTTAAACTCCCTTTGGAAACTGTGCTTCGCATCTCTTTCATCAGATACGCTAAAAAATAACTTTCATACTCCAGTGCAGCCTTTCGAATATCTTCACGATCACGTTTTCCTTGAAGATCTTGTACCCGGGCCGTTGACAGGACATCAGTCGAAGAGATCGTCGTTGGACTGAGAATGCCATCAATCACGTTGTTGTCTCTCAGTGTTCATGATGTGAAATTTGCCTCAGGCCGCATAATCTGTTTTTGTGGATTGATTGTCATTTTTATATCATTTCCATATCGGCCTGGAGCGCACCTGCCGCCTTGGCCGCGGTAAGGACGGCAACAAGATCGCGTGGCGACACGCCAATAAAATTTAGCGCTTTTACTAAGTCACCCAGCGTCACAGACTTGTCAACTTGAATGACTCGTCCAGGTTCTTCTTCGACAGTCGTATCGGATTCGGATGTCACCACTGTTTCACCAGCAGCATTTCCAATAAGACCCGGAGCTTCTGGTTGTGAGACGTCAAACGTCGTCTTAACCTTAATAGTCAGACTCCCATGCGATATAGCCATACTCGACAACCGAACATGTTCTCCCATCACAATCGTCCCAGTTCGTTCATTGACGATAACCTTGGCCTGAACATCAACATCGACATCAAGCCCTTCGACGGCAGCAATTAGTTGAACGATTTTCCCCTTAAAGGCTTTCGGCATACCGACCTTGACTTGCCCAGAACTCACAGGCCATGCCACGCCTGAGCCAAAATGAGTATTAATGGCTTCCGCCACCCGAAGAGATGTGGTGAAATCTGCCTGTCGAATACTCAGGGAAAAAGACTTCCATTCATCAATATTCAGTTCCACTGACTTTTCAACAATAGCCCCACTGGGAATAATCCCACCGGACTGTTGATTTTTCGTGACTGTAGTTCCTGATCCACCTGCTTCAAACCCCGATGTTGAAATGGGTCCTTGTGCAACGGCATACACCTGTTGGTTGGGAGCTTTAAGAGGAGTCATGAGCAACGTTCCGCCCTTGAGACTTTTTGCATTAGCCAAAGATGACACTTGAATATCGAGCTTCATCCCTGGTCGTGCAAATGGAGGGAGCTTTGCGGTCACCATCACCGATGCCGTATTTTTTGTGAGTAACTGAATAGGGTCGACTTTCAAATTAATGCCCATAGAGTTCAACATGGAAATAATGGCTTGGGCGGTAAACTGTCCACCCACAACAGAGTCCCCAGTACGATCAAGTCCAACAACTAATCCGTAACCAATCAATTGGTTTTCGCGTACACCCTCAATAGATGAGATATCCTTAATTCGTGCAGCATTCGTGGATGGAATAATCAAAAAACAACAGACCAGAGGTAACAGACAAAAGACAAGAATTCGTCTCTGCCATGAACTATAAATATGTGTAATATCTGACAAACGCATGTTGAGGATTCCTCTTTTTATTTCTTCCACCTACGACATTAAAAGGGAATGATCCAATCTAAAATCCTGACCAACCAACCAGGTCGTTGAACATCATCCACGACACCAAGACCGGTATAACCAATCTTGGCTTCAGCAATAGCAGAAGATATGACAGTATTGCTGGTATCAAGGTCTATTCGTCGAACAATCCCTTTTAGAACCATCGTCTGTTTTTCGCTATTCACCGTCACTTCTCGCTTTCCTTGAATTCTCAAATCTCCATTGGGCAGTACTTCCGTCACACGAGTGGCAATCGTACCAGTTAACGTATCCTCTCGACTTGTTGACCCAGTACCTTCAAATTCATTTGCCGTACTCGAATCAAGCCCTAATCCTTCGGTAAAGGCTGAGGCAAAATTATTGAATCCAAAAATCGAGCCCTTAATCGAGTTCTTATATGTCGACTCCCGATCAGCCTTGGTACTGGCTGTCTTCGATCCCTTATGCTGTTCAACAATTTGCACAATGACAATGTCACCGATACGACTTGCTCGTCGGTCTTCAAATAAGTACGCACGACCATTCTGTTCTTGCCATAATGAACCGGTGGTCTCTGGAAGTGATAGCGGAGGCTGTTCAAAGGGTTTCTCTTCTACAGTCTTGATTGGCTGGGGAGAAGCCGCACAGCCGTGGCAAAGAAGAAAAACCCCTACCATGACACTAAACTGTCTCCAGGGTCTCTGAGAGACTAGAGAACCTCTCAAAATTTCACCTCGACGATACCAGAGGAACGCACAGACGCAAGGACTTCCCTCCCAGATGTTTGATTCGTCACAAGGATTAATTCTCCAAAGTGTCCAGAAGCTTTCGCCACGCCAAAGGTCTGCACAAATAACCCTCCTCGCCGGACCTCAATCATCACACGATCGCCTTTATGAACCAACGGAGGCTCAGCGACATATGAAATGCGGAGTGGCTGATGGGGAGGGAGCGAACGCGTCGCTTGCTTGCCAACGATATCAGCGGCATGCATGACTACATCCTGATTGAATGTTCGAAGATTAACGGTCGTTTTGACCAAGTCCTTTGATTGGAGCACTTCGTGTAATTTAATCCATCGAATGGGCGTCATCACCTCAGCACGAGCCGTGATCGATGCGACAATACTCACCGTCTTTCTTAGCTCAGAATCTACAAGTAACTGAACACGAAAAGCGCGACGGCCAGACAAGTGGCTAAATCGATCGGTCTCGACTCGTAACTCTAATTTTCCAGCAGTGACCTCAATAGGTTGTTTCGGAAATAAAACTTGAAGGCTTACTTTAATAAGTCCCGTATCGATACGACCTTGAATATCTTTCATCAATGTTCGTTGAAGTCGTTGGATTGAGACAAGTTGAGTCTTCGCATTCTTTTTCTCAACAGGCTTTGATGATGCTGTCCCAACCCATCCCCCTACCCCGGAAACAGAGAGGAAACACACGACCATACCGATAATCACAATCCACTGTCTCATGACTTACCGCCTTAGATTATTTGCGACTTGCATCATGTCATCAGCTGCTTGAATAGCTTTGGCATTCAACTCATAACTTCGTTGAGCAATGATCATATTCACCATTTCATCAGCAATATTGACATTCGAGGTCTCCAAAAACCCTTGCTGAATAAGACCGAATCCAGTTGAGAACCCTGGCGTCCCTTGTTGGGCTGCTCCAGATGCAGCACTTTCGATAAAGAGATTATTCCCTTGGGCCACAAGACCAGCAGGATTATCAAATCGAACAAGTTGGATATTCCCAATCTGCGTCGCTGTTGCGACACCAGGAAGAAGAGCGGAGACGGTACCATCTGACCCAATATCCACTTTAAGTGCCCCAGAAGGAATGGTAATCGTCGGGACGAGAGTGTCACCGTCTCCAGTAACAACATTTCCTGTCGCATCCTGCTTAAAGGAACCGCCCCGCGTATACATCGTTGTTCCATCAGGACGACTCACCTGAAACATCCCGCGACCTTCGATGGCCATGTCGAGATCATTAAATGTTTGCTTTAAATTACCTTGAACAAATTCTTTGGAAACCGTGACAGGCCGCACGCCGAGTCCCACTTGCATACCAACAGGGAACACGCCAACAGAAGATGCACTCGCACCTGGTAAGCGTTGGATTTGGTAAAGCAAATCGGCAAATTCAGCACGTCCTCGTTTAAATCCTGTGGTATTCACGTTTGCCAAGTTATGGGCAATCGTATCGATGTTTAATTGCTGCGCAAACATGCCAGTCGACGCTGTGTGCATGGCACGAATCATAACGTGAACTCCTTTTTAACTTCTGAATTTTTCCACACCACGATTACTGCACCCGTGCAACTTGAATGACCTTACCCGCCAGATCATCCATCGTTTGAATGGCTTTTTGCATTTGTTCATAAGCCCGTGTCACTTTTATCAATTCAACGAGATCTAAACCCGGGTTAATATTTGATTTTTCCAACATGCCCTGCTGGACCGTGGTATTCGTCGCCGGCTCAACTTTGTCTGGAATCTTCCAATATAAATCACCGACTTTGACTGGGATAGTAGATGCTGGGAGCGTTTCAACGCGTAATTGACCAGCCACAACATTATTCACGCTGACGGTACCCTTTGCATCAATGGAGATATCTCCAGGCGCAGTCTTGATAGGTCCATTTTGTCCTAAGATCGCATCACCAGTATGTGTCACCAATTCACCGCTCGTATTCCTAAAAAGATGTCCGCCTCGAAAATGTCGATCCCCATCTGCTGTTTTCACGACAAAAAACCCAGGACCATTCAGTCCGACATCTAACTCTCGATTAGTTTGCTCCAAGGCACCCTGTTCCGTCTCCGGCACAATCGTTCCCACACGAGGAAACAGATCCATTCCTGCAGCTGGTGCGCGGGAAGCTGCCCCAAGAATCGTTTCAAATACAGGTTTATCCTTCTTGTAGCCTGTGGTATTCACATTCCCAATATTATGAGAAAGCACATCGAGGCGACGTTCGAAAGAAATTGCCCCGGCAAGAGGGGGATAAATACCACGATTCATATCAGTCTCCTTACTCGATAGAATTATCAAATCTACAGAAAAGCAATGGACATGCCATTAGGGAGCCAGACACGAAGAAAGAATCAAAAATGAATTATATTGAGGAATTGGGATCTACTATTAAGGATATGGATCTCGTAGCACTGAATCTTAGGCAGATACTTCCAGTCAAGAAGAATAAATTTCCCACCCAGCCACATTGCTAGTCACTTCCCATTTTTCGATTTCCCGAAAATGAGCGGAATATCCTGCAGGGTCAGCCTTTCTTGCCCAGCAACAAGAAGAGATGAACGAGTCCAGCCATTAGCGGGAAAACGATACTCACACATGAAGACGCAGTCCGCGACATCGCGGCGATCTTCACTCTCACGCTCAGTGTCTGAATAGCTATAAGTCAAGATAGGGATTTCGTTCGACGGGTGGGGCATGGACGTGACGAAGAATAATGATTTCAACCCGACGATTAGCGGCTCGTCCTTTGGCCGTCTTATTTGATTCTAATGGTCGATAGCCTGCAAAGCTTGTTGCAGAGAAACGCTTGGGTTCTAGCGAATGAATGTCTGTAAAAAATCTGATAAGAATACTCGCTCGCGAATGGGAAGAGAATCAGTATGACCTTCGACAGCAATATAATTGGGTAGACCTTTGATTAGACCGGCAATGAGGTCTAAAAACTTTTTGACTTCTGGACGAAGGGTCGCACTTCCGCTGCCAAATAGGGCATCATCAGAAAG
This sequence comes from Nitrospirales bacterium, assembly GCA_049607825.1. Lineage (GTDB taxonomy): Bacteria > Nitrospirota > Nitrospiria > Nitrospirales > UBA8639 > JAGQKC01. Next base: position 32,094 of record JBMYWX010000001.1, read on the forward strand.
TCGTATATTCAACCCTCGGGCTTCAGACTTCACCGACACACCCTGAGGAATCTTGGCCGCCTGTATGGCATTGGCAATTTTCACAAAAGATCGACCACTCGGCTTTACCTTGGGAGATTCGTTCGATAACACCTCATTCCGTTGTTCCAAAGGGAGCTCAATGATTGATGGATTGCCCAATGGCTTATGATTACTAAAGGCACTGACCAACGACTCACTCAATGTTCGATATTGTCCTTCATTCACAGAAGAAACCGCATACATCACCACAAAGAATGCAAAGAGCAAGGTAATAAAGTCAGCGTACGACACAAGCCAACGTTCATGATTTTCATGTTCTTCATGTTTTTTCTTCACTGCAATGTCTTTCTTGGCCCACTCATAACTTTACCTTGACGATTTCTTCTTGTGTTCTGATTCAGGAAGAAATCCACTTAACCGCTCTTCGATCATGCGTGGATTTTCACCTTGAGCCACAGACACCAAACCTTCAATCACCATTAATTTTCCAACAATCAATTCTTTGGCTTTTAATTTAATTTTTCCCCCGAAAGGGAGAAAGAATAAATTGGCACCACCAACTCCATAAATGGTGGCCACAAACGCGACTGCGATACCACCTCCCAATGAAGAAGGATCTGCAAGGTTTTCCATGACATGAATGAGACCCATGACTGCACCAAGAATTCCAACTGTTGGCGCATAACTGCCGAAGGCTTCCCACACCTTCCCAGCCAGGGTATATTCCTCTTCAAACATGCCCACTTCAACTTCTAAAATTTCACGAATTTTAGGAGGCTCGGTACCATCTACGACTAACTGAAGCCCTTTTGCTAGCAATGGATCTTGAATGGTTTTAATCTGACCTTCAAGGGCCAACAATCCTTGTTTACGACTAATGTTGGCCAATCCTACAACTTTCTCAATCGTTCCTTTAAGATCCACTGAGACATTACCAAAGACCATCCCCACGCTACTCATAGCTTTCATGAAAATAGACATTGGATAGTTAATCAGCACCGCCCCAAGGGTCCCACCAAATACGATTAACGCTGCGGTAGGTTGGATAATTGAACTGATGTGGCCACCTTCAAGGACTTGTCCACCTAAGATAGACACAGCAGCAATCACCAAACCAACAATAGTTAAAACATCCATAGCCTAAACGATACCCTAATAGTTAAAATCCGACTCCCACACCAAGAATCTGGCCAAGATCTAACAGCATTAACAGACGCCCATTCACTCGACCAATCCCTTTATGAAACTCTGCGCTCCCGCCTCGTCCAGTACTCGGAGGGGTTTCGATGAGATTTTCGGGTAAGCGAAGGACCTCCTCAACAGAATCGACGATAAATCCAAGAACGGTGTCGGCAATTTCAACGACAATAATTCGTGTTTCCTTTGTTCGATCTGCAGAAGGAAGACCAAAACGAGAACGTAAATCTAAAATGGGAATAACTTTTCCACGAAGATTAATCACCCCTTCGACAAAATATGGAGCATTCGGAACAGGCGTCAATTCCACCATTCGAATAATTTCTTGAACGCCAAGAATATCGATCGCAAATTCTTCTTCTCCCACATGGAAACTTACTAATTGGAGTACAGTTCCAACCTCTTCATCTAACTGATCAATGGTCATCGATTCTTCTGATTGTAAGCCTACCATCAAAATCACCTCCGTAAATCACTATTGGCCTTCCACATTGCCCACCTACCATATATCCTATTTGGAAATCTTTACGTGATATTGCATCTCATGTTTATTAACTAAGGAGATTCGGCTAATGATCTCAGATGCTATCCGTGATCCCGGCATCACCGCATCAACATCACCATTTTCAATCGCAGCCTTAGGCATCCCATAAATGACGCTGGTCTCTTCATCTTGAACGAGGGAGCATCCGCCAGCCGTGTTGATAGCCTGTATGCCACGCGCTCCATCATTGCCCATCCCTGTAAGAATAACACCCACAACCGATGGTCCAAATATTTTGGCAGCAGATTCCATTGCTAGATCAATAGAAGGCCGATAAGGAAGATCAACCGGCTCTCGAGACACTCGCACACGAACTTGTCTATCCGCATGACTTTCTAGCTGAATATGTTGACTTCCTGGCGCCACAAGCACTTGTCCACTCACGAGAGGATCTCCATCCTTAGCCTCATCAACCCTAAGAGGACAAACCTGATTTAATCTCTCCGCAAATGACTTCGTAAAAAATTTAGGCATATGTTGAACAATAACCACTGCAGCTGAAAACGTAGAAGGAAATTCCTCCAGTATTTCTTGAACGACTCTGGGCCCCCCCGTTGAAGATCCGATAATCACAACTGAGCCTGGAACAGAACCAATCTCATTGTATCTCTCCAATTTCACACGTGAATAAGGAGAATCTGCTGCCTTCCTTCGGTTTAACGTGGCTTGGGCAATACATTTTTTAAAAACTTTGGCCTTTGCAGCAGCTTTAACTTTACTGACTAAGATTTTCTCAATTTTGGAAATATTTAAGATTGATCCATTTAACTGCTTAGAAATAAAGTCTATGGCTCCTAGTTCAAGAGCATGAAGTGTCTCCCATGCTGATTCTTGAGTTAATGAACTCACCATAATAACGGGAAGCGGAGAGTGAGCCATTACCGATTCTAAAACTTGCATGCCATTGATCCCGGGCATTTCAATATCTAAAGTCATCACATCAGGTGAAAGTTTCTTGACCTTCATCAACGCTTCTTCTCCATGATGCGCAATACCAACAACGTCAATCCCAGGTGCTTTGCTCAACATGCCACTAAGAGCATTACGGATAAACGCCGAGTCATCGACTATTAATACCCGTATATTTGAGCTCATATCCCTCCGGTCAAAGATCGATCAAACAATTTCGTACAAAAATATCACACATTCACAAAAAACCGGGACAAATGTGCGAAAACGTCTCCTTGAAAGATTTTCAAGTCCTCTGATAGGCTTCTCAACATCATTAATATCCATTTATACAGATTGGATTTAACTATGAATCGTCACCCTAGCACCGAAGCCGAACGCCTCATGCTCGACGCAAAGAAAGCTATTCTTCAAGAACAGCATCGTCGTTTTCAGGAAATGCAGAAAGATGGACGATGGGATGATGCCATGCAACAACTTCATGTGACCCTCTCTTGTGCTGCAGACCTACTCAAAGACTCAGTCAACGTTCTTGAGCGTGCTGTCAGTCAACAAAAAGGGAACGACTCCAATACCCTTCCTGAACCGCCAATTCCACCTGACCCCAAGCTTTCCTAACGCCGCTCATCTGAGCAGCGTTAGTGACGGCTCAAAAACTTGATCGCGATTAGACTCGAAACGTACTAACGAGCGCTTGCAAATCAGTCGCGAGAACACTTAAGTCATGACTCGCTCTTGCTGACTCAGTGACACCACCAGATGCTTCTCTTGAAGTTTGAGCGACGGCTTCCAGATCGCTAGCAATTTGTCGTGTTGCAGAAGACTGTTCTTCTGCCGCATCAGCAATCTGTTGAATCATCGACGTCGTTTGATTCACCATCGATTGAATCTTTTCAAGAGCATCTCCGGTCCTATTCGCTAACTCAACACCACCCATCACTCGTTGAGTTCCATCCTCCATCGATGAAACAGCACTCTTTGTATCTTGTTGAATTTGTCGAATCATATCACCAATTTCTTTGGTCGCTTTGGTTGTCCGCTCCGCGAGCTTTCTGACTTCATCAGCCACCACCGCAAATCCTCGACCTTGTTCACCAGCTCGAGCCGCCTCAATCGCAGCATTCAATGCAAGAAGATTTGTCTGATCAGCAATGTCTTCGATTGTTCGTACAATTTCTCCTATTTGGTCAGAAGATTGACCGAGCGTGATAATAATATTGGCAGACTGTCCAACAGCATCGGATACTTGTTGCATTCCCGTCACCGTTTGAGCCATTACTTCATGTCCTGTTTTGGCAGTCTCGGAAGTATCCTGAGCAATACGAGCCGCTTCCGTGGAATTTCGAGCCACTTCACTTGCGGTCATTGTCATTTCTTCAACTGCTGAGGCAGATTGAACCATTCGTGAGTTTTGTCCCTCGGTACTGTGTGAAAGTTCTTCTGAAGTAGCCGACAGTTCGGCAGCAGACGATGCAATGCGATTCGTTGCCTCTGAAACTTGCACCATCGACTTTTGCATTTTTTCAATAAAGAGATTGAAGTATCTCGCTAATTCGCCAATTTCATCCTGACTGGTTACTGGAACACGCTTGGTTAGATCACCTTGTCCCTGAGCAATATCTCGTGAAATATTGGTGAGACCGACTAATGGAGCCAAGGCAAATTTTTGTATAAGCACATAAGCAAGAACCAAGCAAATCAAAATAATCCCCGTCAGGAGTCCTCCTGTTTGCATCAACGACGACATCATCCCTGCTTTCGCAGTCGTCATGGGCATCGACACGGACAAGAGACCAATTAAATCACCAACTTGTTTCCCAGTGTGACAACTGACACATGCTGACACTGATGCCCTATCTGCACTTGCCCGACGATACGTTAAGACTCCATTAAGCATTTCCTCTGTAGAATAGGAATCTGCTCCTCCTTTGATCTCCCGTATGGCTCTCATCTCAAAGTCATCGCTTGGAGCATTTACAGGATTCATGGGTTCATCGCTTATTAATCGCGCTTGAAAAATGCCTCGTTCTCCTAGAGACTTACCGATTTCTTGCGTTGCGGTTGCAGGAAACGGAATGGCAAGTGGATTAGCGCTATGCTCGCGTGCGACCACGACTTCAGAACCAAGAGTAGATTTTTTGATTTTCCCTACATAGTTCTTGGCAATATAGGCACGAGTAACTTCAACTTGGGCCTGGATCATTTCTCCCTGCTGTTCTAACAGATTATGTAGTCGACTCTGCTCCTGATTGTAGAGAAAAACCTGACCAACCGTAATCATCACAGCGGCCATACACCCCAGTGATACAACTAATTTCATTCCGATATTCAAGCTCTTCATCAACGCAATCCTTTCATGTAAGAAAAATGTCCCTTATAATCAATGTCATTTACTTCTGAAGTTGGAAACAACCTAAGAACGTCTGTAACTCAGATGCCATTCGAACAAGATTTCAGGTTGCATATGCGACTTGTTCAATGCTCCTTTCATTTGGTTGAATCAAATAGGCAATGGATTGAGGGCGTTCTGCTATGTGACACGATACTTGAGATTGTTCAGGATATGAGCCAGAAATCTCATGGATCACCTCTGCAACTCGTTGCACGCCCGACACAATTCCATTAAATATTAGACATGTCTCTTGAGCTAACTGTATGCCTTTTCGGATTTTGGCCATTCCAACCACTATGAAATGAGCGGTGGCAACGCCACACGCTTGAGACAACTGCTCTTGACTAATCTGCGCCACTAACATAGGAATCAACCCAATTCTTGATAGACTCTGCCATAACAGTTTCATGGCTACACCTGTAATCCGTGATAAGATCTCATGACTATGCTTTAGACATCCCTATATGTTGAACAAGCTTTTGTCGAAGAATTTTTGGGTCAAACTTTGTGACGAAATCTGTTACTCCAACTGACTTTCCTTTTTCGACATTACAACTTCCAGACAAAGAAGAGTGCATGAGAATAGGAACTTCTAGAAATCGAGGATCTTGACGAATATGTTTCGTCAGAGAAAACCCATCCATTTCTGGCATTTCGATGTCGGTGAGTAATCCCTCAACATAGTCCGAAAGTGGTTGACCGGATTCTTCAGCAGTTTTCGCGTACAATCGTAAATGTTCAAGAGCTTCTTTTCCCGT
>JBMYWX010000002.1:0-25716 GCA_049607825.1 Nitrospirales bacterium
CCGGGTGAAAAACCAAACGGACCACCTACAGTGAATGCAATCGGCATTAGTCAGCTCAAAAGCGAATTGGTTTTGCACTATAGTAAACAAGAGATTGAAGATAGCCTGTATTTTTTAGACTTCCGTGGTTACCTCAGGACTCATGGACTTGGGATAGCTAGCCCCCCAATGGTGTATTCATTGACTCAAAAAGCAATCGACGTATTAGAGCGGGGGGCATTTTCAGAAGAAGAGGAAATGGCATTTAGTGAAGCTTTGTTTGACCTCAAAAATCCTGGCTATTTTGGTCTAAAATTTAATGTGGCTGAATTTTGGCGACGGTCGAAGAAAAGATGGAAAGACAGGTGTTAGCTGATCCCGAATGTTTGAGAACGATGTAACAGAACCTAGCAGTCTGTTACCTTTTTTGAATGTCTACCCCTCAAAACACCCTATTTTGCGTATCCTGAGTGTGCAAATATGTAACCGTTCTCCTAAGCGATCTGTTACATGGTAGGCCATTATTCCCTCTTCTCCTCTCTCACAATTTAAGCCCTGCCTCTGGATCATTGGATCTAGTACCCGGCAGGCTCAGGCCAATTTGCACCATGACCCAAATGTCCGCTGTGGGGTCGAGAGCTGATGATTGCTCGTAAATTGGTTACCTTAAGACCAAGGGAGAAAAGCGTACATGCTAAATCCCCAAAACAGGTTTAACAAGGCCCAACCCGTACGGAGTCAGGGTTGTCATAGGAGTTGTTCGTAAGGTTGGTGGTGATCTGGTCGGCAGGAGTAGGTTAAAGCAATCATTAGAAGGACCAATATCTACAATCAACTCACATGATCTGTCTTAGTGGAGTAGTTAGGATCGGGTGAGAAGGATTTCCATTTTTTTCCTCCGTTGATCATACTTATAATTTGCTTTATACCCCTTGGCCCTTGCATAACTGACCACTGGGTACATGGGGGACAACGACCCTACAGCGAGAACATTCAAGATAGCTGAAATAGGGTTGCCGGTGATAGGTATTTTTTTTACCGTTTGACTGACCGCACGCAGTGTGTTGTTGGCTGGGGGATTATAGACGACTAATTTTACGTTTTTCCGTTTGTTAATCGCATCGAAAGACCTTCCATGCCAATTATGAGATCCAAAGGTAACCGACACGGTTGAGGCGGCTAGCGCTGGGCCTACCACAGTTCCATGGCAAAGGATTCCGATAAGAAGGCAGATGAGTGTGTACCAGGAAAAGGTTCTTTGAACGTTGAGTCACATATATCCTCGTTTTGGTGAAACAGCCCTCTGAAGTAGAGGGCCCACCCGATCATGAACGAATGTACAATCAAGGGAGTAACATGCTCACCATCACCCCCAAAACCCACGCCTACCGATTTTTAACAGTCAGTCGGAGGATTCCTACGAATAGTTCAATAGTTAGTTATGTGGGAGGAAGCAAAGGCCCAGCCCATTTCCCCTTCACTCGTTGCACGTCGACCAGATTATTGGGCGGCCCCAAGTCAGCCATCAATTTCGTGTCAATTCGACCATGTCCGACGAGTAATAACTGAGGCTCACCAACACCCGGGGCTTTAAACCAATACCATCCTGGACAATCTGGAATAGTATCACTCCAATTTGGAACGATATGCCGCAGCTCTCGTTCTAGTTTTGCTTGTATGAGTTCAGCGTCATGAGTTCCTAAGAACTCCTTGAGCCCCTCGTACAAAGCCTCAGCATGTATTCGTACGCTCATGCGAACTTCTCACCTCTCATAAAACTTGTTGAAATCATAAGAACCGTTGTCATTCGGCATCACGATGAACAGTCAGAGGTGAAAAGGCTGGCACACACACCGTGACATATTCAGCACCCTCGGCTTCAGGAGTACTATACCGAACCCATTCCCCTGCCTCGCAAATGACCGCTTGTCCCATTCGCACCTCTATCGTTCCTTGGCTATGCTCTACCTTCACCATGCCTTTTAGGACAAGTTTGGTTTCCGTAAATTCAGGCTGCTGCCCAACCTCACTCCAGCCCGACGGGCACACAATTCTTGCGATACTCACAGCCCCATCTTCGGTGGCCACACGCCCCGCATACTCTTCTATAAGTTTGGGATTCTTACCGGCAGGAGGAATAACACACGGCTCTTCAACTAGACGCGGCATGACACAGTCCTCTCTTTCACCATCAAGGAATTGAATCGATATTTAGTCAACGTACCCCTGCTTCAAATTCCTTGTCTGATACTGGTTGAGAGTTAAAGGTCCCACCATGACGTCGATGCAGGATAAATGTAATCATTGAAACTTGCTTCTCTGACTGTGTCACAAAAAATGCTGCACTCTTCGTATAGCTATATTCTTTCTTGCTATCGCCGTATCGAACCAGTATGTAGTACTCGCCAGCCGCCACACGAACAATACGTGATTCATCTCGTTGCATTTTCGCCACCGCTCTTGTGGGACCAATTACCCGGACGACCGCATTCCGACCAGATTGATTTTCAAAGGTGATCATATTCGGTGTGACTTGATCAGCCTGAACACTGAGAGGCATAACGGCCATGATCATGACGATCAGCAGCACCTGCCAAACCATACGCACTCTACAGCCCAAAGCCTTTGCGATATTCATTTCTTGTTCCTTACGCTTACGGCTTAGCCGGAGAAGTGTTGAAACGAATTGGTATATCTTTTTGCTCATTGGCTTTTACTGCCAGTAGTTGTTCTCGATACCCAAGTGAAGGATGCCAGATACTGAGTGTATACTGGCCAGGTGGAATAGCATCGATTGTGAAGTGTCCCTTGGTATCCGTTGTCGCAAAGTACGGATTGAGGGGAACCAATATCCATGCCTGCATATATCGATGTTGATCACATTCGATCATCACCACTCCACTTTTCCTCGTTTTTAATTCAGCCGTTTTTTCATTTCCGGTTTCTAAGTCTGGAATATGGAATAAAGGTATACGCCCTTCATTCACCATTTCCCATCCGCGTAAAGGATGAAGGACCGTATCATTCATCACCATGCGTAGATTCGTCCCATCCATCCCAGCCATGACCAGCTGATCAAATTGGCAACGGTTCACTGTCAGCTTAGGACCATGAGCCGCAGGCGCCTTTCCCCGCTCCAGCCCTTGGATATAGACCACCACATCAGCGACTGCATGTTCTTTTGAAACTCGAGCGCGAGGCAATAGCACGTTGCCATCCTTGTTCGCCACAGGTTGACAATGCTCAGGGTACGCTCCCATCGTCAATTTATGGCTGAAAGGCGGAGGGACTGGTCCTGACAATGTCACGACACCACTAATAGAAGCTCCGTCTTTGACAGACACTTCTTCATACGCATGAACAGCCGCACTCATCAGAACGATGTTTCCAACGAAAAAAGCAACCACTACCCGGTTCAAAAACTTTCCAATTTTCAAAATAACACTCCTCATTTAGGTTCAACCATCTCTCAACACAGGCTTCTCAATTCCTGCTCCACCGTGGAAATCAGACTCTACCAAGAATTCCCTCTCCGTACATAGAGCATTCCATAGATACCTATATTAATCACAATCACCACACATCCCAAAAATATTTGAATAGAGGGAGTCAGTCCAATGGGGTAAATTACTGGTAATACATAATGCTCAATAAATCCACCAGAATAACCAGCCTCACCACTTGCCTGTCTCAACCAATTTTCAAGAGGTGTGAGTGGACAGATCCACCCACCAAATTCTAGGGAGATGGCCCAGAGCACGGCTGGGAGATGAAACCATGGCATCATGCTCCACCGAAAGGCCAATAATCCCCCCAGAAGAACAAACAGGACGAACCCTAGATGGAGGATCAAAATAAGATCTGCCAAACCTCGAAGTAACATTGCCTAGTTCGGAATGTGGATTACACCTGATCCGAAAAAACGATTGCCAAGAGAAATGATGCATTCTACATATTATTAAATACTAGATTTTGTCCGAAAACTATACGATATCGTTCACCTCATTCACCCCGATTCTGCAGAAAATGTAAATAACACCACCTAATCACAACAAATTTCACGTATTGAACAATTCCATGACACCAACACCTCTTCCCAGTAATCAGGCAATGACTATGCATGCACCAAATTTAGGTGAAATTCTCTTGGTGGACGACACTCCTAACAATTTGGAGATATTGGTTGAAAGCTTTTCGGCATATGGGTTTGAACTCACTGTGGTCCACGACAGCGAGACGGCATTCCAAAAAAGTGCATCGACATGTCCTGATCTTATTTTATTAGATGTCATGGTTCCAGGGATAGGTGGATTTGAAACCTGTCGAAGACTCAAGGAAACGGAAGAGACTAAAGATATTCCCATCATTTTCATGAAGGACCAGGACGATACCATTAGTCCAGTCAAAGGATTTTCTGTCGGAGCTGTAGATTACGTCAATAAACCGCTTCAGATAGAAGAAGTATTGGCCAGAGTGACTGCGCATTTACGGATTCGTAATTTACAGAAACAACTCGAAGATACAATAGCCACACTCGAGCAAGAAGTTGGCGAACGAAAACATGCAGAACACATCGCCAATGAGGCCATGCGTCATACACAGCAAGCAAACGAACGCATGCGCCGTGATCTCGAAGCCGCAGCACGAGTTCAACAGTCCCTCCTTCCAGACGCCTCACCAGCTATATCAGGAGTATCATTTGCATGGACTTACCGGCCCTGTGCAGAACTAGGAGGGGACTCGCTCAATATATTTTCTCTAAACGACCATCAGATTGGCATGTATGTCTTAGACGTCACTGGACATGGTGTTCCCGCATCCCTCCTTTCAGTGACTTTAAGTCGAGTTCTTATTCCTCGTAGTGATCCAAGCTGTCTTTTTGCCCGATCGCATGATGGCACAAATCACAAAAGCTTAGCCTCTCCAGCAGAAATAGCCACCCGACTCAACCATATGTTTCCTATGAGCAAAGGAGGGCATCAATACTTTACGCTGCTGTACGGCATACTGGATACTCAGGAAAAGACATTTCAATATGTCTGTGCGGGTCATCCTGCACCCATACTTTCCAGAAAAGGCCAGCCCCCGATCATCTGTGAAGCTCGGAGCCTACCGATCGGTCTCTTCGAAGACGAACAATACGAAAATTGCACGATTCAACTTGAGGCTGAATCACGCATCTACCTGTATTCTGACGGTCTGCTCGAAGCGATGAATCCAAAGAGAGAAATTTTTGGAGAATCACGATTGGAGTCCGCCATAGCCTCTACTCAGCAAATCGATCTTAAGCAGAGCATCGCATCCATTGAAACAGCAATATCCGATTGGACCGAAAAGGGTCAGATTCACGATGACCTTTCCATTCTTGCCTTAGAAATCGGGAAGACATCAAATAAGGGATCGTGACCTTGCACATTACAACTCACAGGGGCGGAGATGCATCGGAGTAATTCTCATCAGACTCCCACTCGTGTACTCGTGCATCATTTTCCAGCTCAGGCCAAAGCCTTAGGTGAAACTCGAGACAAAGTAAGGATAGCCCTCAGCCAATATGGATGCTCCCAAGACATAATAGACGACGTGGTATTGGCCATTGATGAAGCCTGTCAAAATATTATTCGGCATGCCTATGGAAATGAAACCAACGAACAGATTGCCATGCAAATTCAACGTCAAGAGGATGGGCTCATCATCACCTTAAGAGACTATGCACCTCTCATCGAATCTGATTGCATGAAGCCACGGAACCTAGAAGATATACGCCCAGGTGGATTGGGCTGCCATTTTATTCAACAAATCATGGATAACGTATCCATAAAAAACGCTCCTGAAGGAAATGGGAACATTCTTCAAATGATTAAATACCTTTCATAAATTCTCTAGGGAAGGAAGAACATGGAACACACCATACATGTAGACCAAGACAGTCACATTGTAACATTGAGCGGAGACGTCGATCTTGAACATTCGCCGACTGCACGAACGATCCTTCTGGATGTTGTGGCTCAAGCAAAAAATATTTTCGTAGACTTAACCTCCGTGTCCTATATGGATAGCTCGGGAATAGCAAGTCTCGTTGAAGCGTATCAACAAGCAAAGAAGACTGGAGTCAGCTTTGTCCTCATTTCTTTGAGTCCAGCGGTCTTTCGGGTCATCCGCATGGCGCGACTAGACAAAGTCTTTCCTATCTATGAATCTTTGGAAATGGCAAGGCATGCCAACGTCTGAGAATTCCTCTCATATTGTTATTCAAAAAGTTGAAGCCTTAGGGCGACAGACGTCGCTGATGGTGGAATCAATAGGATTTGGGGCTTCACTCCTTTATGAAGCCGGGTATTGGATTCTTTTGGGGCGCCGTAAAAATCAGCCCGTTCAGCTTGCTCCCATTGCCGCACAAATGATGGAAATTGGCATTCGTGCCATACCCATTATTGCCGTCGTCTCTGTGACCATTGGTCTGATGCTCGCGATTCAAGGCATTGATGCGCTCAAGGATTTTGGAGCTGAACAACAAGTCACTCTGGGAGTTGCTCTCTCAGTTGTCCGAGAATTTTCTCCGCTCATCACAGGAATTCTCATTGCAGGACGGTCTGGGGCCGCACTCGCCGCTCGTCTCAGTACGATGACCATTCATCAGGAAGTGGATGCCTTGCGCGTTATGGGGATCAACCCAATACGTTTTATAGTCGTGCCAAATTTGATCGCCATGCTGATTATGCTTCCTGCCCTCACGTTACTATCTGATCTCATTGCCCTCAGTGGGGCCGGACTCTACATCACCACAGATTTGGGAATTTCCTTTGATAGATATGTCCTACAAATAGCACAGTTTGTACACGTGGGAGATATTCTCCATGGTTTAGGAAAAAGTGTAGTATTTGGCATGTTGATAACCCTTGTAGGAGTTGTCAATGGGTCCTCTGTCACTGGAGGTGCAGAGGGTGTCGGACGAGTCACGACCAATTCCGTTGTCCACTCAATCTTGGCCATTATTCTTGCTGATTTAATTATCGTCTTCATGCTGACGAGATAGAGACACGCATGACCAGCCTAGCCACAGACACGACACCCATTATTGAAGTCACAGACGTCGTGACGCATTACGGATCTCGGAAAATCCTGAACGAAGTATCCGTCAATATTCAGCCAGGTGAAATTATGGTGATCATGGGTGGCAGTGGGTCAGGGAAAAGCACATTATTACGACATTTGATCGGCTTAGAACGTGTGAGTACGGGAAGCATTCGACTACTTGGACATGATATTGGGCAAATGAGCGATCATGAATTGACACGATTTTATCGAAAGCTCGGTGTCGCCTTTCAAGGAGGAGCACTCTTCAGCTCTATGACCGTCGGAGAAAACATCATGCTTCCGCTCCGCGAGCACACTACACTTGATGAGAAGACCATGAAAATCATGACACGGATGAAATTAGAGGTGGTGAATCTCGCTGGTTTTGAAAATCTCATGCCTTCGGAGCTTTCTGGTGGCATGCTCAAACGGGCTGCCTTTGCACGAGCCGTCATCATGGATCCAGCCTTGTTGTTTTGTGATGAACCCTCTGCAGGGCTTGATCCGGTCGTGTCTTCTTCTTTGGATGAACTGATCCTGCAACTTCGCGATGCCCTCAATATGACTATCGTCGTTGTCACCCATGAATTAGAAAGCGCCTTTCGGATTGCAGATCGCATCACCGTATTAGATAAGGGAAACGTGCTCATGATTGGATCCATCGAGGAGGTTCGCGCATCACAGAATACACGCATTCAGGACTTACTCCAAAGACGTTTCGAAGAAGATACGCTTGATCCTGATGAATACCTGGCGCGACTCACCGGAGAATCGATTGAAGAGACAACGATATAAGGGATAAACAAGTCGTGAAAGACTCTCGAAAAAACTATATTATCGTCGGCACATTTCTTCTTGTCCTCCTTGGGATAGGCGTAGTCTGGATAGGCATGCTGGTAGGGGTTACGAATGAAACACATCGATATGTTATGGAATTTGATAATGTGATGGGTCTGACAGAAGGCGCACAAATACTCTACGAAGGCTACCCTGTTGGTGAAATTGAGCAGATCATCCTGACCCGTGGATCAAAAACATCAGTCTATCGCCTTGACGTCACTATTCGAAAAGGGTTTCCGATTCCCAAAGATAGCTTAGCGGTGATCACGCAAGCTGGGTTTCTCTCAGCCGTCGTCATTGATATCCACGAAGGACAGTCACAAGATCTGCTCTCTCCTGGAGATCGCATACCAAGTCAAGGAGCGACGAATATTCTCTCGACAATGGCCGCAGTCGCTAATCAAGTAGGAGAGCTCGCAGACAGCAGCCTGAAACCGCTTCTGGATAATCTGACCGGTGGAACGGCATCACTGGGAACCCTGGCACAAGATGCTCCCATCATTCTGGCTAATCTCAAAGCCTTTACATCTCATCTGAATAAAACCACTCATCGCTTGAATACCTTAATAGACCAGAGCGGAAACCATGTCGACATTATATTGACTGATGTTGAAGCAGCTTCTGGAAATGTATCGACCCTCACGACTGATTTTCAGCAAACCTCAAAGCGGCTCGACAAGCTTCTCGTCACGATGAACACAATGGTGTCAAAAAACAAAAATGAGATTGATCATTCGATCGGCGATCTCCACCATACATTAGAAGTCGTCGCCAGCCACATACAAGAGATTAGCTATAACCTAGAAGCCACGACACGAAACTTGAACGAACTGACATCAGAGGTTCGGCAAAACCCTGGAGTCATCATTCGGGGGAAGGAATTTCGTGAAGAACGCGAAATAGTCAACTAACAATCGTTCTGGAAACACCTATGAAACATTGGCACCTATGGATTCTCAGTAGCCTTGGATTCTTCCTAGCAAGTTGCATGGGAGGACCAGCACCACAAGACCATTACTACCGGCTGGAACTCCCTGAACCCACTTCCCAGTTTCACGCACCTCCGTTACAAGGAACCCTCCAGATCACACGTCCCTGGGCTGATGCACTGACGAGTGAACGTCACTTGTTATATCGACAAAATATGAAAACCTCTCAAGTTTTTCGCCATGCCTATCATCGATGGAGTGACTCCCCTACTCTCATTTTGCAGCAACAGATCGCGCATTACTTACGAGGATCTGGGATTGCCAGCCAAGTGGTCACTCCAGAACTTCGGGTAAAAGCCAATTATCAATTCTCCTGTCGTATATCAAAGATGGAACGTGTCTTAGATAATTCACCTCGTGTCATAATTGAACTAGAACTTGGGGTCATACATATGAGAAATCGCGAGGCCATGTTACTGCGCACATATTACGAAGAACTACCTATCAACACTCATAAGATATCAGACTCCATTGAGGGCTATAATCAAGCACTCACGATTATTCTCAATCAATTCATAAAAGATACCTCGAATCTACCGACAGCCATACCGATCAAACATCATCCGTAAAACATTCTCATTGGTAGGGCTGATTCGTATGGGTACTTTTGCGACTCCGGAAATAAAGTACTTAGCTCCTGTACAAAGAAAAGGTTCCCTGAACATTCATAAATAGAGGCTAAAGATAAACGTTCTTCGCATATTCTTGCGAATAATCGACGAAGAATGCTATCCATGTTTCATCTGATAAAAAAAGTAGCAGCGAACCGATACAGAACTTGCCACAAAGATAAAACAGCCGTAGCAGAAGAGGAAGGGTGGAGCTTAATAGATTCAAGAACACAAAAAATAATCAAGAAATGTCAGAACAGAACCTTCAGGACAACAGGAATTATATCGGCGTTATCTGCTATTGGCTTCCATTATTAGCCTATGCCATGACTATTGCCCTGGTTTCCTCATTATCATCGCCTAAAGTCCATCTTGATGTATTGGCCAATGTATTTCTCTCTGGTCCTATAGATATCTTTGGAAAGATCAATGATAAGATATACCACATCGTAACGTATACGATTTTGGGGTTACTCACCTATCGAGCCATTCGATTCTCTTGGGGAGAAAAACTTGGGCCATTTGCTGCGTTCATCGCCGTGACTGCCGTGGCACTCTATGGCATCACCGATGAATTCCATCAATGGTTTGTCCCATTCCGCAACGTTGAAACCTGGGATCTTATAGCCGATACCTTTGGTGGTCTCATTGGAGTATCACTCTGGGAATGGGCTCTCACCATTGCTCCTATCAGGCAGCTAGAAGAACAACTCCCCATCAAGCTACAACTGCTCAAAAATACCATTGCCTCGGAGAAGTAGATTACCTTTGGAGAATCAGCGCAAGTACCGTATCTGCATCAGATATATTGAATAATATTACTATGGCATAGTAGAAAATGGGACGGTAGATCCAGAACCTAGGAACCTTCCCAATTTCTGTATTCTGTTTACGAGAGCCTCACGAATGAAGGACTATTTTGAGGGAAGAATATTACTGAATCCTCAATTCTGCTACATTCTCAAATATCACAGCAATGATTTACTTGAAAATCTGCCTGATGACCGTAATGCTCTTGCCCCTAATGACTCAAGGTCTTGCTCAAGGATGATCTGTGCTGCGGGAAAAACAAACCGAAGAGAACAAGAAAAGTTCGATGACACGTACTACCTGCTGTGTAGTGGGCGCAACCATTATCCTTTTGGCTCCGCATATTGTCTAACGTAAGACTCGAATCAACACTTCCTTGCAACAACATTCTTTTTACTCACCTGAACAAGAATGTTCAAGTCTATCTAAAAATATACCTATTGAAGTTGCCTAATTACCTAGAGACAGTATGGAGAGGAAAAGAACAACGATGTGCGGACGTTACACACAAAAAGAAAAATTCGACAATCTTTTGAAGTTGCTTCAAGTCGCACGCATGCCGCAGCTAAAACCCCGTTACAATGTTGCACCAACTCAGATGGTCGCCTGTGTACGGAACGCGCCAGAAAATGATTATCGAGAATGTACCAGACTGAAATGGGGATTGATTCCCTCATGGGCTAAGGAGGCGAGTATTGGGAATACAATGATTAATGCTCGTGGTGAAACCGTCGCCGAGAAGCCGTCATTCAGAAAAGCATTTCAATTGCGACGTTGCCTTCTCTTAGCTGATGGATTCTATGAATGGAAACGAGAAGGAGAACACAAACATCCTTATTACATTCGATTCCAAGATCAGCGACCCTTTGCCTTCGCTGGCCTCTGGGAACAATGGCCACAAACAGAATCGAGAATCGAATCATGCACTCTGATCACAACAAATGCCAATGCATTGATGACCCCCATCCATCATCGTATGCCTGTTATTCTTGCTCCACAAGATTTTGACGTGTGGCTTGATCCAGCAACCCAAGACCCTACCCTCCTGATGCCATTATTGAGCCCCTATTCCTCAGATGAAATGGAGGCTTATCCTGTGAACACACTTGTCAATAATCCCCAGAATGATCTCCCTGAATGTGTCACTCCACTGTAATGAATCGAAGTCGGTACCGCCTGTTACCCCTGGAAATTAGAACCTAGGAATTTGTACTGTTATTTACCTGACCTGTACAGACAGGTAACATTAAACGTCTTCTGTATTGAGAAATAGGTTGGCCAACAATATTCCCTATTTATTTCATTTATAAAGGAGTACTCTCATGAAGATCGTTCTGGGATATCTTCTTGTTTGTAGTTTGCTCATTACCAGCACACCGAATTTCATCTCTGCTCAGGAACCAGAATTCCCTACTCCGGCGACACGCACGCTTATTGCTGACGTTCTTGATGTTGAAGGTGAGTACCTCATTCTACGAGGAAAGTTGGGTGAAATTCGAATAGAGATTAAAGATGACACAAAAATTTCTGAAGAATTTCAATTTGGAGATAAAGTTAAAGCCGTCATTCGCCCTAATGATTCTGCTATTTCAGTAGAACGGGCCAAGGCCAATGCGACAACAGGCTTTCAGGTTGATCTGTCAAGATCTCCTTCTAGTCTAAAAAAGACAGCTTCTCCACCCAACAAATCACCATCATCAGAAAAACAAGCTTCAAAAAAATCTGCTCCCCCAGCTCCAGCCCCCCGTACCGGGCCAAAGATCAGAATTATTGTTGCTGACCTTCTAATGGTTGATGGAGATTTTTATGTGGTTCGCAGTGGTTATGGTGAGATCCGAATTGAAGCGACGCCAGACACAACAATGGCTGAGGCGTTTGATTTTGGGGATCGAATAAAAGCTAAAGTTCTACCCAACGACAAAGCCATTTCTATTATTCGAGCCAATCCAGAAGATGTAATTGGCATTCAAACCCTTGAACCTAAAGCTCAGCTCCAGACCCCTCAATCTCCACCTAAACAAAAAAGCCAAGTCCAACAACCTAAAGATTCAGAATCCAAGAATATCCCACCAAAGGGTTCAAACGGAACACGAACCATAATCGCCGAAGTTCTTATGGTAGACGGAGACTTTATTATCGTGAGAGGTGAGAGAGGAGAAATACAAATTGAAGTCACAGGTGACACGATTCTGACTGAACAATATGACTACGGAGACAAAATTAAAGCTCTCGTTCTTCCAAATGATCGTGCCATATCAATCCTTCGCGCAACTGCTGAGGAACCTATAGGGATTACTCAACACTAACGATTCCCAATATTCCTCACCACTAAATGAGATATGAATCCTTGAATCAAGCAAGATAGACCCGATCTAGTGTTTTTTTCTGACTTTCCTTTGATGTTTGTCATGTCTAGTTCTATGTCTTCAATCGTCATATACACTTCCTCAACCAGTTGAGGCAAAGAGGCATTCACACATCCGACCGTCTCCATAAAGGAGTGACGCAAATAATAGCTTTGCGCTTCATGCTCTTGCTCTAAGGTTTTCAGTAACAGGTTAATCTTACGTTGATAGCGATACGCTGTTAGTAAACTCACGAAGAGAGAGACTCAAAGCTACGATCCACGAGATGATCACGACATCGCTCATTCTCCTTACTCCTTTCCCGTTCCATGTCGAACCACCCCATGCACAGCATTGCTTCCGGTCATTTGATTCGTATAAAAACATGCCAACTCCTTTGCCTGACTGAATGACGGTCCATTAGGTATTAATATTTGTGAATGTTGAATATTCAGAGTCTGAATCTACAACAGGCACCAACCCTGAAAAATTTGTGAGCTTCAATACATCTCGAACAGGCCCTTGGGGATTAACAATTTTCAAATCAACTCGGTTATTCAACTTTTTGCATCTTTTCGCAAAGGAGGCCAATATCCCAATCCCGGCACTGTCGATGAAAGAAACATTTTCCAGGTCAATGAATACTTGCCGTTGGTTCAGTTCATGTGTTTTCATTTCATGAAAAAATTCTTCTTTGACAGAAAAGTCAAACTTTCCAAATAAGAATAGAATGACCCCATCTTCACGTAACTTTGCTTTCATCGCAAATTTCATGACTTCTCCTTACTGAGCTCAGCCGTTGTTCAAACATCAAAACCCTAAGAGTCATTCAATTTTAGTTATTTCACGGCTGACTGTGAGCAAATATAATGCCTCAAAAACACTGCATCATATTTCATGCAGCCAGGATTCTAAGTGTATGTTTTTTATCATATTCTCATTAATCTTATGAAAGATGAACTTACATAAGAAAAGCATTAAGTGTAAACATTCAATACAGACTGTCTACCAAAGGGACACCTCACCTATCAATTGATACCAAGCATAAGAACTTTAGAGAGGATTAGCCTACATAGGTTGCGCGATAACCTTACAGTCTCGCTACTTATGTGATACGGCAAGAAGAAACAGAAAAAAAGGGTAGACGTTAGAGCTCAGTCTGCTGTGGGGTATTCTGCTGAAGAATAGTTTGTAGAATTTCTCGATAAGCCTGAATTCGTTTGACGTATTGCACGGGCTCCCATCCGCGTGCATATCGATTTGGAAGTGTTTTGTAATACTTCTTTTTTGCTAACAGTGGGAGAACAGTTTTAAGATCCTCCCATTTGGTGGGGTCTTTTTGTAAACGCCTTGCTAATATTTGCGCGTCTTTCACATGCCCCATTCCGACATTGTAGGCCGCTAATGCAAAGTACACACGATCAGCACCTTGAATTGTAGGTGGCAATTGCGCAAAAAGACGAGCCAAATAGCGAGCGCCACCACGAATACTTTTCCGTGGATCGAGACGATTCTCAATCCCAAGGTCCGATGCTGTGTCTCTCGTCAGCATCATCAAGCCACGAACACCTGTTGGACTTCTGGCATTTCGGTTCCATCTTGACTCTTGATACGCTTGCGCTGCCAACAGTACCCAGGATAATCCATGTTTTTTGCCAGCTTCCTGAAACTGTTCACGATAAAGCGGGAGCCGTGTTTTGGTATGTCTCAAAAATTGGCGACGATCGAACTGAGGTAGGCTTCCGGCCACGGATGACAGTATTGAAATATTTTCCCGAGCAACAGACTTCTGCTCCCACCTTGGAATCTCCCAAAGCAGAGACAGGCCTATGACCAAAACGGCAATTGAACCCAACACTTTCATAAATTGGCTTACGGCTATCATATTCATCAATGCTCAAAAGGAAGAGTCGACCTTCCAAGATTATATTATCACAAAGAAACCAGCATGAGCCTCTCACTAGCGTACTGACTCTCAACCAAACCATTCCCTAAGATCATCGTCCCACAGAATTTCTTACTCGACAAGATCAATTTTGAACGTCTTCCTTCAATGTTTCTCCTCACTGAGAGAACTTCTAGAAGAATGTTTGATCTTAGCAAACATTTTCTCTTTACCCATGTCACAAATCATTTGCGGAGACAACACAACAGGCTATAACTCATCTCTTCATCTATCTATCTGATAATAAATGTATAGTTGAGAAAATGCCGGGCAGGATTCATATCCTCATTTACTAGAAGCTAGAAATCTGACGAACGCACGCCTCGAACGTTCTTGAGTAAAAAGATGTCATGGCCTCAGGTTCGACTTTTCCACTAACACGCTATGCGTTCAAAACTCCTCGACTTGATCGCAGTCTTGATATGCATCTTACCAAACGCTTCTTGGTGAAAAGCAGACGAAGCAAAAGTAACTCTCATGAATTAACCTTTTGCAAACCATGGAGTGAAATGAACCTAACAAAGGGCTCTATTTTGACTGTGAAGAATGAAAGCGCACGGGATTATAACCTGACTAGAACCTTCTACATTACCGACGACATCCTACTGGAGCATGAAGGTCTCATATTCCAACCTTTGAAGTTTCCTATCAAGAAGATGCATCCCAAAAATTACGACTACCAACAATGAAACGGCGAATCCATATCCATAATACGGAAGCCCCATATGGAGTGACCATGTAGACAGGAGTACATTCCCAATGAGGAATAGAGTAGAAAGACCGAGAGCAATCATTCGCTTATCCAGATAGAAAAATACATTCAAAATTCCAAGAAACAAGACTTGTAACCCTGCAGCAACGATATCGACATAGAGAAGCGACTCATATAATTCTGAAATTTCAAGCCAACGAAGAATGGGAGGTCCAATCGCCCAAATGATCAAAGACACGACAAACTGAATCTTCATTATTTCATAAAGACCAAGACGTATGGTCCGAATCATTTCATTCTTGGCATGCTGAATAAAATCGAGCGATGCGCCCTCTCGAATAGCACCGTAAAACTCTTGGTAACATTCAACAAAGTCAGTTTCCATTCGCACAAGAAAACTCGCCATACCTGGAAGAATTGATAAATACGCTAAGAATATAGGAAGATCGTAAATTGGCGAATTGCGTATTGGTCCTATCACCGCTTGGCTGGTTTCAGGAAAGTACCAAAACAAAAATTTATCGATCCAAATCGCTAAGTTATAGACCAAGCCAAGCCAAATTAAACTCCAATACATACGTCCCTTTTTTAGAAAGTCCCAGGACAGTAAGGTTTCGGAAGAATAGTTACGAACTGTTAGCCCCAACATGCCAATCAATATGCCAAATTGACCAATAAAAAAACCTAGCAATAATCCCTCTAGCCCATATGATCGCAACATCAAAGAGGCTCCAACCGTCAATCCATAGCCAAGACCGTAGAGTAAAAGAACGGCTTGATACTCTTTCATGCTCGACAAAAAAATTGTCGCAATCCAAATATTTCCGAGCACCACAAAACACCCAACCATCAGCACTTTGTACAAGACGCTTTGCTCGGGAAATAACCATACAATCAAGCCAGTCGCACACATTCCACAAACCAGTGTGACTAAACAGAGCACCCCATGAAAGTTACTGAGTACGAGTTCGTCCTTTTCTTCGTACAATCGATCTGCAACATATCGCGTAAAAGAGGTCTGTAAGCAGCCAGTCAAGATCAGACTCAAGGCAATGAGATACGTCACAGAAAGCTGAAACTGTATAATAAGGTTCTCTGGCGCCACGACGGAAAGACTCATGACCCCGATAATTAGGATACCTATAATGGATAGAATCCAAGGTCCAGAACTGATCACTCCGGCATAGGCATAAGCCTTGAGTAAGGACCAGTAACTGTCTTTCTTTAAGATTTTGCGGAGCTCAAAGCCGATACCTGCCATGTATCAAATGCTTTCGTATAAATAGATTGATAGGAGTCGATCATTCGTATTTGCGTATAGAATGTTTCAACACGAGCAATGCCAGCCTGCTGGGCCGCATACCAGCCTTCCTCATTACTCAAAAGTTCTAAAGCCGCTTCGGCTAAAGCAGTTGGATTAGCCATACTCACCACGGCACCAGCCGATCCAGCCACATCTTCTTCCAATCCAGTTCCCTCTATGAGCTGACGACATGCCCCAACATCAGTCGTCACAGCTGGCACGCCAGCGGCAAATCCCTCAAGGACAACAAGAGGGAGCGCCTCACTAATAGAGCTGAGAATATTAAGACCCATACGCGGAAATAGATCATCAACTTTTTGAAACCCTAAAAACTTGACACGATCGGCGAGACCTAAACTTTCCACTAAATTATGACATTCCTGGGCATATTCTTTATCTTCCTCTTCAGGACCGGCAATCCACCCTTCAGCTTGTGGCATTCGATTGACAACCGTCCTCATGGCACGAATAAACGTTTTGACATCTTTGATAGGAACCACTCGACCAATAAGGCACAAGGTCAGCGGAGGAGACGAAGGCCTGTTCGCTCGAAGAGGCTGAAACCGCTCAACCTGAATTCCATTGGGAATGGTGAGGGTTCGACTCTCATTGGCTCCATCATGAATCTGACGTTGCCGATTGACTTCATATAAGGAAATAATAGGATCTGCGGCCTCGTAACAAAGTGAGCCAAGAACCTCAAAAAACCGAATCCATAATTGTTGAAAATATCCAAGATGTTCTGAACGTTTCTCTAGAGTGGTACGATTATCCTTAAACGACGTCATCTGAAATAAATCAATTCGACGCTCTTTGGTGTAAATACCATGCTCGGAAAGGATGAGAGGATGCCCGGTTCGACGTTGCAACAAGGCTCCCAAGAATCCAGCATATCCGGTGGACACCGTATGGTATATTTTCGCCGGGATGAGATCTCGTGCCACTTTTCCCAACATCCATATCGGTTCGTGCATTTTTCGAACAGTCCAGAAGAAATCGACAAAGGATGGGTCCGTACAATGCTTACGATACACATCACAGATATAACTCCAAGACGACTCACTATAGAGGAATTGCTCATGAAGGGTTTCAGGACATTCCGTTACCAACGTCATCATCTTCTGAATTAAATGTATGCCTTCAGGACAAGCTTCTGGAGCTCTCATGCCATCATGGAGTTCTTCCATAAATTGAAAAAGTTCAGGCTCACCTTCAATTGCTTCAATCGGAGGTTGCCCATGATTGGCATGAACGAAATGTCGCTCCACATGGACAACTTGCGGAGGCAGGGCATACCGCAACTCCCCATATTCTTCTGGTTGGCCTCCAATGAATACAATACCAAATTGATAGTCAGGAAAAGCCTGAATGATTTGATGTACCCAACTCGACACCCCACCACTCACATAGGGATAGGTACCTTCTAACAAGAGTGCAATGTCAACTTCTCGAGCCTGCGGCAATGTCACGAATTTATGAATCCCATAGGTGAGTTATGTGCAAAGAAATAAATTTATGTTGTAAGAGACTCTTGGGTCACTACAGGGTGAGCGTTCCAATATTTTAAGAGCGGGTTCAATATGGCAACTTCTGAAAGCATCGTGCGCTGATGGAAGAGCGAAGACAACTCCTCAAACTCTTTTCGCTGAAACGCTAGTTCAGCAAGATAGGGAACGACTCGTGTTTCTGGAATGCCGTAACGAAGCGCTTTAGTAAACGACTCTCGAGCCTCATCGTTGTGCTGTAATCGGAGAGAAATTTGTCCATTCAATGCCCACATACCTGCATCTTGTGGCATAAGTGCGAGAACCGATGAATTGTAATGCCTGGCCTGCTCCAACGCATAAAGGAGGATATCTCCCTCAACAATTTCCTTATACACAAGCTCCCAATACGCATAGGCGAGCTCACGAAGATGAATCAATTTTTCAGATTCATCAACAGCCTGCTGAAGCAACTCTAATTCCTGATTAATTCTGGCATTAATCGCCTTCTCTTTCTTATCCAATATTCCAAAGGCCACGAGTCGAATATCATCTGCTTGATCTTGCAATGCTCCGCGTACCGTCGAATTAATTTGATGCGTTTCAAACCCCTGTAGTTTGCCTAAGGCATCTAATCGTGCGTCCGTCTGCACGGACTTGGCCGAAAAGCGAGATTGTAGATCGCCACTATTCAACTGTTGATTTTCAGCTCGGCCTACTCCAACAAATCGACTCTCATGTACTTCCTGAATATCAAACTTCGTGATACCAACAAAGAAATAATTCGTCATCACAACAAGGGACAAGACCGCAATCGCACCGAACATTGGAATAAACATCGTCAACCCAACAAAAAAGACCACCACAAACTTTGGAGACTGCTGGTATTTGGGGGGAAGACTATCTTTTCCTAGTAAACCCACAGCCATACTCATCATGACATGAAGAATGACGAGGCCTAAAACGTCTCCTTGGTACCGCTCAGTCAATAGTAGGTACGGTAGGACAAGCGCTTCAAGTAACGCTGCTAAACTCAGGAATGCTTTTGCGATCATTCTCCCTCACAACAAGGTCTCGAACGATGATGGATGGATCATGCTCATGAAGACCCCGAATACTCACATGAATCTTGGCCTCTTGAAATCCGAGACCAAAACGTTCCCGCACCAACTCTTGAATTCTAAAAAGATATCCTTCAACGGCGGCATCATCTGAGAATGGAAGTAACACACAGAGACGACGTGCGTCGCCTTGACGGATATCCCATGTGACGTCTAACCCACGAGTATGATGAAGAATGTGAAAGACCATTTCTTCTCTCAGCGTTTCTGCCTCAACATCAAAGGTTACGACTCGACTATTTAATCCTAATTCATATTGCAAACGTACTAAGCGCGGTAGCTCACGAGCAAAGGCAACTGGACAATCTGGAAACTCTTCAAGAATAGGATGAGCCAACACGGCAGACTGAAATCCATCGGCAAAATAATTTAAAAATATTTTCACCATGTGCAGACTGTCTTCATGGAGACTTAAGAAACGCATTCGATCAACCACAAACCACCCAACAATCACACCATTACTCGCCATTGATGGTGCAACAATCAGATACCGTGTATTGGTCGCCGAAACCGATCCTGGCATCATGACATGGGAAAACTCTTTTGTCGTTCGAGCATGATGGACTAATGGGTCATCTTTTTGAAAAGGACCTACGCTCCCAACTGAGGCCAAGGGAACCTCATCCCTGTTTGGCTGGACCGAAGGATAAAATGCCGCTACCTCTAGTTGAAAAAATTGCGTGAGGAGCTGGAGAAAACGTTGCGCTGCTGCAACAGGAACTTCCTCACTTTCGTCTAGCATCATCCCACGTAAACGCTTCAACGCGTCTCGAAGAGTGAGCGGTTGACTCACTAAATTTTCTTCTAATTGATGATGAGACATCCCAAGCAAATGATAGGCACGTGACGTTTCCTGTAGTCGCTGATCAAGATAATCATTGCGCTCCTCCATTTGCTTCAACGACATATTCCATCGGCTTCCAAACTCTCCGCAAATAGCGATAAACAGTACCCCTCCTATGACATAGGTTTTTGGTACCGTTCCATCAGTTAATAAACCAAAGCTCATTTCAAGAAATAAGCTACTCAATATGATTCCAACGGAAAGAAGGCCTGACCATGTTCCATAACGCAACGCCAAGAGAACCGATACTACCCATATCCACGGGAACGCTGTCTTAGCAAGAAATGGATCCTCCGGAACGATCCAGTGACTGCCCCCTAAAACCAGAAGAGTCAACACACAAGTTTCAACCCATTGCCAACGTTTGGGAAGATTCCGTAAGTGAAGCGGAAGATCCATTAAGCAAATGTCGCTTGATCAAGAAGACGTTTGATTAATTTTTGGGCAACAGCACTTACAGCCTCACGACTCCATCCTGACTGCCCACCCACAGCACTCCACACCACAGTATTTGTCGTCAAATCAAGTAGCCGTAAACTCACACCAACAGCAGGCTCACCATCAATCCCTACTTTATATCGCCATTCGTCTACAGTGCCGGTCATGGCATATCGAACCTCCTGCTCTTTCGCCCAGTTCAATGCTGACTCGTACAATTTGTTATCTGATCCCAATAAAAAAGATTCATCTTGCAGACGAGACGGATATCGTTGCAAATTTCGTACACCTTCGGAATACAGCAAGGCCTCGGTTATTGCTTCGGCTCGCCGTCCGGCCTGCGGCGTGGCCGTATGATTCACAATCGGAAGTAAAGCCCATGACGCTTGGGCATCGAGTATCGGCTCAACCGAATGATCAATGACGCTACACGCACTACCTACACTGACTAAGATAGTCGTAACGAACACAATATTTAGAAGGTTTTTCATAGTGACACCTCTCCAGCTAGAACCATCGTTGATATTCAAGATTCATTCGAGAGATTGTGGCATTCTGCCCAAATCCACCTCGAATATTACTCCCATAGACGAGTAAGCGATCTTGTCCTAATACTCTTGCCGCAATGCCGGCTTCAATACTACGGCCAATCCCTGTCGCACTATTGTAATTCACACCAATAAGACCAAAGGGACGTATGCCTTTGGTATAGAGATCACGAATAGAATCACCAAGACTCAGATTAATTCCGGTTTGAGCAAAACTCTCTGGAACGACCATAATTGGAGTGGTTTCACCTTGGCTGCTGGGAATCAATCTCCCAATACTCCCTGGCACTGATCGCGCGCGCGAATACCGTTGCACAGTGCCGAGAAGCCGTACGGTCACATCCGGATATTCCTTTCGAATGTGATGCCCGATAGCCCCATCAACACCAAGTCCTTTCCCCAATTTTTCGCGCGATTGGCTTAAGAACCTAGGAGCATCAATTTGTAAGGAAACAAATTGACGTTTGGTAAAATAGTACAGTCCCTGCCCCCTGATAAAATCCTTCACACCTCCAATGAGTAACAATATGGAGTCGTCAGCTTTATAATTTCGTCCTATAGTCAGCTTCGAGGAAAAATTATTATTCCAGGTATGTTCATAGTCCAAACCCACTCCAAAAAAATTCGATAGCGCATTTCGATGAAACCCAGTCATACGAATCGTGCCATGTGAGAGTCGATAATCCAGAGATATTCCAAACCGCTGATCCACTCTGGGTACTCCGGTTAACTCTTCGGCATCCACACTCTCCTGCCATGCGACCGATGATGTTGGTTTGATGAGGAATCGTCCAACTGGGACTGACACGGAGGTATTCCAGACATAGCGAGAAAGAGGCTGCCGTTCCTCGAATAGCACTCGCGAGGTCATCTGATTCACTGCGGAATCTATGGCTTCTTGATACTTGAAATACGTCTCATCGTTACCTGACTGAAGCAACAAACTTTCAAATGCAAGTTCTTGGGCTATAGGAGAGCGTTCAAGTCTATTAGCCGCTTCAATCTTATCTGATGGAGATAAATCCTCCCCATGGTTGAGAACAATGGATTCAATTGCTACCCAATTGTTCTCTGCAAGGGCTAACGCAAGCTTTGCCCACCCTGGGCCCCGAAATTGTTGCGCATAGTTATTCCAGAGCCAGCTTTTTGCCGCATCAAATGCTTCTTGAGACAAAAACCAAGCTAAGACAAGCTCCTTCATCATCATCGATGTCGTATTTGTTCGTGCATTCTGGAGTAACAAGTGTAATTGATCGCCGGGATCTTTGAGACTCACTAATCGGGCATAGGCTTCGAACAAACGAGGAGAGGACACCTGTGATGATTGAACAAAGAATGCTTTTCGCACAACAAGCCATGCATATTGCCGAATCTGCCAAGCCAATGCACTTCGAGAGGAGGCTTCAAGAGCATCCGCATAGTTTAGTAACCACAGATAGTCATTTTTCTGTCTCTTCAGTTGGCGAACAAAGAATGGAAGAGATTGCTTTGGTTGATCGAGAGCTACATAGGCGGCTGCAGCTGGACCCCATAAGCGAGAATGGCTCTGAATATCTTTCCGCCACAAATTTAAATACTTTTTTAAGGAGGTGATATTTTTTTGATCGACTAAAAACCACAAAAAGGCCTCTCTGGTCTCCTGGGAGCCAGGATTTAATACTAATGCATGTTCATAAGCACGATAGGCTTCAGCCTTTTTTCCTATCTTCCACATCACTTCCGCCCGAATCACCCAATACTGTGGATTCGAAGCAAGCACGGTTTCATCAGATGGCAACAATTCATCAAATGTTTCCTGTAATTGCACGATTTTTCGTTCTTGTAATAAAAGAGTGAGGGCTTCAAGTAAGAATTTGGGTCGTTGATACAACTTCCATCCGGCAATGCCAATCCTGATCGCCTCGTCTGGATTCGTTCGACGCAACAAGATAATCAGGCGTTCTTGTCCTTCCATCGAGAGTTGTTGCCGATTCCATAGGTATCGATAAGCCTCCCCAGCCGCTTGATCATCTTCAAATACCCAAGCCAAATGTCCGACAAACTCCCAATACTCATCATCCTCGTCACCTGCGTGCTCTTTAACACTCAACAACATGTCGTATGCCCCACGAAGATATCCACGTGACGAGAGACCTCTTGCCTGCTGCATTGTCCAAACTAACCTTGATCCATACCGCTCTTCTAATTCTTGATAATACTCCATGGCTTGCATGTCTTTACCCATTCGTTGAGTTAAGACTGCAAGATGTTCAAGAAGCGCTTGCTCTGGGGATGCCCTATGAAGCCGAGTTAAATACGCAATCGCATCCTCCGGTCGTCCCATTCGTTCAAATGCGTCAGATAGATTCTTTCGTTCAGCCGTCGATAACGAACGAATCTTCCCTAATCCTAGGAAAGCAAAAATGACTTGTTCATCATCATAGGCTGCAGGAGCCAACCGTAATATCTGTTCAAAAGCTTCTTGACTCGGACTCTTTTCAGCAATCTCACGCCATTGTGCTAAAGCAAGGGGATGACGGCCTATCCACTCAGCGACTTGTGCCAATCGTTTTCTCCATTCCATCCGATGTGGCACTTGCCGGACGGCGGCTTGGGCGAGAGTAAACGCATCAAGCAAGTTTCGATTTTCCAAAAACACGGCATATCCCAATTGATAAATTTTATCATCGAAGGGTCGAATTTTGGTTTGTTTTTGAGTGCCTGCCTGGATAGCAAACTGTAAATCAGACAGTGTGAATGGATGAAAAGCGTCCCCTTCATTTGATGACCAATTTTTGTCCATGACAGATTCCGATACATCTCCAATGACAGGTGCAAACACAAAGTCTTGTCCATTTTGTCTTCTCGGCTGAGAAAAACTGGCATGCATCATGAGGTATGGTGAATGCAATAAGTTCGCATGTAAGAGATCTTTTACATATTTTTGGGCAAACGCTCCATTTCCTGCCGCTCTCCCAAGCGAGACTAAAAAGAATAAGGTTGCCTCATCATTTCTCAAGTCTCCTAAATGCAATTCAGCCTGTTGAACAGCTTCTTGAAGGAGGTTTCCAGACTGTAAAGTTTTGAGCGCAGCCAAATAGTACTCTCGTTGCTTCGATTGACTCGATTCTTGTTGTTGCGCAGAAAAATAGAAGGATGCTGCACTCTGATAGTCTCTCTGTCCTAAGGCTAATTCTGCGGCTTTGGCATACCAAGTTGCCGTATGAGGCGTTGTCCCCCGACCAAGTTGTTCATAGATAGATTGCGCCACATGTCCATGCCCTACCTGCAGAGCTGATTGTGCGAGGCGCACCAACACGTCCGGCTCAGGTGCAGGTATATGGTCAAGAATCAATTCAATTTGACTTCCAATCAGATTCATCCCATGACGACGCTTCTGAGATCCCTCAGCGAATGCAAACGTTTGGATTTCAAGTATTCGTACCTTGAGCAATTGAGCTCGTAACCAGACGTCAGCATTATCGATATTTAGTAGAGAAGAAAGGGTCCCTTCAGAGAGTTCAATATTGCCAAGTTCTAACTGATGATTAGCAAGAAGAAGCCGAAGATCCGCATCATCTGGCTTCGCTTTCAAAAGATTTTCGAGAAAAAACGTACTCGCAGTTGAAGCCTGACTCGCTTGCGCAACTTGATTAAATATTCGTTGTTTAGGAAACAACACCATCAACACTAAAACAATGCCAACAGCAAATAACGCAATCGACCATAAGGAAAACAAACGTTCTGAGGCCTGATGATCTGATCGTCTATGAGCATGTGAAGCTGATGGGGTTTGCATGTTGTTTTTTGACAAAAAGGTTCAATGTGTTCCCTTCTTGTCGGTTATCAACATGTCCAACCTGAGTCATCACTTGACATTTCTCCGTATTTGCCATTGAGACGGTCAACGGTTGATAAGCCTTTAACGTGAAGAAGACGGCCTGACCGTTCCTCGACCATTTGAGCAGCTGTCCATTGGTATCATGTAAATACGGAAGCGTCGGAGGACCCTGCGTCAACTGAATTCGTACCTCATCTTGATCGGTGATATGGAGATATCGGTCACGTTCATGATCGGAATAGCCGGCCATTCCGGAATTTCCCTGAAGATCTGGATAGCCCATGGACTGTGGAATTCGAAGTTCTTTGAGATACTGTGTCCCCCGGACTCTCCATGTATGTCTGGTCTTTGCGACCACGATATGATTGAAGTCACGTACTTTTTGAATGTATTCCGAGACATAAATAGGGTTAATCGATTGTTTCAGGGCCCAGGTATAGACGCGATGAAGTGCCGTAAGTGCAGATTTCTTACTTGCTGAATACGTATGATAGTAAATGTTAATTGGCTTTAATCGTCTGGGACGTTCCGTCAACTGAAATGTTTCAATCACCTGCTCGAAACCGTAAAATGGCCCTTTCCATTCATTGGTATAAATATTTTCATTTTGATTTGGGGCATAGGTTTGAAAATATTGCCCCTTCTTAATTCCAAAGGCGGCCACGGCCGTTAAGGAGTTGTTCTGCTCCGTCATGATCGTATCTCCCCCATTCATATTTCCAATATGAATGGCATAACTTTCTCCAACAGCTTCCGAAGGTGGATCACAATCACCTGTCCATAAGAATACTTGCACCTGTTTATTGGGTGGCGCTAATTGGGCATTGATATAATCAATCGACCCAGCAATTTC
>JBMYWX010000002.1:25726-37832 GCA_049607825.1 Nitrospirales bacterium
AAAGCTTTCGGAACCATAGTTATACCCGGGAACATTGAGATTATACTTACCTGGATTCCCTGGTCCGGCAGAAATAAAATCACGCCAAAAAAATGGATGGGAAAATGAATGGCTCGCTAATTCAACATGAGGCAGTGCGAACATTGATCTAGCGGCTTTCTCCAGTCGCCGACTTAATTGAGGGTAGAGTCCATTGGCACCGATCTCCCCTTCAATAATGGAGACAGTTGTGGGAATTTGATATTTACGCAACACGTCTTGATGTAAGACTTCTCCCGCATAGACTTTCCCGGGAAACTCTGCCAAACTCGCAAATCCATCACCATCCACATGAATCAATAGTAATCTCCGACCATTTTGAGTCGTCGTATCCGGAATAGGCATTGGTTCTAATCTAAGCGCTTCTTGCAAAAATTCGATTGGGTCAAATACCCAACGAGAATGCTCCAAATCAGGTAGCTGGATAACCGCATACGGGAAAAGTGCATATCCTCCCCATGGCATAATGGCGACCACATCTTGATGATCCTCTTCATCCGTCTCTAATTGTAAAAGCGATTGCCCCTCTACCGCGGTGGAAATCGACAATGGGACAAACCCTCGTCGCTTAGGAATTGGCTGAATTTCAAACCCCATGCGAGCATCTTTGATTGAAAACTTGACCTGACTCACAGAATCACGAGGTGAACCTACCTCTAGGCCAAAAGGAATCAAATTCTGCTCTTGGAGTGGAAAACCAAATGAATCGAATAGCGCAACACGGACTCCCTGTTGAATCTGTTTCACCAACCATTCATGTAACTTTTGACTCCAGGAATGTTGCTCTCCTGACACCCACACGACGACTCCTGCATACCGACCAATTAATGGATAATCAGGCAAAGGGTTTCGAATATCCCAATGCTCGGGCACATAACCTAAGTGATTGACTGGAAGATCTATAAAACGGTGTAGATCACTATGACCAGGCATCGGATCACGCGCACCATTAAAGATGGAGAATACTTTTCTTGGTATCACCTCAATCGCACCAATGCCTAATACATCTAGCTCAGGAGTGCTTACCCATGGAATCATGTCCAGATGTTGAATTTTTTGGGCAATCCTTTTCGCATGTTCTCGATCTTGAGCGGGAAGATAGTCGATGGCAATAATAGGTAAGTTCTGTGACTTCTGAATATCCTGCAACTGCGCTAAAAGCCATTGTCGATCCTCAGCGGGGACCTCCACATAACGCTTCTTTCCTTGATCCCATCCTCGAAATAATGATTCTGCAGCAACCGCATACACATGCTTCGCAACACTCGGAATAATTTCAAAACCTCGATTAAAAATGAGTTTCGCATCAGGGTATTTCGTCTTAATGGCTTGAATTACTTGGACAAGGCCTTGCTCCTGCTGCTTCCTCTGCTCAGCAGTTTTTGCCACAAGGTGATAAGAGTCTAATGTGTCAAGAAAAAACCCTCGATAACCCTCTTCCCATAAGGGACCTATGATCTTGTCTGTCACAAACTTTGGCCACGCTTCTTGTTTTTGATCAACAACGCGTGCATCCCAATCATCGTTTTTACCTAGTACCCAATTCTCAGGAATAGCTTTGGCATAACCACGAATAGATGTGAATTCCCCAATACTCACGTAAGCAAACAGTTCACTATTTGAAGTTCGATATCCGTTGGGGTCATAGTCGTGGTCTGGTTCAACCACGACAACATCGAATGCCTTCAATTCATCAAGTGGCGCAGGGTCTCCATAGAAAATAGCAACGGTAAAGTCAGCTGCTAGGCCTATTTCAGCCTGGAACGCCAAGAGACCGACACACCAGAAGAACAAGGTCAAGGCGCGAGGACATGAATCATAATTCATGAACTACCTTTTGTTGCCTAATACTTCGTTCATAAGAATGGTCAACCCTTCTAGAAAATCCGTCGAACAATAAACATCTAAATCCGACGATAACTTGTTGACATCTGCTACAGAATGAGGAATGTCGCCAGCTTGTGAATCCCGATGAATAACCTGAAGGTCATGACCGACACATTCTGACAGTACGTGAATCATGTCTAAGAGACTCCGACTTGTTCCCGTTGCGACATGACAGACCCCTAAGGTTTGTGCCTGCAAGGCTCGAACATTGGCCTGCGCTACATCTTTCACAAATACAAAGTCGCGCGTCTGCGTTCCATCTCCAAATAGAGTGAGAGGCTGTTCCTGTTGGACACAGTCCATAAATTTACTAATCACCCCCGCATAGGGGGACTGTGGATCTTGGCGTGGGCCATAGACATTAAAATATCGCAACCCGAAAGTGGAGCAGCCAAACAACTCATGAAATAAAAAGGCATATTGATCGTTAATACTTTTTTCTA
This sequence comes from Nitrospirales bacterium, assembly GCA_049607825.1. Lineage (GTDB taxonomy): Bacteria > Nitrospirota > Nitrospiria > Nitrospirales > UBA8639 > JAGQKC01. The sequence goes on from JBMYWX010000002.1 coordinate 28,096, forward strand.
AACCATAAGGGGAAATGGGTTTCACTGGAGTGGTCTCTAAAAGAGGTAGTTGTATAGGATATCCATAAACGGCTGCACTTGAGGCATAAACTACACGCTGAACCTGATGGGTTCTAAGAGTATTAAGCACGTTCACGAAACCCTGAATATTGACATGACAAGACTTTGTCGGATCAGCAATGGAGTCTTGAACTGAAACTTGAGCAGCTAAATGCAGAATATGGGTGATACCAACTGCGGCATCTGCCACGTCTTTCAGCTCACGAATATCTCCAGTACAGATCTCTAAATCAGGATGGCTCGGCAAATTTTGCCGACTCCCAGTTATAAAACTATCAAGGACGCGAACACGCGCTCCCGCCTGTAATAATGCCTCAACAGAGTGAGAACCGATAAAACCAGCCCCGCCGGTTACAAGAACATGCATGACGCAATCCCTCCCTCTTACCTAACCAAAGCAATTCAAATGCCATCAATTACAGCATTTTATGCATCATCAATTTATAGTCTATAAACAGAAAACTTTGTCTCACCACGAGAATCGCCAAAAAGGAACACATTGGTTGTTCACATGAAAGTCGATTCTCTATAATGTCCTTTATCAATAATGAAGGTTTCACGACAGAACTTTTAATCTTTTACATCATGGGGAGTCGATAGACATGGAAACCTATACGCGAGAAGAAAATGAAACATCCGTACAAGACGATCCTAAAGCCAAAGACCTGCTACGGGGAGCCTTTGAAAAAACGGCCCGCTGGCAGGCAGACTTTAAAGGGTTTCAAGCAGATCTACGCATCAATGTAGATGGCACAGAAACGAAAGGCACCGTCACAGTGAAAGGGCCCAAAGATGTGGCAGTGGAACTTGGAGATGAAGAACTGCAAAAGTGGGCACAAAGTCAAATCGGTATGATTGCCACACATCGCGGACCAAGAAGCTTCGAAGAATCCGATGGTAAATATGCCCTGACCCTTGAAGGAGACGATAAGCATCCGATGGGCCAACGCATCACAATCAACGGCGATGGAATGGGTTCATGGTACCGCGTCAAAGATAATCGTATCACTCAAATTAACCGAAAGATGCCCTATGTGGCATTTACCATTAATGTTGAAGACAGTGCCATAACTCAAGATCAAAAAAATCTGACGACTCGATACACCGTATATTATTTCTCTCCGAAAGACGGTTCCTTATCAAATGTGGAAAGTTTCTCGGATACTCATACACGTCTTGCATCCTCAGACTTACCAGCAACTCGTCGCATTATTTCCTATGAAAATAATGCCATTGTGACCAAAACTCTCATATTCGAAAACCACAAAATGCTTTAAATTTCTTCAAGGAGTGAAGTGTCTCCAACGACACTTCACTCTAAACTTCCTTTTAAACTATTTCTCATTCCACTATCCTACAGATGAATCACCCAACTCGCATTTAGAGAACAATGAATCTATTGAGCCAAACAGTTAAGACCACACAACCAGTCCAAAACTACTCGACAAAAATGCAGGAAGAACAATCACATCCATAAGTCTTAGCTTCAAAAATGCTACAACCTCACTACTCAACAATACCTGCAAACGTGTGTAATCTTGAACTCACCAGACAAAAAAGTATTTTTTTACCCATCTCCTTTATCCTGCTTCACATATTGGTAATATTTGGAACCTGTAGCTCATCGTTTTCAGAAGAAACAACTCAAGCAACACTTCCTATTGAAGGTCTACATTTTACAGGAATGGGATCAACGGAGACGGAGCACTTTTCTGTCGAAGGTGGATGGGAAGTAATATGGGAGACAACTTCTGAATCGTTTCAATTATCTGCATATGGAGTCACAGAGCCTGGATATCGTGGAGTAATGACTGAACAAGAGCAGATTCTCAGATCTTTTGAAACCTTTCAGCCTATTGTCCTGGCAAACTCAACAGCATTGAAAGGAAAAGCTTTTCATCGTGTCGGTGGAACATTTTATCTGAAAATTGTGTCAACTGACTCCTGGATGATTCATCTCAGACCCGTCAAACGCACCAAAAATTACCTCGACGTCCCCTATACTGGAGCACCATAAGTCCAAGATTAGCACATCAATAGACTTACGGCCTCATGCCAATAGATATTCAATTCAGCAGTCTTCACATTGCAATTCGTTAATATAGACGGTATTCCCATCAAATGCTGGCATATTCGTATGGCGTAGTCTACTTGCCACTGTAATTATTGACTCATACCTTAACATTAACATTCTAGATCAATAAGATTATCGATGAGTATTATTTCTTGAGTTGCTTTGACATAAGCATTTTGATCATGCATGAGAGCCCCAGCTGGTAAAGAAGGCCATAGTAAATCAAGATTGTTCCGTATTTTATTTTCATCCATCTTTGGAAAAATAGTACTCTCTCCTTCTAAAATTCTTTGAACAAACAAATCTGAATTAGGTATGAATGAATTTTCTTATCCCACTTCAGACGACTTGCTGGAGCTGCACGTACAGTATTTAATAATTTTGTTCCCAATCCTCGATTTGCTTGACGCCGACGAATCATTCGAGGCCATGGCAACGAATACTCCGTCAGGTCTATGACATGATCGTAAGACTCCAGGCATAATACTTGGCCCGTATATTATCGAGAAAATGAAAATGGATCGGTAAAATGCATACAATAAAGTGGACCCGTATGCCCAAAATCGTCACATCATACTCCGGTAACTTGCGGCTTCATGCTGGCGATCTTAGGATACATAACTCAAGCAAAAGTATTACGAGCCGGACCTTTTGTTACCGTGTGCTTAGTTTTAAACGTTTCAAAGAGTTGGGATTCCTTTTCTGAGCGGAAGGAAGTTGAGAGAGAAAATGAAAGAGCCAAGAGACCAGATACACTTTGTGGACATAGAGAGCACGATATGAGTCGTGCTTCTCACTGAATAGACATCATTGAGAGAACCGACTCAAATCGCAACCTTGAAAATTAAACGTGCTTTAAAATTGTCGACGCACCGAGAGAGTTTGGGAAATGGAGAAGCCCAGCTCAGAGTAAATAGAGAGATTTTACTTGTTGCTTTGAAAAGAGGACATCGTCTCTGTTGATAGAGACCAATCATTGGCAGGGACGACTTTCTAGACGTTACTCTTCCATTTTCCCTCCAAAACTTCCGAAGTTTCCACCAAACCCTCCCTGTCCTGTGCTCCAATATTCACCTCGCCTCCAACGTTGAAAGGGGTGGCGCCTCTCTGGACGAGTAAACCTCCAGAGAATAAAGCACATCGTCAACGCCGCTGTAAGATTCATCCAAAATCCAACATTGTTGGGTTTTTTCGTTGTTTTTTCCCTAAGTTGAATTTTCCCAGAGGCTGCTGCCAGTCGAACAGTCGCCTGGTACAAATGCATGCCTAATTCATCACGTTGAAACATTGGAACAAGAAACTCCTGAGAAATGTCATCTAATTGCTGTCTATTCACAACAGACAACAAACTTCGGCCTAATACGACCACTGCCTTATTCTCCTGCATTGACGTTAACAACAATACTCCACGTTGCTGCTGGGCCGTCCCAATTCGCCATCCTTCGTACAAGGTTGATGCATACTCCTGTACAGTGGACAGTGGCGCAACTGTCGGCATGGTTACCACAATTAACTCCACACCAGTACGTTGCTCAAGCTCTTTACAGACTGCTCGAATTTGCGCTGACCATTGAGGCGATAAGACCTCTGCATAGTCACTGACATAGCCTAATGGAGTTGGAAGATTGAGCTTAGGTTTTGGACGAGGATATTGGGCAGAAGCCATCGCTGCAGCAAACCACGAAATGACACAACAAATCATCAATGTGATAATATAACGTTGTACCATTGCGCTGCTTTTCACCCTTCTTGTTCGTGTATACGACGAACCTCTGTACAGATTATTTCCACCCCTTGAACATAACGCATAAAAAGGTCAGGCATGGTCAGTTTCCCAGGGGTACGAGATCCTTGCTTGATTTCAAGCACTTCAAGAAATACGGGTTCATCCACATTCAAAACATTGGGAAGATTCTTTAAAAAGTCGGCAGATTTTCCTCCATATGGATGACCTAATGTTCGACATACTGCACGGAGAGTAGGTAGCAGGGCCATAAGCGAAAGCGTGAGTAAGGCAGGTATTGCCTCAGGTCGGCCATTCCCTTCTATAAATCGTTGTCGAACTCGCAAGAGATTCCCATTCAATTCCCGTTGACATTGGTGTGCGAGTAATTTGTCATCGATATGTAATGTGAGAAAGGGATCTCTCCCTTCTAACAACACATGATTTTCTTTGATTTCACAATACTCTACTTGAAATAGGGTAAAGGACTGCTTCAGTTCTAATTCAGCTAGCACTAATGGGGCGACAATCCCCTCCTTCCTCCACCGTTCACTCAACCCACTACATGCTTGTAAGTTGGAAATTGAACATTCTCGTAATAGCAAAAGTACATTTATATTTGAGTGCCCCTCTACATACTCCCCTCTCACGAGGCTTCCATAGAGAATAATGGTCTCAATTTGGGCATCCAGACGTTTGCGTACTTGCACAAGATATTTACTCAATGTTTGCTGAACAGATTCTGGCATACTTGGCCAAGACGTTTTTGATATCGACATACAGCTCTATCCTCTATCGTTAATGGGCAATCACGGAATTTACGAGCTCGACTGATGCACAGGAATATATTGAGCTCGTGAATCTGGTAATAATCCTGCCGCTTGGACACGATCCAGCCAAGTAAAAGGAGGAGTTTCTCGTAAACCAGCGGTTGCAGTTAATACTTGATATTGCAAGCGCGGATTTCCATCTATCGTCATAAAAACTCTGTCACGTAAATAAGACAATACTGGATTGCCCGTGTTCCAAAAAAAGACTTCCTCATCTGCTAATTGTTGGAGCATCGTGACTTGAGGCCGGCGATCCATCTCAAAGTCCTTCAGAGATGAGCCAGTCCAATCATCTGTCTTCATGCAGCTCTCAATAAGATCACCAAGCCTATCAGCATCCACCATTGCCTGCATACGTCCCTGCGAGGCATGTGGGTTCATACCATGGGCTGCATCACCAATTAACACCGCACCATCTGTTACCCAAGTCTTTGCTCGGACTCTTCCTGTTCCCATATAAGCCGTTTGCTGCCAGTCAACGAGTCCATTAAAGGTTTGGCTTAACTCTGGGTAAATGGCTTTCCATCGATCAGCTAATATTTTTGTCCCACTCTCTTTCATGGCAGAGAGTGTTCCTGAAGGAATCATATAAAACACGTAGACTTTCTTCCCTGCACCCGGGAATAGGCCTAATATAGTCTGTTTCCCAACAAAATATTGTGATTCCTCTAGCTCATCTTGACAGTCCAACATGGCAACAAGATAACTTTCATCATATTGGTGAAGTTGGGATGGAATCTTGAGTTCTTTGCGTACCATCGAAAATGGGCCATCAGCCCCGACAACGAGCTTTGCCCGAATTCGAATCAATTTCCCTTCTACCTCGGCCTCTACACCCTGGACACGACCTCCTTCGGTTAAGACCCTCTTAAAGGCGGATCCATACTTCAGGACACCAGGACCTTCACTTTCGAGGACCTTCAAGACTGTTTGTTGCACGACATTCGGCCACATGACGAGAGCCTGGTTATATGGCTCTGGAAGCATGGCATAATCAACCGTACAAAGTCGCTTTCCTCCAACTCGACGAAAATGAAAATAGCGGACAGACCTGACAGCATCTGCAGGAATACGTTCTAATAGACCATGCTTCGCGAGTATCTGCTGTCCGTTTGGCTGTAGAATTTCTCCACGAAGTCCAGTCGGGGGCCCAGAGGCTTGCTCAAGGACCATGGCGTTGATGTGCTTACGGGCTAGAATCAGGCCAAGCAATGCACCTCCCCCACCTGCTCCAACGACTACCACATCTTTATTTATATCCATTGATCACGTGTACGGTTGGGAATCCAAATTTAGGGAATTTGTTTAGCTACTCATATCCAGACAATAGCTCCGTGAATCTTATCTTGAGCTCAGCCAACAGTCTGCTATTGGAGAAAATCAAATTCTGAAAAGTGAACTATTTGAGTTCAAAGATATCATGAAAATGCTCTCCCGCTTCTTCCCAGGCCTTTGGATAAGTCTTCGTCAACCAATTATACAGGTAAGACTTTTGGCCAGCAGTTAACATTTTCTTAATTTGGTGAGATCGTCCTTGCAGTGGTTGGAGAAAGCCGACTTGTTTCTCTGGATCTAAAGTGGCTGTTCGCACATACACGTTTGTAAAGACTAATGGAGCGGTCTCCTCTCCATCACCTTGCAGCCACACGGAAAGATATTTCTCCATATGTAATCCTGAACTATCTAAAGCAGGATCGGTTTCATGGAACAGATCATTTTCCGTTTGATCAATGGGAGTCGATTCTTCTGCACGAAATAAGAAGTTATGATTCCACATATGCGCCTCAGCTCTTGTCCACCCTTCATGGCCGACGGCCATACTCTCAGGCAATTCCCAAAGAAGTCAAGATTAAACCCATATGAAACCACTGGAAATTTAAAAAATTAAACTTATGTATTTATACTTTTCTTCAATATTGTGGAAATTATTCTGAGCAATCAAAAAATAAACTCTGGAAATAAGCCTTCATTTGCATTACTCTAGGACAAATATCCCAAAATACGTAGGGGTTATATGCCTTAGACCATTTTGAGATAGGCATTATTCACTTTTATACACAGGAGGAAGGTCTCGTGACACTTCACCACGCAATGATACTCTCCCTTGCCGCGACATTCTCACTCTCAGGCTGTCAAGGTAAAGGAGAAATGGTTAACTTTGATCTTCAGGCAATGCCGGGTAGCCCCAAAGTGGTTGAAGCCTATCATGATGACACTCTTCGAATTGCCGTCGCCTCGTTTAAAGATTCTCGTGGGACACAAGATAAAATTGGACAGCGAACCCATTTTTGGGGTGGAACAACTAACTTTAATGCCTGGAATGGAGAAATTGGGCAAGGCATGACGAATCTTGCAGTCGACTACCTCACGCAACGAAAATGGCAAACTGCACTTGAGTCTGGGGAAAACTTAGCTGATGTCACACTTTCTGGCCAAGTTCTCAAATTGGAAGCAAAGGCAAAAAGTGGATTTGGATTTACTGATATTGACGTGGCGATGCAAGTCCGGTTTGAAGCCAAAAATACGAATGACGGAAGTACCGTTCGCACAGTACTCGGGTCCAATGGGACGGACACTGTCGTCTTTTTCGATCCGACTGATGTGGAAACCCTGACTAATGATGTTGCTAAAGAGTTATTTGACCAACTCTTTCGTGATTTAACCGTTAAAGATCGGGCATTTCACCTTCGGAGCACCATGCCATGATGCTACGTAACCTTCGAAGATCCCTTCTTTCAAAACCAGCTTTCTCGTTTCGTTGGTTTGGGCAATAGGGAATATTTTTTAACAATCGAATTTGAACACTTCTGATAATAGAAAAATTACACGCTGTACTGTCTGGGGACATATTCAGGAATTATATTTCTCCTATTTTCTACTACCATAATTTGCTCGAACATAGCCCAACCCACTATTTCACCAAACCAAGGAGGTGAACATCTGCTTTGTCATAACGGAGCTTGAGCCTACACAATAGACCCATCATCTTTGATATTCCGAGAGCTGTGGCAACGCTCTCTTTATATTTATATCGTAAAATTATTTCTATTCGATTCTATCTGCCATCGAACTTATCCATTTCGTTTAGCACAGCATTTCTTGTGTAACTTTCAATGGGAGAAGTCCGATGGATCCTGCCCAATATTCAACATCGTCGCAACAACCTTCAATCCTCATCGTAGAAGACGAAGAAGGTCCACGTGAATCAATTAAAATGGTGTTATCACCATATTTCAATCTGATTACCGTTGACAGTGCTGAAGTTGCACTTGAGGTTTTGAAACGTCAATCGGTCGACCTTATTACCTTGGACTTAAAACTCCCGGGGCAACAAGGGATTGATCTCCTGGAAACGATTCGCCAACAAGATCGAGGCGTTGAGATTATCATCATCACCGGATATGGAACCCTTGAATCGGCCATGGAGGCGATTCGTCATGGTGTGGCCGCATATATTCTGAAGCCATTTAAGGTCTCAGAACTTCTTGCTGTCGTTGATCAAACGTTTGAACGTCGGCGACGTATCACTTCACTACAAGGGTCGTTACAAGCCTTTGCCTCTCTTTGGGCTGGCGAAACGAACTCGCAATCCGCTATTAAAAATATCGAGACCCTGCTTGATGCGAAAAGTCCAGAACTTGCCCAACATGCTCAGCGTGTCAACTTTTATGCCTCCTTACTTGCCGAACACCTCCAGCTTTCTTCAGAAGACAAGGAGCACCTGCAATTAGGTGCATATCTTCATGACATTGGAAAATTTGGCCTCCATGAACGAGTCCTTTCAACTGGGCTTTCACAAACTGAGCAAAATCAAGAAGTGAGCAAATGTCATCCTGTCATAGGAGAAAAAATGATCCAGGCCTTACCATTCCCCAAACCTGTCACCCAAATTCTTCGTTCCCATCATGAACGATACGATGGAACAGGATATCCCGATGGACTCACAGGCGAAAACATTCCCTTTCTTTCAAGAATTATCGGACTCGCCAACCATTTTGACCATTTAGTGGTTGGGCAATATCAGGCCCCTATTGCTATTCCGGAAGCTCGAGAACAGATCCGACGTGATGCGGGCACCGGGTTAGACCCAGAATTAGCAAATCTTTTTGCGAAAGTCGTGTGGTAGGCAACTCGATGAATCCGCTCTCCCAAGAATCAGGTCATGCGAACCTCAGCTTAGATATGCTGAAATAAGAATTTATCAGATGAGTACATTTGAACATAATAAATCAGACTTAGAACACAAGCCTGAAACTCACACACCTTCTCTAGGACCTTCTCAATTTCCACAGCCTCCAACATTGGGAGATGTCCACCGTCAATACACGAGCAGTGAAGAATGGGAGCAAGCATTTAATGCTCTGACTGATCAGATAGTCCTTCTTGATCGAACAGGTATTATTTTGTGGGCGAATAAGGCTGTCTCAGAGTATTTCGAATCGACCCACACAACTCTCATTGGCCTAGATTACAGAATTCCATATTACGGTACGATTGAGCTACAAGAGCCTCCTCCCTGGGAAACCGTGCTCGCTGGCGCCTTATCGGTTGTGATGGAAATCTGGTTACCAAGCCTTCATAGTTGGTTTTTAGTGTCGTGCTATCCACTCTATGATACGGAAGGCCAACAATGGGGTGCGATCTCAGTGGTCAAAGATATTACTGATCGAAAACGTGTAGAAGATGCGCTTCGTGACATTGCTCAAGGAGCGCCTGCAGCCGGTAGTGTCGCGTTCTTTCGATCACTCGTAAAAGACCTCTCGAATGCATTAGATGTTGAGCATGCCATTCTAGTAGAGTTCCCAGATGGGAATAAAAGCCTGGCTCAGACGGTCGCAGCCTGGATGCAAAACACATTTCATGAAAACTTCTCCTGGGATCTCTCCAATACCTTTGATGGCCGCATTCTCGCCAGTAAGTCCTGCAATTGGACCAATGCCGCTCAATCCGAATTTCCCCATGATCCATTACTTACGAAATGGAATATCTGTAGTTATATACCCATAAGCCATAAGTTTCTGAAATAATAAAAAAACTAATTAATTTCATT
>JBMYWX010000003.1:0-37223 GCA_049607825.1 Nitrospirales bacterium
CGACCCTGATCTGCATGAAAAATAAGGGAATAGTGTTGAATGAACCCTCTGTGGTGACAGTTGAAAGTCCTAGCAACACAGTATTGGCTGTTGGTGAAGAAGCCAAGAGAATGATTGGTCGAACACCCGGAAATATTGTGGCCATTAGACCCATGCGCGAAGGTGTCATTGCAGACTTTGACATGACTGAGAGAATGCTTCGGTATTTTATTCATAAAGTCCATAACCGTCGCACGCTTATCCGCCCTCGCATCGTCATTGGTGTTCCCTCACGTATTACACAAGTTGAGCAACGAGCCGTGAAGGAATCAGCCGAACTCGCAGGAGCTCGCGAGGTCTATCTTATAGAGGAACCAGTTGCGGCAGCAATTGGTGCCGGGCTTCCCATAACCGAGCCCTCAGGAAATATGGTGGTAGATATAGGAGGAGGGACCACTGATGTTGCGGTGATCTCTTTAGGTGGAATCGTTTATAGCGAATCAGTTCGAGTGGCAGGCGATCAGATCGATGCTTCAATTATTAGTTATTTGAAGCGTGAATATAGCCTCTTAATTGGCGAGCATATGGCTGAGCGAGTAAAAATTGAAATCGGCTCAGCTCACCCCTTTCCCGAAAAAAAGGAAATGGCCGTGAAAGGCCGAGATCTTATTTCAGGAATCCCACGAACCATCTTAATCAATGATACGGAAATTCGAGATGCCTTGCAGGACTCCATTGCCACTATTGTCGGGGTTATTCGTCTAGCACTAGAAAATACGCCACCAGAACTAGCCGGGGATATCATTGATCGAGGAATTGTGTTGACAGGTGGAGGCTCCTTATTAAAAGGCCTCGATGAACGACTTCGCGAAGAAACCGCACTCCCCATTGTGACAGTTGATGATCCACTTACCTCAGTAGTCTTTGGCGTCGGGAAAATTCTTGAAGAGTTAGCTCTTTTACGAAGTGTTTCGACCATGTCATCCGTTCAGTCTTGAGAGGGCCATTGAAAACATCTGCCAGTTGTATTTTCCCAAAAAAGAGACCTTCCAAGGTTACGGTTCACCCCCTTCAGACTCTTGACGAACCTTCGGACTCTTCTACTGTAAGAACGTTTTTGTACGGTCCCTTGATGAGGGAAACCGCATGAGTAAGCTGAGTCTCTCAGTCATTTTTGGGTCAAGAGTCACACGGGCCCTGTTAGGCATACTCTCCGTAACAGTTGTTGTCATGCTGTTATTACCCCGACAATCTCAGGGAATTTTTGAGGGTATTAGCCATCCGGTTGCACAAGTGATGGCCCTCCCCATCCAGACCTTAGCCTCATTTGACCATGGTATCCGAGAAACATGGAATCATTACCTAGCGCTTCAAGGTGTCTACGAGCAAAATCTCCAGCTTCAGAAAGAAATACTCGACCTAAACGCACGTGTTAGTCAGCTTCGTGAACAGATTATTGTTTCGGATCAATTAGCCAAAATGCTGGATTTCCAAAAAATCGCTCCTATGGAAACGGTAGCAGCAAGGGTCATTGGCCGAAATGCAACGAATTGGTATCGAGGCATCATCATTGATAAAGGCCGACAACAAGGTATTCAAAATGAAATGGGTGTGGTTACGACAACGGGAGTAGTGGGACGTGTGATTAATGTCAATCCCTCAACGGCAGTCGTCTTACTCCTACCCGACCCAAATGTAGCGTTAGCCGGAATGATCCAACGTAGTCGCGATGAAGGGATTGTTCAAGGTACCGCACAAGGTTTTGTACGATTGAAATATTTACCACCCCTTTCTCAGGTTGAGATTGGCGATCTAGTTGTCACATCAGGATTAAACGAAGATTTTCCCAGAGGTCTATTGATCGGACATGTCAGTCGATTGAGAAAAAGTGATGCAGAGTTGTTTCAATTAGCTGAGATTCAGCCAATGGTAGATTTCTCCAAACTTGAAGGGGTTCTCGTTGTAACCTCATCTGGACAATTGCCGCATTCAGAAGTGCTCCCAACATCAGATCAACCCCAATAAGCTCGCGACCTATGTATGTTGCCTTCTATTTGAGCCTTCTTTTCTTGCTTGTCCCTATCCAAGTAACCGTATTGAACCATGTAAGCCCATGGGGCATTCGACCGGACCTGTGTCTCGTCGCAACCTGTTTAATGGGATTTCTTGGTGGAAAAAACAAAGGCATCGGCCTTGGCCTTGGCTTAGGATTTATTCAAGATCTATTTTCTGGTGGAGCAGGAATTGTGAATCTCCTCTCAAAAGGGTTGAGCGGGTTTTTGTCTGGACTTGTGTCAAAAACTCTTTCTAGTACAACCGCACAATCCATTCTTCTCCCAACCTTTTTCTTATCTTGCCTCAGTGGTATTGTCTCACTTTTTTCCGCGAGGCCCCTTACGGATTGGCTGGTTCTGATTCACGAATTTCGAACAATTCTCCTGCCTCAGAGTCTTTTTGATGCCTTGCTGGCCTTTGGAGTGTACTGGTTACTTGGTAAATGGAACTTCGTCACCTCTTCAGTCGAACCATCCGGTTTCCGTTAGACTGTTTTTATATGGAGAAAAATCAGATCCACATAAATACAGATGAAATTAATGCCTGGCCACAAATAGAGTTTGTATTTACGGTACGTTCTCACGCGATGTCGGCATGGACACCTATAATCACTATGTCAGAATCTTAAAAACATCAATGGGTAATGCTTATGTCTTGCGCTCAATTATCCACATGCCACATCCAAAGACATTAGATAAAAAAGTTTGAGTAGGCTTTTATGCTCGAAAGTGATCGGCAAGCCAGCGAACTGGCAGATATTCAAGGAAGATTAGTCCTCATTAAGGTGGGCATCCTTTTACTCATTGCCTTACTTGGACTGAGGCTTTGGCAACTGCAAATTCGCGATGGGCAAGACTATCAAGAAATGGCGAAAGATAATCGAACACGTTCCATCATATTGGAACCAGCACGTGGGCTGCTTTACGACCTTCATGGCCAACTACTCGCGAACAACGTCCCAAGTTTTAACCTGTATGTGTCGCTAGAGGATGTGAAGAATCGAGATGCACTTTTTGAGGAACTGACTCGGCTACTCCCTTTTAGCCAAAAAGATTTACGTGACAAAATCTCGGGGAAAAATCGGAGTGCACGGGTCAAAATAAAAGGTGGTCTCTCGCTTAAGGAAGCGGCAATTGTCGAATCGCATCGGGTGACTCTTCCAGGAGTCTTCATTCAACCCGAGTATCAGCGAAATTACCCACTAGGTGGATATGCATCGCATGTCATTGGGTATGTCGGAGAAATCTCTGAGGCGAAACTCAAAAAAGAGGAATATCAGGAGCTTCATCAAGGAAGCGTGATTGGCCAATATGGTGTGGAACGAACATACGATCATGCATTGCGGGGAGTGTCAGGACAGGAATTGCTTGAAGTTGATGCACTTGGGCACAGGAAACAGTCAATCTCGGTGCGTAAGCCCACTGCTGGGGATGATCTCTATATGACTATTGACATTCGCCTACAACGAATGGCTGAGGACTTGTTGGGAGAAGAGGCCGGCGCAATTGTCGCGCTTGACCCTCGAAATGGAGCTGTTCTTATTTTAGCGAGCCGGCCGACTTTTGATCCAACAGCCTTATCAAGTGGATTACCCATGTCAGAATGGCAAGCGCTCCTCCATGACGTAAGACACCCCTTAACGAATCGAACCATTCAAGGACAATACCCTCCTGGCTCAACCTTTAAAATTGTGATGGCCGCAGCGGTCTTAGGTTCACAGACCGCACAAGGATCTGATCATTTCTTTTGTCCTGGAGGATTCAAATTCGGGAGACGAACCTATCGAGATTGGAAACGAGGTGGTCATGGATCGGTCGAGCTGATTGACGCATTAGCCCAATCGTGCGATGTGTACTTTTATAAGGTTGGGAATCGCATGGGTATCGAAACCATTGCATCTTACTCTAAGCAATTTGGACTTGGGGAAAAAACTGGTATAGATTTACCCTCAGAACGGTCAGGCCTCGTTCCATCATCTGAGTGGAAACGAAGGGTGAAAGGAGAACCGTGGTACCCTGGGGAAACAATCTCAGTCTCAATCGGACAAGGTTTCATGACAGTTACACCAATACAAATGGCACAAGTCGTCGCAGCCACTGCCATGAATGGACGTGTTGTCAAGCCGCAATTGGTTCGAGCTATTCGGAAACGTGGAACAGGGATCATGGAAGAAGTGACACCCTCACCGAGTAAGCAAATAGCAATTCCTCCTGAAGCTTTTGCGCAAATTCGCTCGGGCTTAGAGGCGGTCGTCATTAAAGGAACGGCAAGACGATCCCAATCTTCGCTTGTGGCTATCGCAGGAAAGACAGGAACGGCCCAAGTCGTAGCCCTGCGTTCAGGACCCCAAAAAGATATCCCCAAAGAATTTCGTGACCATGCGTGGTTCGTCGCCTATGCTCCGGCTGAAAATCCGACGATTGCCATCGTAGTTCTGGCTGAGCATATGGGCCATGGAGGATCGGCCGCGGCTCCCTTAGCCAAGCAATTGATTGAAGCTCATATACGGTTTACAACTGATATCCCTGAGGACTCTGCTTCCATAAAAGAGGATCAGACAATTTCAAGAGATTCACAAACGGGAATGGCCAATGATTGATCGTAACATGCTTCGACGAGGCTTTGATGGATTCGATTGGTGTTTTCTAGGAATTGTACTCGGCATTGTCGGTATTGGAATTCTCTCCATCTACAGCGTGACCCCTGCCAACCCTTCGCATGGCATTCCGATTTACTTAAAACAGAGTATGTGGGTTCTCATTGGGGCATTGGTCTTCATTGCAACAGCCGGGATTGATTATCACAAACTTGCACGGTTTTCGTATATCTTCTATGGTATCGGACTTGTGCTTCTTGTCGTGGTCCTTGTCGCTGGAAAAAGTAGCCGCGGATCTCAACGTTGGATTCCTTTGGGACCATTGGCCGTCCAACCATCGGAATTAATAAAAATTCCCCTCATCATGGCATTGGCAACTTATTATGGAGTGAAGCATCGTGTTGGGTGGCTTCAACGTTTAGTCTTTCCTGGCCTTATCGTCCTACCAGGGTTTCTGTTGATTCTCAAGCAGCCCGACCTTGGTAGCAGCTTGAGCTTCCTCTCCATTTACATGGTTTTATTGCTATCAGTCGGGGTCAAATCTCGGGCTTTTGGGCTCGTGGTACTGTCGGCTTTACTCCTGTTTCCATTTGCTTGGGGTGGAGTATGGGGATCCTTGCATGGGTATCAACAGGAACGAATTCTTAGTTTCGTAGACCCCAACTATGACCCAGGTGGGAAAGGGTATCATGGATTGCAGTCACGAATAGCTATTGGGTCTGGGCAATTGTTAGGAAAAGGGCTTCATGGAGGAACCCAAACCCAATTTAAATTCCTTCCTGAAGGGCATACCGACTTTGTCTTTGCTGTGTTTGCTGAAGAGTGGGGGTTCCTGGGTGTCCTCATGGTACTCACGATGTACGGAGGACTATTTCTGATGGGGCTGGATATCGCCTCAAAGGCTCGAGACACGCTTGGTGCGCTCCTGGCTATTGGTGTTGTCAGTATGATTGCCTTTGGATTTGTGGTGAATATTGCTATGACCGTTGGCTTGGCTCCAATTGTTGGGATCCCACTACCATTGATGAGTTATGGGGGAAGTGCGACGATCATGGCCTTAGCTGCTCTAGGACTTCTCTTAAATGTCAAGCGCCGTCGCTTGACACTATCGTAAATTAGAGTTGAAGAGTCATAGTTCTCCCTAAAAAGTCCTTTCGCGAACCTTGAACCTCAAAGGCTCTCAGGTTGGCAAAAAGGAAGAAAACAAGTATGGTGGAAGAAATGAGCATGAAGATAGGAATGAGATTCTCCCTTAAGTATACAGGGAGAGGAGGTATTGATGGGCGTTGAAATAGCGATCAATGTAACTCGGGAAGAAACCCGAGTTGCCGTGTTGGATAATAAAGTTGTCACCGAATTATACGTGGATCGTGCAAAGAAAAAAGACTTTGTTGGAGATATTTACACTGGCAAAGTCGTGAAAGTTCTGCCGGGAATGCAGGCAGCCTTTTTAGATATTGGTTTAGACCGAGCTGCCTTTATGCATGTTTCTGATCTTTCTGTTGGGACGGAACCTGGCGATACTCTCGTGGATAGCGAGGATGATGAAAAGAGCCCCGATATGCCGAGACCACGACGACAGACAGCCCGTCCTATTGAACAATTGCTGGAGGAAGGGCAAGAATTATTAGTACAGATTTCCAAGGGACCTATTGGAACCAAAGGTCCGAGAGTGACAACATATGTTTCATTACCAGGTCGGTTTTTAGTGTTTATGCCGAATGTGGACCATATTGGTGTCTCTCGGAGAATTGCTGACGACGGAGAACGAGCCCGTTTAAAAGAAATCATGAAACGCGTCCGAAATCCAGAATATGGATATATTGTTCGTACAGTATGTGAAGGTGTGGCTGAGGAAGATCTTGTTTCGGACGTGAAGTTTTTAAGTGCACTCTGGGAAGATGTGATCAAGAAAAATGGTCATGAACCGGCACCAGCCCTTCTACACACCGACTTATCCCTTACCCTTCGAGTCGTTCGTGATCTATTCACGAAAAAAGTTGATCGCTTGCTTATTGATTCCAAATCAGATTTTGACGAGGTTAAAGATTTTGTACGACGATACCTGCCAGAACAAACTTCACGCGTTCATCATTATGATAAAAAAGATGAAGGCCTCTTTGATTATCTCGGGATTGAATTAGAAATTGCCCGAGGTTTGAGCCGAAAAGTATGGCTGAAATCTGGTGGTCATATCGTAATAGACCATGCTGAAGCCATGACAGTTGTCGATGTCAACACCGGACGATTTGTTGGTAAACGAGATCAAGAAGAAACAATTCTCAAGAACAATCTTGAGGCAGCTGGAGAAATTGCTTATCAAATTAAGTTACGGGGAATCGGTGGCATTATCATTATTGATTTTATCGATATGGAGCGAGAACGAAACCGCGACAAGGTGTATCGAGCCGTAGTGGAGGCTATGTCATCCGACAAAGCCCAGACAAGAATCTCCCGTATTTCGGACCTAGGGTTAATTGAAATTTCCCGAGAAAGAGTTCGAGAAGACTTACTTCGTACTCTTTCAGATGTCTGTAATGATTGTGAAGGGCGGGGATATACAAAGTCCGCGATGACAGTCATTTATGACATTTTTCGTGAAATCAGACGAGTTGGTAGTACTCGGGGCCAACAACGCATTGTTGTAGGGGCAAACCCCCGCGTCGTGGATCTATTGTTTGACGCAGAACATCTAGGGGTTGAGCAATTAGAGCAACAATATCATTGCCAAATTGTTATTAAGGCAGATCCCATGCTCAACCTTGAGCAGTATGACATTCTTGTGGTGGGAGCCAATACAGAACGTGCAGAAAGCCGTGCCACAAGTCGGTCAGCATAAGCTTACTTCATGGAAGATTTGCCGGCATGGCTTGCATTGCACTCTGTTAAAGGGCTTGGAGCGGGAACGATTTCACGTCTCGTTCGACATTTCGGTTCCCCTCAAGCTGTACAAACTGCGTCGGCAAGTGACCTATCTAGACATGCAGGCATCAGTGCTGCCCTCGCAAATCGAATCCGGCAATCTCCAGATGAACAGACTGTTGCGTCAATTCAACATGAGGTGAAGGCGGTAGAACAGGGTTCGTTCGCAGTTCTATCGATCCTCGATACGGAATATCCAGCACGCTTACAAACCATTCCTGACCCTCCTCCTTTACTCTATGTCACAGGGAAACTTGACGCGAGTGATCAGCAAGCGATTGCCATTGTTGGGTCTCGAAAAGCGACGCCTACAGGCTGTGCTTTTACTTATAAGTTAAGTCGCGAACTTTCGACCATTGGGTTCACTATTGTAAGCGGCCTAGCAAGAGGTATTGATAAAAGTGCCCATGAAGGGGCATTAGAGGGGATGGGGCGAACAATTGCTGTGTTAGGCTGTGGAATTGACCAGACATATCCTCGAGAGCATCAAGCATTGCGTTCCCGAATAGAGGAGCAGGGGGCTGTGCTCACTGAATTTCCTCCTAAGGCAGCTCCACATGCGTATCACTTCCCGCAAAGGAATCGGTTAATTAGCGGGATGAGTCTTGGCGTAGTTGTGACGGAAGCTGCTGAAAATAGCGGGTCATTAATTACGGCTAAGTTAGCCCTCGATCAGAATCGTGAGGTTTTTGCTGTTCCCGGTGCAGTGACCAATAAGATGAGTCGTGGACCTCACCTCCTGATTAAGCAAGGAGCTAAATTGGTTGAAGGTATTGATGATATTCTAGAAGAACTGATTCCACAGATAGAAAATGCTATGAGTGAACAATGGAAAGATCGTTGCCAAGCAACTTCATCGTCATCCCTTGAGCTTGGCGTAGCAGAAGAAGCGCTTTATAATCAAATTTCTCTTGAACCTATTACCCTGGAAGAACTACTCTCTCAAGGAACATCAACGCCTTCCGAGGTGATGAGCTTACTACTATCACTGGAAATGAAAGGTGTGATTCAGCAATTAGCTGGATCTCAGTATATTCGTTCCGCTATCCGATAGCAGGCAAAGAATCCCTTTTATAGGAGAATGTGTCAGTGGCGAAATCAGCTGTAAAAAAATCAACAACTGCCAAAAAGACGACCTCTGCCAAAAAGGCAACAACAAAAAAAACATCCGCCTCTAAAAAGGCCGTGGCCAAGTCGTCGACAGGAAAGTCTTTAGTAATTGTGGAGTCGCCGACAAAGGCGAGGACTCTCAGTAAATATCTTGGGCGAGGCTACCAAGTCATTGCTTCTGTGGGCCACATAAAAGATCTACCTAAAAGTAAACTTGGAATAGACGTGGATGATAATTTTCAACCGCAATATGTTGTCATTCGAGGAAAAAGCAAAATCCTAACTGACATCAAAACTCACGCGAAAAATGCGAAGCAGATTTACCTAGCTCCAGACCCTGATCGAGAGGGGGAAGCCATTGCCTGGCATATTGCTGAGGAGCTGAGTAGTAAGGGACATCAAGTCTATCGAGTATTATTTAATGAGATTACAGAATCTGCTGTAAAGCGTGCACTCGAAGCCCCGGGTGAGATAGATATGAAGAAAGTCAATGCTCAACAGGCTCGACGAGTCTTAGATCGCATCGTCGGTTACATGTTAAGCCCTTTACTGTGGAAAAAAATTCGTCGCGGCCTGAGTGCTGGACGAGTCCAATCGGTAGCTGTTCGAGTGATTTGCGAACGTGAATCGGAACGAGAAGCCTTTCAGTCAGAGGAATATTGGACGTTAACCGCAACGTTACAAAGTCAAAATCCCCCTGTTTTTCAGGCCAAACTCCAGGAATATCGTGGCGAGAAAATTGAAGTCCGAACAGCTGACGACGCCAATCACATTACACAAGCGTTAGAAGCAGCAAACTTTGTCGTCACAGATATTGAACAGAAGGATCGTCGTCGTAACCCCTCTGCTCCATTTATTACAAGCCGTCTACAGCAAGAAGGTGCCAGAAAGCTCAGGTTTTCAGCGAAGAAAACTATGATGTTAGCCCAACGTCTCTATGAAGGTGTTGAAGTCGGGCAAGAAGGGCAAGTCGGACTAATTACGTATATGCGGACAGATTCGACGCGAATTGCTCCAGAAGCTCAAGCGGAGCTGCAAGAATATATCAAAGAGACATTTGGCAGCCAATATCTTCCGCCAAAACCCAATGTCTATAAAACACAAAAGGCTGCACAGGAAGCTCATGAAGCCATACGTCCAACATCTGCTCGACGAGATCCAGAAAGCATTAAAGCTTTCTTAGAGCCTGATATGTATAAATTATACAAATTAATCTGGAACCGCTTTGTGGCATCACAAATGTCACAGGGACTCGATGTTGTAACAAAAGTAGCTATTCAAGCAAACGATTACCTTTTTCGTGCAACAGGTACTGTGGAAAAATTTGATGGTTTTCGTCGGGTGTATGTCGAAGGTATTGACCAAGTCACATCAGCCACTACCAAAGAATCTGCTGTCGTTGCGGAGGAAGACATTCGACTACCTGCACTATCTTCCGGTGACACTCTGACATTGGTTCACGGTGAAGAACCTGGACTTCTATCAAAACAGCATTTTACCCAACCTGCGCCACGCTACAATGAAGCCTTATTAATCCGCGAATTAGAAGAGAAAGGCATTGGGCGACCTTCCACCTATGCGACTATTATTTCAACGATTCAAGATAGACAATATGTCGAAAAAGAAGAGGCACGCTTTAAACCGACTGAATTAGGGCAAATGGTTAATGACCGATTGATTGGGCATTTTCCCGATATTTTTGATGTGAAATTCACGGCCAAGATGGAAAGCGAATTGGACGAAATTGAAGAAGGTGGAAAAGATTGGGTTTCGACAGTAAAAGAATTTTACACGCCATTTTCTAAAAATCTAGGTGTGGCTGAAGAGAAAATGGAAAGCGTCAAAGGCAAAGAAGAGCCGACCGAAATTATCTGTGAAAAATGCGGAAAGAACATGGTCATCAAGTGGGGCCGTCGTGGGTATTTTCTTGCTTGTCCTGGATATCCAGAATGTAAGACAACTAAACAGTTTACAAAGGATGAAAATGGCGCGATTCAAATAGTCGAGGAAGTGGCAGAGGTTACTGATGAAGTCTGTGACAAATGTCAAAGCCCCATGGTTGTAAAGCGAGGTCGATTTGGTACATTTTTAGCTTGCTCCCAATATCCTGAATGCAAAAGTACTAAACCGATGAAGCTTGGGGTTAAATGTCCAGTTGAAGAATGTCAGGGAGACCTTGTCCAGAAACGGACAAAAAAGGGACGTACATTTTTCTCTTGCAGCCGATATCCAGACTGCAACTATGCATTATGGGACAAACCTGTAAAACGCGCCTGCCCGAATTGTCAATCTCCCTTCCTGGTAGAGAAAGTCAGTAAGCAGGCCGGTAGTCGCATTTATTGCCAAAAAGAAGGCTGCGGGTATGAAGAAAGTGAGCAGTCGACAGAGAGCAAAAATGACTAGATTATGATCTAATAGTACAATTCCCCCCCCTTATCATGGGTCCACTAGTTCCTCGAATAACTTCCTCGGTCATCAGAACCTCTTCAGTATCGAGTTGAGGGGGAATGCGATACATTCCTTTTAACACTATTGATTCATAAGAACGGCCCGTAGTTCTCCCGTAGCCATTTGAGGTCTATGAGCTCATTCGACAACCGCAGCCAAAGCCATTTCCACTATTGAATAAGCTGTTCCTCAATGAATGGCTCATAGCCAACGAAACTCATTGTCCCAGAAAAAAATAGTACTGTTATCTACCTGCCCCCTTAAAAGAGTGCTTGCACTCTCCTCGTGGAGGAACATTCGCAAGCCTTCCTTCAATGAATTTCAGCTTCCCTCATGAAGTTTTCACCGTCCCCCTCGATTGACCTATAACCTTTCAAAAAGCAATCAGAAATTACAAAAACAACTGAGAGCTAACTAAATAGTGCAGAAATGGAATCCCATGACCTGTCGAAAAAGTTTCAAGGTCTTGCAGGCACGATAATTTAATGAACTGTGAAAGATAATTAATGAATCTACAATAATTGACGTTGACGTACGCAACGATCGCCCGACTCTTTCCGCTAGCTTCGAGAATAAGAACATAATTCTTTACACATTCTTGCTCTCGGTCAACCATTCTCGCCAATTCTAGTCCCATTATCAGTGTGAGCAGAAAAATTTCACTGTCAGTTCAATGATTTATCATCCTGGCATTAGCCTTGCTCAGAACCTAATCGAGACATCTCTCATACTGTCATTATCTTTTATTTCTAATAAGGGAGGTTATTATGAAAATCACGACACGGACTCAAGTCCTAGCTAAAGGGCTAGCCACGTCCATCACTGCCCTAGTATTACTAGGAGGCATGGCGACATCGGCTTCTGCGGGCTCTATCATTTTTAAGGATAACTTTAATCGCGGGCACGGCTGGTATAAAAAAAATAGTCATGTTGGGAATGGGTGGCAGGAAACAGAGCGAAATTATAATGACACTGGCATAGCATACAACCACCTTCAATTACGAGATGCTCGTGGAGGTTCAGGTCCTGATGCAGCAGCCACACGTCTCATAGACACAACGGGATATCAAAATGTGTATCTCATGTATGATTTCAAGCCCATGCATTCTTCGGACGGATGGGACTATCTCCATGTTGACTTCCGAGCACTTGGCAGCAGTAATTGGACAAATCTTGCGAGTCATTCTTTAGGAGGAAGTGCGCACAAGTGGACATGGAACACAGCATATCTTGGCGCTGCAGCCACTGATACCAAACTCCAATTGCGATTTTGGACTGATGTTAGCGAGCCATACAGATATCGTCATTGGAATCACTATCACACCGTAACCCCTGGGGCATACGAAGGCGCCTATATTGATGCAGTAAAACTTTGGGGTGACCCGGTCCCACAAACGACGGCCACTCCCGAACCCAGCACCATGGCATTATTTGCCACAGGTCTTGTCGGGATGGGTGTGTGGCGTGCACGACGAAATAAATCGGAGCAATCAGCCTAATATTGGGTTATTACTTCTAATTTTTTCGTGAAGTGTTAAGTAAATTCTTGCCGGAAGAACTTCTGTTCTTCCGGCAAGCGACTGCTCGTAGACATGCAATAATAAAATACACTTCAAAATCTACCTCCCAAGCTCCATTACACTTTTTGCCAACTGTAGGAGCGACAAGCTTTGAGCGACTGACTGATATGAATGCTTTAGATTTGAAGAGAATTTAAACTGAGATGAGAAATGCTCTGAGGGAAAATTCACCTAGTAAGGAAGGAACATACGCTGGATTACGATCCGACAGCAGGCTTGACTCCCTTGCGCTGCTGAAATACTTTCATGGGCTCGCCGGTTCCTCGAATAACTTCTTCGGTCATCAGAACTTCTTCAATATCCGGTTGAGAGGGAATGTCATACATCACTTCCAACATTTTTGATTCAAGAACAGCCCGTAGTCCTCTTGCCCCCGTCTTTTGGTTATGTGCCTTTTGGGCTACTGCAGCCAAAGCCCCATCTGTAAACTTTAATTTAACATTATCAAACTGCAAAAGTTTTTGGTATTGCTTAATCAATGCATTTTTGGGTTCAGTAAGAATTTGGATCAACGCTTGCTCATCAAGTTCATCGAGAGTTGAGATAACAGGTAAGCGTCCAATAAACTCTGGAATGAGTCCGTATTGAAGAAGATCTTCAGGCACAACGAACGGTAAAAGAGAAGGAGAGGTATTAGCTTTCTTCCCGCTTGCCTCAGCTCTGAACCCCATCCGTTTTTGATTCAGTCGTTGTTCAATGATTGGCTCAAGGCCAACGAACGCACCGCCACAGATGAATAGAATATTACTGGTGTTGACCTGAATAAATTCTTGATGAGGATGTTTGCGGCCTCCCTGTGGAGGAACATTAGCAATGGTCCCTTCAATTAATTTGAGAAGGGCTTGCTGAACGCCTTCGCCCGAAACATCACGTGTTATGGAAGGGCTATCGGCTTTTCGCGTAATCTTGTCGATTTCGTCAATATACACAATCCCATGTTCAGCTCGATCAACTTCATAATCAGCTGCCTGAAGAAGCTTTAAAATGATGTTTTCAACATCTTCACCAACATAGCCAGCTTCGGTTAATGTGGTCGCATCGGCAATCGTAAATGGGACGTCCAGATATTGCGCGAGGGTTTGTGCAAAAAGAGTCTTGCCCGTTCCGGTAGGACCGATGATCAGAATATTTCCCTTTTGGAGTTCAACATCATCCAATTCGTTCGCTGCAATCCGCTTATAGTGATTATAGACCGCGACCGAGAGAATTTTCTTTGCGCGTTCTTGGCCGATGAGATAATGCTCTAGATGCTCCTTTATCTCCGCTGGCTTGCGAAGCTTTGCAGAGATTTCCTCTTTAGCTTCCTGCCAATCTTCGGAAATTATATCGTTACAGAGACCAACGCACTCATCGCAGATATAGACCGTTGGTCCGGCAATCAGCTTCCGGACCTGGTCTCGATTTTTACCACAAAATGAACAACGAAGATTGGCGTCGGATTTTGTTTGTTTCGCCATAATGCTTTGCGAACAATCCAGCTAATAACTATGAAGATTTGCCATTGTCTGCACTTCCCTCATTCTTACCCTGTTCAGGACTTCGGGTAATCACTTCATCGATAATCCCGTATTCCTTGGTCTCTTCAGCTGACATGAAATAGTCTCGTTCCGTATTCTGCTGGATTTTCTCGACGGGCTGTCCCGTGTGCTTAACAAGAATTTCATTCAATCGCTCTCGAATTTTCAAAATTTCTCTTGCTTGAATGTCTATTTCTGTTGCCTGTCCTTGAAAGCCCCCCATCGGCTGGTGGATCATAACCCGAGCATTGGGAAGGGCATAGCGTTTTCCCTTAGTCCCAGCGCACAGCAGCAGCGCACCCATGCTGGCCGCTTGTCCTAGACAAATAGTGCTAATTGGAGATCTCACATACTGCATGGTATCGTAAATTCCCAAGCCAGCCGTCACACTCCCACCAGGAGAATTAATGTACACATTGATGTCTTTTTCTGGGTCTTCTGCTTCGAGAAACAGTAGTTGCGCAATGATGACATTAGAAAAAACATCATCAATGGGGGCTCCTAAAAAAATAATGCGATCTTTTAAAAGACGTGAATAAATATCGTAGGATCGTTCCCCACGAGTCGTCTGTTCAATAACCATTGGTATTAACATACTATCAATTCCTCCTCAGGGTACTTATCGGCTTTCATTGCAACGTTTCTTAACGATTGATTGTCAATAGTTTTTTCAATGTCTACGAGCTAACTGTCATGCATTTACCCTTGAATGACACAAAATTGGTAGACCAGTTGTAGGGCCTTTTCAGCAAGAATCCGTTCACGAAATTCTGCCCGCGACTGCTCACCTCCAGCATCTAACATTTTCTGCACTTCTTCTACTGGTAGTTTCACCGATTGAGCCAACTTCTTCATTTCTTCTTCAACATCATCATCCTCGACCGTTAAGCCTTCTTTTTCTGCAAGACTCTCAAGAATGAGGCTCAGCTTGATGCGTTTCTTTGCTTCAGGCTGGAGTTCTTGTTGAAGCCGTTTGGCTTCTTCCTGAAGCTTGAGTGGTTCATCCATACCGCCCTGCCCCTTTTGGTGGTCACGAAGCATTTTTTGGCGAACCATTGTTTCAAGCTCTCGATCAATGAGAGGCTCAGGAATATCAAAATGATGCATGGTCACAAGTCGGTTGATGATTTGCTCCTTGTACCCGTCTTCGATGTCCCGTTTGAGAAGAGAATCAAGTTGATCTCGAAGTGAAGTACGGAGGTGTTCAAGATTTTCATATTCACCACAATCTTTAGCAAATTCATCATCCAACTCAGGCAACGTTTGCTGCTTGATGGCCTCTACATCAATGCGAAACGTCACTGTCTTACCGGCCAGTCGTTCGTCTGGATGATTGGCAGGGTATTCTTGCCGAATGTCAAGTTTTGACCCTAGGGTTTCTCCAATCAGATGTTCGTCAACATCAATCCCAAGGATAGGAGTCTTTGAACCGACTTTGTGTAAATGGCCAGTTTTTTTGGTTCCTTCGAGTGGTTGGTCATCTAAGAGCCCTTCGACGTTAAGAACTGCATGCATGCCATCAGCAATGACGGCACCCTCTGGAGCTGCATCAATTTGTGCATGCTGTTCGCGGAGATTAGTCAAGGCTTCTTCAATTTGCTCATCCGTGACCGTTCGTGGATCAGGTTTGAGTGAAATAGGATTTGGAGGGCGATAGTCCCCAAGTTTAATTGACGGCTTAATCTCAACAGTCGCAGTAAACGTGAAAGTAGCATTACGCTGAATCTTTAACCGCTCAAATGGGGGAATCTCGACAACCACCGGAACCACCCCTGCTTCCTTAACGGCTCGTTGGTAATAATCGGGAACAATCCGTTGTACAACATCTTGTTCAACCATCTTCGAGTAGCGTTTTTCTAGCACCGCCACTGGGGCCTTACCAGGCCGAAATCCAGGGACACGAACCTGTTTCTTTAGTTCATTGTAGACTTTTAGAAACTCAGTATTGACAGCATCTTCTGGTACTTCAATCTTCAGAGCCCTTTTGACTGGGCCTAATTCGGTCATTTCCAATTTCATGGAGCAACGACTCCTCTACGGTTAGGACGCATGCGATTAAGTTAATTCATGAGTCTATATGAAAAAATAGCTTATGGCTAAAGAAATTGGTGCGAGAGGGGGGACTTGAACCCCCACGGTTACCCACAGGCTCCTAAGACCTGCGCGTCTGCCAATTCCGCCACTCTCGCATATTTGTCACATTCTTTAACTCAGCTAGGCTTGTTGATGATGATTCTAAATGAAAATATGTGATATAGGAAAGTACAGAATTCTTTAAATGCTCAAGATTTCTCGTTTTTCAAGAAAATAGCTGAGCCTGATACACTGAAATGAGGAGAGAACACCATCTTGCCAGAAATTTCTGAGTAGAGTATGGTATGACCATCATGGCTTTGAAAAATCTGTATCAAGATATTTATCGAAAGTTCATAGAAAATAGCAAAGCCCACAAAGGCTATGACTTTCAACATTCTACAGCTGAGAGTGTGCCTCCTCGCCAAGTAACATTTAAAGAAAAGCTCAAATGGTGGACCATCAACCGTCCCAGTCGGCTCAAAAAAATTGCTCAGGAACGCGACCAACTTCAACAAGAAATCATTGCCCTTAAACACCCACCTCAATCATCTCGATAGGTATCTAGTCTCCTAGGATCAGTTCCCGTGGCAGAGTTTATTCAAGCCACTATTCAACTCTACAGACAGGTCATTCAAGCGACCCTACGCTCATTTGTTCAGGGTTGGATCATGGTAATGGTCGTAGTGGGATTTACGGCAGTGTTGGTTCTCATAACCATGCTAGCCTCACCGCTTGGCATGCTTGGTGGATTCATCGGTGGTGCGGCTAATGCATTCGTCATTGGCGCTACCCTCTATCTAGTCGAACAGGTTGTTTTGGGTTCTCGTAATATTCGTTGGAGCGACGTCCCACAAAGTGCCGGGCAGTATTTCTGGGATGTCATCTCTATAGGATTTCTTGTGTGGTTTCCCGTCCTCATTCTACAAATGGCTTTGCAAGCCAACCCTTATCGACCTGTGCTACTTTCTGCAATCTTTTTTCTCGCTTTTGTGATATTGAATCCGGTACCGGAAGTCATCTATCAAGGCAGGAAAAATTCAGCCATGGAAGTTGTACAAGAGAGCTATGAATTTGTCCTTGAGAACTGGATCGAATGGTTTCTGCCTATTTCACTTTTCCTTGCACCCTTTGGCCTGTCATTCTTTTTTGAGTTTTCCAGCCAATCTGGGATGCGAGGAGGACTAGACTTTCTTCATATTTTAACCATACCATTTAGTCTTCTGACCAGTTGGCTTCAATACATGGGAATATCTAATTCAGTGAGTGAGCTCTTGATCCTACTCTGCACTCCCATTCTTGCCATACTCATGTTAATCTTCCGTGGTCATCTGTTTGCTGCACTCCATGGATCCACTCGACGGCAACGCCAGTTTAAGGCTCGAACATTATCACGCTAAAATGTCATAAGTGGATGAAAGTAAGCTCACAAGACTGGCCGCTTGTCGCGCTGCTGACCTCGTGGTAATATCGCCATTCTGCACAACGTAAGTGTGAAACTCGTCACACTCAACGTGTATGACCAATTGATAAGAAATATGTTGCTGCCGCAGAAGATTTAATACAAATACGTATTACACGGTATTGAAGCTTTGAGGAGAGGTGCGAGAGTGGCCGATTCGGCGTGATTGGAAATCACGTGTGCCGGCAACGGTACCGAGGGTTCGAATCCCTCCCTCTCCGCCAGCCTTCATCTGAGCTTCAACTGGTAAGCCGAGTGTTCTAGAGTCTTTAAAAAAAGGGGCTGGGCCCTGTGCAACAGAATCCTGTGAACTCCGCCAGGTCCGGAAGGAAGCAACGGTAAGCAGGCTAGTCTGGGTGCCGCAGGATCACCTGGCCCCAGTTTTTTTCAGTAGAAACGGTACATTAAAGAACCTAATTTCCCATGACTTTCACCTGTTGTTGCACTTTTCACTTTGCATTCTTCACAATGTCGTAATCCATGGAATATCAGGTTTCAGCAAGAAAATATCGTCCCGGTAGTTTTGAGCAGGTCATTGGACAACCCCATGTGGTCCAGACCATTAAAAATGCCATTACTCGTGAGCGCGTAGCTCATGCCTATGTATTTTCTGGGATGCGTGGCGTGGGAAAAACAACCGTGGCCAGGATTGTGGCCAAAGCCCTCAACTGTGAAAACGGACCCACAAGTGAACCCTGTGAGACATGTGAGAGTTGCCTAGAGATTACTCGGGGACAATCCGTGGATGTCATTGAAATCGATGGAGCATCGAACACAGGGGTAGATGATGTCCGAGAATTACGGGAAAATGTAAAATTTTCACCGTTTCGAGGAGCCCATCGCGTTTACATCATCGATGAAGTCCACATGCTCTCCAACTCGGCGTTCAATGCTTTGTTGAAAACGCTTGAAGAACCACCGAGCCATGCCGTATTCATCTTTGCCACCACTGAGGTCCACAAAATTCCTGCGACCATTTTGTCTCGTTGCCAACATTTCACTTTTCGACGAATTCCTCGACTTGAAGTTATCCATCAATTACAACATGTCGTCTCTCAAATGGGAATTTCTATTGAAGAACGAAGTCTTGCCGCTATCGCGAGGGCAAGTGATGGGAGCATGCGTGATGCCCTGAGTTTGCTTGACCAAGCCGTGGCATTCGGAGGAGATGAAGTCCGGCATACAGATCTTGAGGCACTTTTAGGGTCAGTACCTGACGAACTAGTACGCAATTTAGTCGATGCGATCATCAATCAAGATGCATCAGCCGGGATTACCTGTGTGGCACAAGCTTTTGATCAAGGATATGATATCAGAATTTATTGCCGAGAAATTGTTGAACGACTTCGCAATGTCCTTGTTGCATCAGTCGTCCCTTCACGGGAGCAAGTCCAAGCTCTCCTTGAGTTGCCAACCGAGGAAGTCGAAAATACGATTGCACAAGCCAAAAGAGTCAGCGAAGCCTTCCTTCAAGATGTCTTTCAGATTTTCTCGAAAGCCGAAGATAGTCTACGGATGAGTGCACATCCAAGATTTATGATAGAAGCCACTGTAGTCCGAGCAACCCAGTTAGGAAAAGCTCAACCACAGAAGGAATCAAAACAAGAATCTTCTGTGACCTCAACCTCTTTACCACCACAGAGAGTTGCGAACCCTTCAACTCGATCTATCTCCGAACGCATACCAGAATCGAAGACTTTCAAACCTCCCCTTCGGCAGCCAGAGCCACCGCAGTCGAATATGAGTCAGCGAACTCGTCCAGATGATCCAAAAGTCACAGTACACGCAACCTCAGGAAACAAAATACTACCCACGAAACCTTCCGTCGCAGTAGCAGCAATGGAAATGCCTCGTACTGTCAATTTGGAGTCACCTACGACCAAAACACCGGTCGACTGGGAACAGGTGATGGATCGATTAATGAAAGACCATCCAAACATTGGGACATTTGTCGAGATGGGAACCATCGTACAAATGGAACCTGAACTTGTCATGATTGGATATCCCAAGAACGCTTCAGTCGCTCGGTGGCGAACTGATAAACCAGAAAATCGAGCGTTGATTGCCAAAGTCTGTCAACAAGTAGCTGGACATGCGATTACAGTACGCGTAGTCGAATTGGATGGCACACATCCAACGACCTTGACAATTGGGCAACATCGAGCAAAACATCAGGACCAGAAAGACCAAAATCTCATAGATGAAGCTCGAGCCAATCCAATTGTGAAACAAACCTTGGAAATGTTTGGTGGAGAAGTCGTCTCGGCTCACCGTATTTCCCCAAAGGAGGAAAACCCCTAATGTCAAAAAATCCATTCGGCAATATGAGCAATCTGTTAAAACAGGCGCAGGCGATGCAAGAGCAAATGGGGAAAATTCAAGCGGACGCTGCGACTAAGGAAGTGGAAGCATCCGCTGGTGGAGGAATGGTGACGGTGACAGTCACCGGAGCCATGCAGGTTGCAAAGGTGACCATCGACCCAGAGGTGATGAAATCCGAAGATCGCGATATGCTCCAAGACTTGTTGGTTGCCGCAACCAATGAAGCCTTACGAAAAGCCAAAGATATGATGTCTGAAGAAATGAAGTCCTTGACAGGTGGAATGGGCATTCCTGGAATGTTTTAACACCAGGTAGGAGCGATCGTGGCAAGTACTATTGTAGAAAAAAGATCAGGAACAAGTGGTCAACAGGGAGGGTTCTTAGCACGCCTTGCTAAAGAATTTGTTCGGCTCCCTGGCATCGGACAGAAAACCGCTCAACGGCTAGCCTTCCACATGATGAAAGCTGAAAAAGAAGAAGCATTGCGCTTAGCAGATGCCATTCGTGATGTAAAAGAACGTGTCACCTTTTGCACAGAATGCCGAAATATTGCCGAAGAATCTCTATGTGAGATTTGTCTCAGTCCTAAACGCGACCGAACTAGAATTCTTGTCGTAGAAGAACCCAGTACCCTTCATGCCATTGAGCATAGTAAAGCGTTCCATGGTTTATACCATGTATTGTTTGGGGCTCTCTCACCCCTGGATGGTGTAGGACCAGCCGACATTCGAGCACATGAATTAGAAAATCGAGTCAAATCCGGAGAAGTCCAAGAAGTCGTGATTGCCACCAATCCAACTATAGAAGGTGAAGCGACTGCCATTTATCTCACCAAAATCCTCAAGCCTCATGGCGTTCGTGTCTCGCGCATTGCCTATGGTATCCCTGTCGGGATGGATATCGAATATGCAGATGAGGTAACGCTACTGAAGTCAATCGAAGGCCGTCGCGAACTCACGTAGCTCGTGAAGCGTATCTCGTAGAATGAGTCTTCTGCATTTTCTTAGACGCTTCACAAACGACGCTTCACGTTTTTTACGTAATCGTAATTCCTAGCCAAATCGCAAATTGCTTCATATCAGATTGCCAATCCCGTTCATAGTTACCTTCAGACCTAGCAAACCCTACTAATTCCTTTACAGCTAGTTCTCGAATCGCTTCTTCCTTGATCTCATCTGCAAATAACTTGGGAAACATAAACCCTTGAGTGACTCGAACAAGATTCTCTTGCTCTTTTGATGAAAGAGCGAGGTGTTTCAATACCTTTCGAAACTTTTGTAACCCAGGGTCTCTTGCTTGGTCTATCGCGCAAGCAAGCAGACCTCCAATATTGTATCGATCAATAGCCGTGAGTACGGCTTTTTGCTGTGTTTCAGGCTTTACTGACACAGTAGGTTTGGTCGATCGTTTCTTAGGAGCTTTTGCTCGTAGTTTAGTAACGACTTTTTTGGTTTTTTTAACAAGGTTTTTAGAGTCAGTGATAGATTTTACTTTCGAGCTAACTTTTTTAGGTTTCGATGCTTTGACACCTGGAGTAGTGGCTCTTTTCTTGACTGAGGAAGAACTCGACTTCTTTACCGTCTTTTTAGCCGATGAGACTTTCTTGTTGGATTTTGCTGTCTTGGGCTTACCCTTCGCGACCGTCTTCTTTTTTATCTTTGGAGTTGCTGAATTTCTAGGGCTTGCTGTTTTGACCTTGGGCTTAGTCTTGCTTTTAGCTGCAACATTCTTTTTTGTTGAAGCAGTAGATTTGGCTTTGGCTTTGGTCTTTGAGGAAGGTTTTGATGATGACCCTTTCTTGTTTGACGATCGGACAGATTTCTTCTGAGCCATGAATACTCCTTTCCCTCGAGACAGTTGTATGAAAAATTCTAAAACTCGTCGATACACTTAATGTGAGCTAAACGTCTAGCACTATAGCGATCACTATTCAATCGAGCAAGAAGCACAATAAAAAAGCATGCAAAAAGAGAGATGAAAATAAAAACGAAGGAGTCAAACATTAGCCGATAGGAGCCAATTCAGCATTCAGGAACATTTGAAAGCTAGCCCATGTTAGATGATCATACATTCATGAGATATATGTAGAAGATGAAAAGTTTGAATTTCACAAAGTCCTCTTCTTAGGGCGACACCCCACTGTTCAATACAATTTCACAGATATGATCTAGTCGTTCGATGTGTTCGTATGCAGACCAAGGATCTGGTGCCATGGAGCAGACACCATGATTCGCTTGCCCGACAATGTCAAAGTCCCCCGCTGGATTATCGTTGGTAACCCCCAATGCCTGCGCCGTGGCTTCACCTAGCTCTGAACTCACGGCTGGCAGCATAGGCACTGTTGGGCCAATGCGGGTGTAACGATAAATCTCCGGAAAATCTCCACAGATTTTTTGTAAATCGAATCCTCTATAGATAGCGGCAACCACATGCGTTGGATGCACATGCACAATCGCACGTGTTCTATTCATTCCTTTGAGTAACAAGTAATGCATATGCAGTTCACCAGATGGATTCGTTCCTTCTGGAATCTGCATGTTTCCATCGACTAACCTAATTTTGATCATGTGCTCTGGATGCACAATAGTCTTACGCCATCCAGATGGTGTGATAGAAATATAGACGCTTCTAGCCCTCCGTAAGCTGCAGTTCCCATCTCGTGAAGTAATCCATCCTCGTTCATAACATCGTCGTAGCACATCTCCAATTGCTGTGATCATGACTCATAGCTCCTTTTGGTACGTCGTCCATTGCCCGTGAATCATACTTTGAAAAAGAATGAAAACGAACTGGGCTCTCTAATTTCTCTTCCATAATCTTCAGGGATCAACCACCTTAAGTTTATAGTTGTTCCTTGTTTTGGCAGGGCATATGGGGTATGTGATGCATTCTATCAAAAACGTTTCCCTCTCCCATCAAGCGATTAGAACATTGAGCCGATCGAAAGAAACGACCATCATCTGTCTCTCATAAAGGTATTACTACAAAGAGAGTTTTTTCTCTATGTACAACCTTAGATCGAGATTTAAACTTAGACCCTTGCATATTCTGTTTGTCAGGTTGATGAGTCTTGTTTATTTTGCAGGCGGCGGTTCCCTTGATCGATCGTCGGCTCAGTCAGTACACGAGCCGGCATCAGAGTTTCAAGTGTATTCAATCGATGGATGGACGATATTTCTCGACTGACTCGTTCGAAGGGGAACAAACGTTGCTCATGTTCTGGGCTCCTTGGTGTGGAGTATGCCAACGTAAGTTACCCCAATTAGCGCAATATTATCGAGAGACAGTTTGGACGGAAGTACAAATTCTCACACTTGGTACAGCTGATCCAAGTGATAGGGGCAAGGAGTATGTTGACAAACACTCAGGCACCTTTACCTTCCCAGCGTCATATGACGATGGAGGGCTTCTTAAGGAAACCTTTAGGATCAAGGCCGATCCAACCTATGCCTTACTTGATGTGGATGGAACGATTCAAATGATTCATCGGGGAAGCGGTATCTTGAGAAACAGACTATATCAAAGTCTCGTAGAATAAGACACGGGTTTACTATGAAGAGAAGAGCAGCCTTTTACTTTTGCGTTTTGAGGGATGCCAAAAGGTTACAGTTGCTGAATCATGTACCCTTTTTTCTTGAGC
This sequence comes from Nitrospirales bacterium, assembly GCA_049607825.1. GTDB lineage: Bacteria > Nitrospirota > Nitrospiria > Nitrospirales > UBA8639 > JAGQKC01. Next base: position 23,705 of record JBMYWX010000003.1, read on the forward strand.
ATCGCGAGTAAGCCTTCTTCACCAACCAAATGCAAAGTCCCCACAACAATCATATAGGGTTCGTTTTCTTGCAAATAGGTTTCAATATGCGGCATCCAATTGTTATTTCGTTGCGAAATGAGGGCCTCATACACTTCCGGGAATTCCTGCATCTTCTCTAACATCACCTCTAGGCCCTCAACTCGTCCACTTGTCCAAGATTGGACTAAGTTTTGCGTTTGTTGTTTGAGGGTGCCAATTTCGCCTAAGGTCTGGAGAAGAAATTGTTCTTGAACGCCGAAAGGTAAACTATCAAAGCGAGAGAGTTGATATTCGACCGTTTCGAATCCCTCAACTGACTTCCCTTCTGTTTTAGCTTTCTCAAAGAAATGCTGATCGACTCCATGGTCAGTTTCAAAACCAAGCTTCTGTAATTCCAGAATCGTGAGGGTCATGGCCAGCATCCAAGGCTTCATTAACGTAAACATTCCCACGTTATAGCCATGTTTTTGGAGTGTGGTTTTTGTGAATCCATAACTATCGGGAGCTAGGACATCCTTGAGTGTCTGTCCATCCCCTAACATGCCTTTCCTCAAGGAATCTATCTGATTTTCTGGCGAAGACATGCTGTCTAGGTTGACCTCAAAAACAAGGTGTTGTACAGCATCAAAGGCTTCATAGATATTGTCGTTCAAAGGATAGTGTTCCTTCCGAAGAACATGTACTGATCCAAGGACATATACGGTATTGTAGTTGGAGGTCACACGCCATAAACAACTTTTTTCACCTGCTTGTAGAGTCCCTGGTGTGAAAAGTAATACCAGGAGAGAAAGGAAAACATTGATGACAAGGAGGGAGCGTTGTGGGACTCGCATGCGTAACGTCCTTATTCAATTGAGTGTATTCACATTTGAAGATGTTAGAATCCTCAGTATATAGTACCCACCTTTTCTCTTATTTCAATTCAATCTATATTGTCTAAACTTGGCTTTACCGAGAAACGGAAAAGCATAAGAGTATTAAGGAAAACTATATAAACAGAAATGCAGCTGAGAGTTTAGTAAGAACGAAGAAATTATCTTTGCAATTCACTTAGGGTAAGGCAGAGGACGAATGGAGGAAACTCTTGGAGAGGACTACAGTCCGTTTAGTCTGAAATGAGTTATTCTCGCACCACGGCAGCGGACTGACCCCATTGAGTACTAAAGACAAATTCAGACAAAGGGTGCCTGGTTCGCTCAGCTAATTCTCGTTCACGAAATACTGCTGGTAAACTTTGAGGGTCACCAATATAACCAATAGCCAAAGCGGTGAGAGCTTCGTAGTTGTCTGGAATATTGTATAGCGATTTTGCGATTTCTGGAGTAATTCCAGCCATTTGGTGAACACCTAACCCTAGAGCTGTAGCCTGCACCACGAGATTGCCTACCGCGAGACCTACATCGTGAAAAGCATGGCGGTTAGACGTCCCGTTATGAGCAAAGTGAAGCTTAGCAATGGTGATCATAAGGACGGGAGCTTTTTTTGCCCAACTTTGATTCGCTTCAGCCAAACATGACAGCATTTTTCCATGCTCTTCCTTCTCTTGTATTGTCGCTACAAGAAAACTCCACGGTTGCTCATTAAAACAAGAAGACGCCCAACGCGCGGCTTCCATAAGACTTTGGAGTATATTTTTTTCTACAGGTTTTTCAGAAAATGCTCTAGGACTCCATCGCTCCTGAAGAAGAGAATGGATGGGAAATTGGGGATGCGCTGGATTGTGCATTTGTGATCCTATCGTCGAGAAAGAATAATCACATAATAAGAACCGTAGCTGAAATTACAAAGAGTTTCAGTTGAGACTGGTCTGATCATGGGACGGGGCTATTAATGAAGTGGCAAGGTCGACCAAGGCTTTCATCTCGAAAGGTTTTCTCAAGGTATGCAGGGCACCTAACCGCTTCGCGAGATCCAGAAGATTGACGTGGGCACGTTCACTACCTCCTGAGATGGCGATAACCTTAATCGCTGGAAAGTCACGACGAAGTTCGATCAGCGTTTCTAGCCCTTCTTTCTCTGGCATGAGTATGTCTAAGATGACCAGATCAGCAGGAACTTCTCGATAGCGTATCGTCCCCTCATGTCCATTCAATGCAATACGGACCTGGTATCCGGCTCTCTCAAAAGCTTCACGCAATACGCCACACACTTGTTCATTATCGTCAACAATTAAAATTGATGGCATGAGCAATATGCTTGTGCTTTGACAGAACTCAGAACATTCAATTATTCATGAATCGTCACTTTTTTTGATGAGTTAAAATACTTAACGATAAAGTAAATGGAACACATCGCAACATAAATATTCCATGCTTATGGTGTATTGAGGACTGAAATGGTAGCGAAATTAAACATCGTTACCTTCATCTTTTTTTGATGGGTTCGCGCCCTGAATCAGGCTTCTTCAAAGTCTGTCACACTGAAAGAGGCTTCTTCTTTTTGCCTGATGTAGTAAGGTTGTTCATCGAGAATATGTCGGACTATTGGCGCCAAGTCTCGAATGGCCAAAGGTTTCATGAGATACCCTCGAATGCCCATGGCTTTGGCCCTTTCAGCGGAGACAACGTGACTAAATCCGGTACATAAAATGATAGGAAGGTCTGGCCTTATGCGAAGCAGTTCCCGTGAAAGGGCATCTCCAGGCATGGTTGGCATGGTCTGGTCTGTGATGACCATGTCGAAACGTTGAGGATTATTTCGAAACAACGCTAACGCTTCAACGCTGCTAGTTCTAACAGTCACTGAATACCCAAGATGAGTCAGCAGCTCTTGCCCCAGTCGAACAATGGTTTCTTCATCATCCACAAAAAGAATACTTTCTTTTCCAACTGGAATGGGGTCTTGAGTAGAAAAGACATCCCAAATGGCGGTCCGAATGGTTGGAAGATACACTTCGACTTTTGTTCCTATTCCTGGTGCACTTTCTACAAACAAACACCCACCATGGGTTGTGACAATGCCATGCACAACCGCTAGGCCCATCCCGGATCCTTCTCCCACAGCCTTGGTCGTAAAAAATGGGTCAAACATCCGCTCGACAATTTCAGGGGACATCCCAACTCCACTGTCTTTGGCCGTGAGGCGAATATATGGTCCAGCCTTCAAATTTGGACGATCGGTCGAGAAAGAATCCTTAATTTCCACATCATCAAGAGTGATGTCTAACAACCCCCCTTGTTCCCGCATGGCATATTCTGCATTTGTGCACAAATTGACGATAACTTGATGGATTTGCGAAGGATCAGCCAAAGTTGTGGCTTTTGAAGTAATGTTCTGACGAATTTCGATTGTTGAAGGGATCGTGGCGCGTAGAAGCTTCAAGGCCTCCTGAACAATGTGATGCATATCGATAGAGACCCGTTCTTGTCCACTCTGCCGACTAAATGTGAGAATTTGCTGAACGAGGTGCTTAGCACGATGTCCGGCTGTAAGCACTTCCTGGAGATTTCGATTTGTCCGACTTTCCTTTGGCACAGTTGCGAGCGCTAATTCTGTGTAACCAAGTATGGCGGTAAGAATATTGTTAAAATCATGAGCAATGCCGCCTGCCAAGGTTCCAATCGACTCCATTTTACTTGCCTGATGATATTGACGCTCCGTTTTTTGAAGCGCGGCTTCAACACGCTTTCGATCAGTGATGTCTTCTTCAATTCCTGCAATTCGGTAGACCTCCCCTTGGTCATTCGTTATCGGGAATGCTCGCGACTCAATCCACCGGATTGATCCATCAGGTCGAATCACACGAAACGATTCATGGTAAGTGCCTTGCAGTTGCTTGGGAAGGGCGCTTTTAACCCGTTCTTGGTCTTCTGGATGAATGGCCTCAAAGAAATTCTCGGGATTTTCATAAAGGCTCGCACAGGAACTCCCCCAAATCGTTTCATAGGCCGGACTCACATAAAACATCTGAGCTTTATCGGCTGATGACAACCAAAAGACCTCGTGAATGTGTTCAGCTAATTGTCGAAATCGCTCTTCTCGTTCCTGAAGCGTAGCTGTTCGCTCAGCTACAGCCTCCTCAAGCTCCTTCGTATACTGATCGAGTTGACTGCGCATCGCGCGACCAACCTGACGCAAGAGTTCTTCTGTATCATTTCCCTTTTCGATATAGGCAAAAGCTCCTAAGTTGACAGCATCCTTTGCAGAGTCAAGTGAACTATATCCTGTATAAATAATGACACGAATGCCTAAGGTTGCACTTTTCAACTTTTTGAGTAACTGAATGCCCTCGCTGTCAGGCAAACGTAATTCAATGATAGCAAGACCAAAGGTCTCTTCTCTGGTTTGTGCGAGAGCCTCTTGAGCAGTCGCGACACCAATGACATCATACCCTTGCTCTTTTAATGGAGCCATGACTGCCTCACGTTGAACAGAATTTTCTTCGACAATGAGGATGTGGGAAAGTCGAGTACGTTTTGTCATGGGGAGTTCCCTTCCATACGTCTCAAGGAATGGTAAGCAATCTGATCGTCTTGCAAATCATGGGAATTAGGAAATCATAACAGCCTTGACATAATGAGTCACTCTTTTTCTCGATCGGAACGATGTCGGGAATTTGAGGGATGTTTCGTAATTGGGAGCTAGAGGACAAAGGTGGCTGGGCACAACAAAGGGTGAAAAGCAAATGAAGGTCATTCGAGACGGAATATGAAGCTGGATGAGTATTGGGCCGATTTTCTCAACATTTTTTCATCTGAACCTTGCAGAGACACTGGATATAGTATCCCTAGAGAATATCGCTACCACATAGCTGGTTTGCGGATGGTTGGAATCTCTCGATTCAAGATTGAAAATACCAATCACGACTTTCACGGGTATCCAATCTGGAAAAAGATGCTCAAGATGACAACTCGGTGTTTCCGATGTCGTCGAGGATCCTTTGAGCCATATCTTTCCTATCGCTCGCGTCACGAATAGGGCGACCAACTACGACATAATTGGCTCCATCTTGAATAGCCTTCCCCGGGGTCAGAGAACGTTTATGTTCGTCTGTGGGTGAGCCAGAAGGACGTATCCCAGGAGATATGATGAATATCTTCTCATCAAATCTGGCACGAAGTTTTTTGACATATTCACCAGATGCAATCAGCCCATCACAGCCTTGCGAAATGGCCTGATCAGCTCGCCAATATACATAGTCATCTAACGTAGCAAACTTTGGTGTGAACTCGGCTGTTGGTCCAACCAAGAATAGCTCCTGTAAATCCTTTTCATTCCAACTTGATAAAAGTGGTACAGCTAATATCTTCAAACTCTGCTGAGCTTTTCCTCGACAGGCTGCTTTCATAGTGGCGCTATTTCCATGAATCGTGAGGAAGTCGACACCGAGCGTTGCGACGTTTGCGACAGCACGGCAAATTGTCTCATCCACATCATGCATTTTCAGATCTAGAAAGATCCGACAATTACGCTGTCGCAACTCTTCCAGAAAGTCTCGAGACGGTGAAGTGAACAATTCCAAGCCAACTTTGTAAAAACTCACTATCCCGTCGAGCTCGTCAACGCATTGGCGCGCCTCGTCGACATCCGAAAAATCAAGAGCAACAATAAGTTTCTCAGCTGGAGAGGTTGCGAGCGTCATAATAAGTCTTCATAGTTCAAGAGATTGATGTTAAGAAGTTCTATATACCAGACAAAAAATATTAGACCGTGGGGTTGCCGAAATCAAACTACAACTAAGCCTGAAATTTCAATCAGTCTTTCTGTTCTATAAAAGGTCTTAAGGTATTTAGTCAACAAATAGTTGAGACTAAAACATTATGGGGTAGCGGGGTGAACAGGAAGCCTACGAATTCCGTCAAGTAAAACCCTCGTGGCAATGCAATCGTCTTCGTTATAGTCGAGAATTCGTTGCCTGATGACTTGGTCGCCACTTTCTACCCATCGGTGGAACCACTCAATGGAGGCGGCACCGGACGGATGAGTATCTCTCCAAAGGAACCCTAAATATTTGGCGAGAGTTTTAATCGAGTAATCCCGAGTCGGCCATTCAGTGGCTTTGAGGACAACATCAAAGTACAGATCTATAGCTCGCTCCTGAGAAAAGAGCATTTCAATTTCTTCTGCAGAACACACGTCTGGATATTTTACCTGGAGCTTACGGTAGATGGTCCGTTCATATTTTGAATAGTAATACACCGTGGAATGCGCATGTTGCTGAAGATAGACAATCGCTTGAGCAAAGGCCATTTGCTCCGCTTCGGGTGTTGGCTGCTCAGCAAAATAAGCAATGTACTGTTCGGTCGAACAATCTTGTTGTCGGCGTTCAATAAACCCATGTAGATACGTGTGATCACGAAGGGGGTCGACTTCAATGTCAAAGAATACCTCCGACTCAGAAACGGGCAGATCAATGGATTGACGAAGATAGGGACGGGCCTTAGCTCCTGAAGAAACTAATTGAGCACGCGCGTGAAGCTTCTGAAGCGTACCAAGACCAAGGCCAGGAATACGTGTTTTTTTACCATGAATGAGGCTCTCGAGATCAGACACCGCAAAGCTTTGTATGGTGGAAAAATGAGTGCTCAGTGCATCACGTTTGGCACGGCCCAGTTCTGGTAAAAGGGTGAGATCTTTTTGCCGTTGAAGGTCAAGTAAGCAGGGACGATACCATTGGCAGAGTTTACAGATCCCACTACTATAAGCTGGTTGCGTAGTGTGGGCTCGATCAAGAATCTCTTCAGCACGTTGTCGAAACGCGTCATAGAGTTCCCACCAGGTTTGAGGCGTGCGGCTGCCTTGGGGTTTTGAAAATTCATATCGGACTTCTTTAGCATCAATATCCCAAATAAATCCCCACCGGCCCGCGGAGGTTTCTAAGCGTTCTAGAATATCCGTGTAGAGCCCCAACTGGACAGCATACGTTTTTTTGAGTTTTCCTTGATCCTCTTCTCCCTCTTCTCCCGATCCAGATTTGATATCACCAGCCACGTATCCGCGGCCTTCCATCCGAATGAGATCAGGTTCACCTAATAGATTATCGATGGATAATCGACCGCTATAGATGAGTGGAACTCCTTGTTCAATAGCCTCGCGAGTACGCCGCTCTTTCTCTTCTGCTCGGTAGGAAGAAAGGTCAAGGAACGGTGTTTCGAGTTTCTGAATGACTGCGTGTTCAAACAGTGTCCCTTTTTCCCACAAGAGTTGAATGAAGGCGTTCGGTTCATCGCATTGAGATGCATCTCCAAACATATCGAGAAATAGCCGATGCTCACAACTCACGAGGTTGTAGAGCATTGAGGCCGTGATAGAGTGAGGTTGCAGCATAAAATTCTCGATGAAGTGTAGCAAAATTTAGAGCAAGGAGGATTGGGTTAGTTTTCCCCACTCACTGACAGACCACACTGACACAGGTTAAGCGTCAAAAGTCGTGTCCCTATCTCTCTTAATACATTTCTGCTATAAGGAGCTTCCTTCCTCTTGTACCCCCTTAGACTCTCGCATGCTTCCCCCTTAGCATTCGACTACTTAGGAGACCTACATGATTAAGCAATCTCAATTACACGTAGAAGTGCAAGATACTTCTGTCTCTCCTAAAGATCTAGAACGTCACACGCCTCGGCTGCATCAAGCAGGTCCAAGCTCAGACCTGAGAAAAACGGGTAGCCACCCGGACTTTTGGTACCCGTTAGCACGCACAAGAGATTTAAAAAAAGGAAAAACCCTCGGCGTGTCATTTGCTGGAGATCCCATAGTCTTGGTGAGGACAAAAAGTGGGCAGGTTTTTGCCCTTGAAGATCGATGTGCCCATCGGCAGGTTCCCCTTCATTGCGGTGTGGTGCATGGTGAGCACCTCCAATGCGGCTATCATTGTTGGACCTATGACCAAACTGGAACCTGTATTGGAATCCCTTATTTAGGGAAGGACCAACCACGTCCTAAAGGCGTCAGGAGCTATCCCTGTCATGAAGCCTATGGACTAGTATTTGTGTTTCCAGGATCCATAAAAAATCTTCCAAGAGTCCAATTTCCAGAGGTGTCTTTAGAAAACGACCCTCATTACCAAACCCGTTACCTCGATCGAAAGGTGAATTGTCACTATTCATTCATGCATGAAAACCTGATGGACATGAATCATCAGTTTTTGCATCGTCGCTTGATGGGTGGAATTCGAACTATCTTTCTAGATCTTCGTGAACGAACCCATGCCGTGGAAGTGGACTATACCTTCTCTCGAGTCAAAGGGTCACAGCCACTTGGCGAAAAACTTATTCTAGGCAGCAAGAAACAATTGAGTGATGGACCGAAACATGATCTTATGACGATTTGCACCGAGTACCCTTATCAGACGCTGAAGTTCTGGACAGCTGGGAGTACGGAACCTGCCTTGAATCTATGGAATGTCTATGTGCCCGTTGATCGTGAACAACGTATGAATCACACATTTGGATTGATGATGATCCGAAAGCCTTCTATTCCTGGACTGATACATCTATTGTGGCCGTTTATCGTGTGGTTCACTGATGGTATCTTTGCCCAAGATCGGTGTATTGTTGAGGAGGAACAAAAAGCCTTTGATCGTCAAGGCGCCGACTGGAACCAGGAAGTGTTTCCAGTCATCCAGAGTTTACGGTCCTTGCTATGTCAAGAAGGGATTACACGATAAGAATAGCACCGTCTCGTCGCGAAATTGCTTGTTACTTATGATTTAACTCGTTAACCATTACGTATCCCGAAATACAGGATGGTCCTTGAGTACCAGGCAATCTTTTATGATCGTTTCCTGTTGAGCTGCGGCTTTCATCACCTGTGCTCTCTCTATTTGACGCTTGGACAGATCTGCCTGGTGATCGATTATTTGCACGGCGAGACCGGCGAGCCTTAGTAAGGCCGCCTTTGCGTCCTCAAGCTTTTGCTGCTTTGGTACTGGACCCAGCACTTCCCACAGCCAATATAGTGGTACCCGACCCTTCGCCTCCTCAAGTCGTGACACCGACTGCCGAAAGACCTCACGAGCTTGATATTTCTGTCGATCTCTCGCAATACCATAGACATCTTTATGCTCAGTGAGGAGATGAAGAATAGAGGTTTGAACAGCTTGCAGGTTCCGGATCGGGTGTATGACAAGTATGGTGATGCCATAGCCTGCAACAACAATCAGGCCAGTCGCACCAAGAGCCCAAAGTACATCCATTCTACATTCCCAAGGTATTTATTTCATGACGCGTGCCACAATTAATAATTACCAGAGTCAGATTGAGCCTAGAAACAGTCTTGGATAATATGAGAACACATTCAGTATCTTTAGAGAAAAGACAGGACTCAACACCTCATATTTGCAAGCCTAAAGAAAGTCATGTTGGTTTTTCCAAGAGAAGCCCAAGGTAGGTCAGGGAGAATAATCTTACGAACCACGTGGGGAAAGTATCTAGAGGAAATTCTTTGAAAATGCTAGATTTTAGCGAAAAAGAGTGGCTGGGGGACCAGGAATCGAACCTGGGTTCTTAGAATCAAAATCTAATGTCTTGCCCCTAGACGATCCCCCAACCAAGGCAAACGCCCTACATTAAGGCCTCGACGAGCTCGAGTCAAGATGCGAATTTGGAGTTAGCTAAAAAACTCGCCCTTCAACAATCCAATGACGATCATCAGGCACATCAAGAAGTAGACGACTGAGATTTAGTTCGGCCAGGTGTGCAGCAACGTCATCTTCTGTGAACGCCGCAAGAAGCGAATTGTAGAAGTCTTTCCGCAATTGAGCAGGTTCGTTTAAGGCATATTGGTCAACGATAGCCTGCGCCTCTTCTGTCGATTCGGGTCGAATCAAGTCCATGACAAACACCGGGGCTCCAGATTTGGCCATCGTTTTAATGATGTACCAAAATTGAAGTGGATTGGGAATATGGTGCGCTAGACTATTAGAAATTATGGCATCGACGGGAGTCGAAAACGAGACATCTTGAATCCGTTGACAACGAAACTCAATACGCTCCTGTTGTTTGGCATCATCCACAGCACGTTGAGCAATATCGATCATTGGCTGAGACGCGTCAATGCCCGTCACTCTCAATGTGGGGTGTGCTTCCACTAGGCGAATGAGAATATCACCGGGGCCGCAACCAAGATCAACAACATGGGCGTTGTCTAATTCCTGGCCATGGGCTTGTAAAAATCGATCGACAAATCCTTGATTTTCTTCATCAAAGTTGGCCGATGCATAGATTTGTGCTTGTGCAGCATCATCCATGAGCTCAGGTTCAAGGACACGATTCATACTTGTATCTCCATTGATCTTGGCACTTCTATGAAAACGGCATCTCCACGTTGAACGGGACCTTCCGCGAGAACCTTCGCATAGATCCGGCTCCAGCCTGGATGAACTTTGTGAGAAATTCGCTTGTAATCTTTCCGAAGAAACCATTGGGCATTATATCGACAAGGAACGGCATAATGAGTCATTTCGATATGCACCGAATCACCGATGTGTAATTGATCACCAGGTTGAAGGATAGACCAATCCAACCCAGAAATGGTGAAGTTTTCACCAGATGAACCCGGTGCAATTGAGTGCCCTTCACGACGGAGCGCCTCAATTAACTCTAGGGAATAAAGACACAGTGCATGGTCAGCTCCACTATGTAACACACGATTTCTTTGCTTATCTCCGTCTACGCCCTCACCTGAAATGTATGCTTGCTCAATTGGTCGTTTGGGCACACCACCATTGGAGATATTGATTTGGTAGACAAAGGCTCGGTTGTGAAGAGTCATGTTTCTATCATCTTATAAAGATCAATGAATGGTAACGGGCTTTCTTTAAAAGGGTCAAGGTATAGAAGAGATTGACCGTCAAGACACGACCCTCTGAATAAAAGCCAACAATTGACGAAAGTACGCAGGGCCACCAACAAACGGTACATCATTATGACCAGCGCCACGAACTGGATACCAGGTTTTTGGTTCGCGGGCTGTATCAAAGACTTGCTTCCCAAATTTCATAGGAACGATCGTATCGTTCTCACCATGAATAATGAGAAGGGGAACAGAAACGGAGAAAATCTTTTCCCTGAGATTAAATGTCGAATCCACAAACCAACGTGCGGGTAATCCAAGGTAATGGTGGTCAGCCATCGATTGAATTGAGGGAAAGGCTCCTTCCAAAATAAGACCAGCTGCGAGTCGCTGACGAACCACTTCACCAGCCACTGAGGTTCCCAAAGAACGGCCAAAGATTACGAGACGTCGAGGATCGACGGCTTTTTGAGTCACCAAAAACTCATAGGCGGCTAAAGCATCTTGATAGAGACCTATTTCAGAAGGCGTGCCAGAACTTTGGCCATATCCCCGATAGTCGAAAAGAAAGACGGAAATCCCTCGATGATGGAGTTCAGATAGATTGGGGAGACGATGGCTAATATTCCCTGCATTACCATGGCACCATAATAGCACTGGCTGATGTGGCCCTGCGTCCACATACCACCCAAAAATACGAACACCTGAAGCCACAGAAATCCAGACCTCTTCGAGTGGTAATCCACTACTCTGCGCCCAGTGCTGCTCGCTCCATTCTGAAGGTTGGAAAACAAAGACGTTGTCAAGCATATCGCACGTTTTTCACTTTCATCACAGTATCAGGACTTGTTTCCTTACTATTGTCACGCTACGTTGTCAGAAAACCTATGACAATAGCTTTATGGAGTAAGAGGTTATGACAAACTATGCAATTGGGGATGTACAGGGATGCTTCAAATCCTTACGTAAGCTGGTGAAACAGATACAATTTGATCCATCCTGTGATCGACTTTGGTTTGTCGGGGATTTGGTCAATCGTGGCCTACATTCCTTAGATGTGCTCCGTTATATCAAAGATCTTGGTTCAGCAGCCGTCACCGTACTGGGTAACCATGATCTACATTTGCTAGCCATTTGGGCAGGTATAACAAAAGCACACCAAAAGGATACCTTAGACGAGGTTCTTTCTGCACCAGATTGCGATGAGTTATTGAACTGGCTTCGGTTTCGTCCAATGCTCCATCAAGAAAACGGGTTCCTCATGGTACATGCTGGTTTATTACCACAATGGACAGCTACTCAGGCAATCACTCTTGCCCGAGAAGTTGAAACAGCATTACAGAAAGATAATTTCATTGATGTCCTGCCTTACATCTACTTTCGCGACTCTCAAGCCAGTTGGGGTAACCACCTGTCTTACCATGACCGTTTGGGAATCACGACGAATGTGCTCACACGCCTACGAGTATGTTCACCCCACGGTCTTCCAGATTTCTCATTCAAAGGACATCCTGCCGACGCTCTTGATGGTCATATCCCATGGTTCAATGCGCCTGGACGTGCAACAAGCGAGGAGACTATCATTTTTGGCCATTGGTCAGCCTTAGGACTTTATGTCGAAGATAAACTTCTCGGACTTGATGCTGGATGTGTATGGGGACGTGAGATGATTGCCCTCCGCCTTGAAGATCAAATGATTTTCCGTACTTCATGTTCCGAGTAGACCTTAAAGCATTGGCTTCCCTTCCAGACATTACTTCCTGCTCAATGTACTTAAGTAGCAATTAATCATTTTTTCCATACGTATTTTAAAGCCTTAGAACTCCCTGGGCAGGTTCTCTCGAGACAATCACATGGAATGTCCTCCCCTTCCATGTATCTGTTTAGATAACAAGTGTATCTAAATAGATTCATTCTTTTTTTGTGGAACCGTCAATGTTTCAGATACGTGAGAGGAATGTTCCCAAAGAGCCTATTCTTCTCATACGATCAGTAAACGACATCATTTCGGCATCGACCTTGCTTTTTCTCTTAACCCGACACAATCGCATTCCAGATTGTGAAAACGTGATCATGGATATATCAACAAGTGTAGGGAAGGAGATGATGCAGATGAAAAAAAAGGACCAAAGGAAAGAACCTGTGGCTAAGAAACGTCGGGTTCGTTCGATACCTGGTGCACTTCCCACAACTCAAGCAGAAGCCATGTGGTCTGCAGATGTGAAATCACACGGTCTTCATTCACCAGGTGCCCGTCAATGCCCAAAATGCCGAGGATTGCTCATGGCGCAAGCCATTGACCTCACAACAAAAAACGATATTCGGTGCATTAACTGTGGATGGCAACCACAATGGGGGACTAGAGTGATAACAGAAAGTGATGAAGTACGAACCATTCGCCGCCTGACGACTAAATTATGTGTTACAGATTTGTAAATCAATTCATTCAAGAATTACTTTCTTCAATATATGTTTTGAGAGAAAAAATAGATGGTGCTCTTTCTAAATATCTGTAAAACAATTGGCAGGCCGCCCATTGGTATGCTACCTATTTGAGAAATCCCACATCTGTTGATCAAGTTAGGAGCGTATGTGACACCACGCAAGATTTAAAATACTTTTATCACTTGTCAATGCGATAGAAAGATATTTATAGGTATTTGTGAGAACCTCTTTCATGAAACGCCCTGTCATCATCTCTTCTTCGTACATTGTTGGCTTGGCTTTCTTCATCCTAGTCTTTGCATTATCCCCCGCTTCTGCTTTT
>JBMYWX010000004.1:0-2015 GCA_049607825.1 Nitrospirales bacterium
GGTCATGGGAAATTATCTGTTCCCTTAAAGAGCTAGGGAAAGTCACTTTTGCTGAGCGTTTTCCGGAATCCAGAATTGATGAATATCAGTGGAAACGTCAACTTGAAAAAACTGCAGCGTATGCCGCCACGCTCCCTGTTGATTGGGTCATGCATCATGATGCAGATGAAATCCGAATAAGTCCTTGGCGGGATCTGACATTAAAAAATGCCTTAGCGCATATTCATGGTTTAGGGTACAACGCTGTGGATCATACGGTCATTGATTTTCGATTTTTATCTGATCGTCAGTCGGGCAAGGGACCGTATGAAAAATCATTGACACATTTTGAATTTGGACGACGACCTGGGCACTTTCACCAGGTTAAATCTTGGAAAAATATTTCTAATGTCCAACTTTCGAACACAGGAGGACATGAGGCCGAATTTTCTGAGCGACGGATTTATCCCATTAAATTTTTGATAAAGCACTATCCACTACGAAACTTTGATCAAGCCAAGCAAAAGGTGTTTCGTGATCGATTGCCGCGAGTGTTGCAGGAACATAAGACCTTGGGGTGGCATTCGCAATACGATCAATATTCCAAAGAGGAAATAACCGGATGGTTACCCAAAGATTTGCTGCCCTACCATTCAGCCTATTTCGATACAGAGTATTTGGTGGAGCGGATCAGCGGTATTGGTTTAGAAGAAAAGAAGGACGAACGAATGAAGGAGCAGAGGCCTATGGTCGGAGCGGCAAGCTTAAAAAACTATACCCGAGATGAATCAAGCAATGTTTGGCAGCGTCCAGCGTATGCCGGAATTGCGTATAGTGACGGAAATGAAATTGAGGATCGTTTACGAAATATCATAACACAGGCCCGTGATGTCAGTGTGATGTCTGTTGAATTAGCCGGTCACTATTCTGATTGGCCCTCACGATATCATCTATCGAATCAACGTGCGAATCTTTTGAGACCGTTTGAAGAGGACATTCAAGGCAAACAGGTTCTTGAAGTTGGTGCTGGCTGTGGAGCCATTACTCGCTATCTTGGTGAGATCGGTGCAGAAGTTGTGGCTTTAGAAGGTAGTCTGCGTCGTGCATCAATCGCGGCTCTTCGTTGCCGTGATTTGGAGAACGTGACGGTGGTGGCCGAAGCGGTTCATACATTTGAGTGTGCTCAAAAGTTTGATGTGGTGACTCTTATCGGAGTTCTCGAATATGCAAGGAAATTTTTCCCAGGAGAAGGGAAAGATCCTGTTGATGCGATGTTGAGCTATGTGTCGGAATTTTTAAATCCTGGGGGCAAATTGATCATTGCCATTGAAAATCAGCTAGGACTGAAATACTTTGCAGGATTTCTTGAAGATCATGTGGGTGAGCCCATGTTTGGGATTGAAGAGCAGTACGGTCCTCACAGCGTAGTGACGTTTGGTCGCAAAGATCTTGGAGACCGGGTGGGTAAAGCTGGTTTACCGTGGAAGCAGTGGTGGTATCCATTTCCGGATTATAAGCTGCCGAGGCTCATGCTGTCTGAGCAAGGCGCTTTGCCTATAGATGACATGAATCTTTTTCCGCTGGTACGCAATGCGTGTTCTAAGGACCTACAAGTTCCTTCACAACTAAGTTTTAACCAAGAACGAGCCTGGCGTCCAGTTATGCGCAATGGATTACTGGGGGACATGGCGAACTCCTTTGTCTTAGTGGCTTCAAATAGAGAGATTCCTGACATGCTAGCCAAGCCTCTGGCCATACACTATGCAACTGATCGCCGACCAGAATTTGCTAAAAAGGTCATATTTACACGTACTGAGCACAATGTACCTATGACTCATCAAATTGCGTTGTATCCTCAATCCATATCCGAGAAGCAAAATGCCATTACGCATCATCTTAATCATCAAGTCTTTGTTCAGGGGCAATTATGGCAAGATTGTCTGATCGATATCTTGACGAGTCCTGTTTGCTCGTTCGAGCAAATTCAGCAATGGTTTCAGGTTTGGTTAAAGGCATTTTATTTGTCTGCTGGTTTA
>JBMYWX010000004.1:2025-33271 GCA_049607825.1 Nitrospirales bacterium
GAAAATTTATGCCCACAACTCGGACAAAAGTTGGGGGGCTCTACACTATACTCTGCTGGTTTAGAACACTCTTCTGATCTCATGTACAAGAAAATTTCAGGCAAGTATATTGACATGATTCCTCAGAATTTAATTGTTGATCAGGATGGGACGTGGCAATTTATCGATCAAGAGTGGGAATATCTTCATGAAGTGCAGGTTGGGTACATCGTGTATCGAGCTTTAGTGACTTCACTTGGTGCGATGAAAAATCTCTCTAAGCATTTGCAAGAAATGAATACTCACCTAAGTCCTCTGATCCTCAAAGTCGCCGAGAGTGTTGGCTTTTCTTTCTCAACTCAACATCTCAAACAATGTATGCTCTTTGAAATGCTGTTTCAGCATTATGTTCAGGGAAAAGTTCATTCCTTACTATATGAGGATCTGTCTTTCCCAACGAACCGAGAAGTGAGGGGTGATCTTTCTCAGACCAACCTTGGAAAGTCGAATTCCCATTCCTTTGACTTTGAATGTTCAGTGATTATTCCAGTGTTCAATAAAGTTGAACTGACTCAGCAATGTCTTTTTCAGTTAGCCAAAGAGACTGATGGTGTCAGCTATGAAGTCATTGTAGTGAATAACAACTCTACTGATGGAACTAACGAGTTTTTAGGCACGATCGGCGGTGACGTAAAGATTATTCACAATAATGCAAATTTGGGTTTTGCCAAATCCTGTAATCAAGGGGCCCAGGCAGCGCGAGGAAAGTATTTAGTCTTTTTAAATAATGACACGATTCCTCAGTCTGGTTGGCTTCGCGCGTTGGTGAATGAAGCTGATTCTCATCAAGACGTTGCTGTTGTTGGAGGAAAATTACTGTACACCAACGATACCGTACAACATGCAGGGATCATATTTAATAGAAAGACAGGGTTGCCTGGTCATTGGGCGAATGGGGTGAAGTCTGATTCGCCCCTGGTGAATCAGCGTAAACAATTCAAGGCGGTGACCGCTGCCTGTATGCTGATTAAACGTACTGCATTTGAACAGGTCAAAGGTTTTGATGAGGCCTATGTGAACGGGTATGAAGATGTTGATTTATGTTTGAAGATTGACAGAGAAGGTCAAAAAATAATTTATCAACCACAGTGCAGTCTCTATCATTTAGAAAGTCAGACGGATGGCCGGCAAGATCATATGGAGCAAAATAGGGACTTGTTTCTCAGCCGGTGGGGGAATATGTGGTTAGAAGACCAAGACATTGTGGCCTATGAAGAGGGCTGTGCAATGGTTCAGGCTACGCTCGGTCAAGAGGAAGGTATTCGAATTATCCCAATGGCCAATGACGTGGAGCGAAGGCAATGGGAGTCCGTCATGAAGGTGCAGAAGATGTTGCATGGCTCAACTCGAGAAGCTCTTACTCAAGGCCAGCGGAAGGATCAGCTTCATAAAGTTCTGCGTGAGCATGAACATTGGCCAATGGATTCAGGCGTTTTAGACTGGGGTGGATACGTGTGTGAGATATTGGGGTTCGAGGACCATGCACGTGAGTTTTGGTGTAAATTGCTAACGATTGGGGAAAATCTTGATGCAAGGAGATCTTTGACTCGCGTAGCTATTAAACACGGTCAACTTGAAGATGCTCAAATGCATCTTGATAAATTGAAGAAAAACGGGTCATTGAGTATCGAAGATACTATATTGCAAGGAACGCTGTTCATACAAAGACAAGAATATGATAAGGCAACGGTTCTATTTGAAGATGCTCTCGCTCAAGAACCGAAGCAACGGAAAATTTGTTTAGGGCTAGGCATGGCTCAACTTGGACAGGGGAACGCTACGAATGCCTTGGACGTGTTCCTGGCGATATTGAAAGAGTATCCAGATGATGAAGATGCAGTCCACTGGGTCGTGCGGTCTGGTTCCGAGATCAAAGATTGGGCGAGAATTGCTGTACAATTAGAACATTTTCTGACACGGAATCCTGCCAATTGTGATATCCGCTTTACATTAGCTGGCGTGTACCTTCAAGGAGGCATGAGAGACAAATCTCGAAAAGAATATGAAACCTTACGATTGTTAAAACCTGATTATGAAGGTCTCGATGACATAGAACAAATTTTATCTGTTTCTTCGCTCTGTCATACAACTGTTCCTAATGATGAACGAATAGCGGATGTCGGTTTGGGGATACCTGCTTCTTCTCAATCTCTATCCGATTCATCTCTTACAGAAAAAAGGGTTTCTGTTTTGGTGTCTGACACGATTTGTGGAGCCGTAAGGTTAGTGACGCCATTGTTGGCGTGTATCCAAAGACTTGGGATTGAAGGGAAGGTCTTTAATTCATTAGAAAATGACAACATCAAGAATACGTTGTCTACTGGTTCTGAGGAAGTCTGGCTTAGTCAGAGAACGAATACTATTGATAAAGAGACATTACGCAACGCACAAGCTCAAGGAACACGCATTGTTCATGATATTGATGATTTAATTTGGAAGGTTCCAGACGATAATCCTAATGTCTCATTCGTGAAAGCCCGGAGTCTGCGCATACGGAAGTTTCTTCCATTTGTAGATTGCGTCACTGTATCGACCGATCCAATTAGGGATTTCCTAACAAACTGGGGTATCGAGTCCACCGTCCTACCAAATTGTCTTTTCCCAAAAGACTGGATTGGGTTAACCCCTCAGTCGAGAGTCCACCGTCGACCTCGTGTCGGATGGGCTGGGCAAGTCAGAGTGCATCAGACAGATCTTGGACTCCTCTATCACGTCATGGAAATCTTGGGAGATGAGGTGGAATGGGTTTTTCTGGGAGATGCACCTGAACGCCTGAGAAATTCTGGAATGCGAATGGAAATCTATCCTATGGCTGACATGAATGAATATCCACAAGCCTTGGCTAACTTAGATCTCGATATTGCGCTTGCCCCTCTAGTCCAGAACGAATTTAATGAAGCCAAAAGTGATATACGTATTTTGCAATACGGCATTTTAGGTTATCCGGTGATTGCTACAGACATTTATCCACATCGTCACGCACCCATCACAAGAGTTTCTAATGATACGGATGCATGGGTTCGCACTATTAGAGAACGCATTCATGATTTGGAGGCAACAAAAGTAGAAGGTGAGAATCTTCGTCAATGGGTCTTAGACAATCGGATGATAGACCATTATTTACCTCAGTACCAGACTGCATGGTTTGGATTGTCAGCTTCTTCTCCTGAAATCACAGTGACTCCTTCTGATGGTTCAGAAGAAGTCCTTCAGTGTATAAAAAAGAATGAATGTCAATTCACAACGGATTGTTCCATTATCATTCCAGTGTTCAACAAAGCGGAACTCACGAAACAATGTCTCGTGGAGTTGAATAAAGTGACAGATGGCGTTAGCTATCAAGTAATTGTCGTGGATAACAATTCCACAGATGAAACTCAAGATATCTTAGAAGGCGTTAAGGGTGACATACATGTTATTAGAAATGTTGAGAATTTAGGTTTTGCCAAAGCTTGCAATCAGGGTGCGAAGGTTGCTCATGGAAAGTACCTTATTTTCTTAAACAATGACACGATTCCGCAGAGTGGATGGTTGAGTACTTTGGTCGAGGAAGCTGAATCCGAACATGATATTGCGATTGTTGGCAGTAAGCTGTTGTATCCAAATGGAACGATCCAGCATGCTGGGGTGGCTATTTCTCGCAGTTTGTTAATGCCGTACCATATTTATAGTGGCTTACCGAGTGACGATACCTTTGGTAATCGACGTCGAGAATTTCAGGCAGTCACCGCTGCCTGTATGTTAGTGAAGAGAAAATGGTTCGATGCAGCCGGAGGATTTGATGAATCATATAGGAATGGCTTTGAGGATGCTGATTTATGCTTGAACATTCGAGAGAGAGGAGGTCGGATTGTGTATCAGCCAAAAAGTTGGCTGTATCATTTAGAAAGTCAAAGTCCAGGTAGGAAATTACACAATGATCACAATGCGGTGCTTTTCATTGAGCGATGGGGTAGCAAGCATCTTGCCGATGAGGATTCTATTGCCTTTCAAGATGGTATGGCATTGCTTGTGAATGAGCAAGAGGATTCGTCTAGTGTGACGTACAAACGATTAATTGACGAACAAGAGTCTGGGAGCTGGTCAAAAGTTTCGAGATTGCAGCAGCTCCTTCTTCAACATACTGGGGAGGCAATAGTCCCGAATCAAACAAATTCTCTTACTCAGGAAATACTGCAACTATTTCGTTGTCAGGATGAAATGCCGAAAGACGTCCCTGTTCTGGAATGGATAGCATTGAGGTGTTATTTCTTAGGCCTTCAAGACCTGGCTGAAAATTACTTTCGGCGAGCTTTACAGGAAGGAGAGTCTGCTAAATCACGCGCCATGCTAGCTAGATTTGAACTGAATCGAGGGAATTTATCAGCCGCACGTATGCATCTTATGCCTCTCCTGGAGATTAAGCCAAATGATGGTTTTGTTTTACACTTGTACGGTGTCTACCTTATGCAATGTGAGAAATTTTTGGAAGCGGGAGAGGCTTTTCACAAGGCAATCGAGCACGACGGTGACCGAAAAAAATCTCAACTTGGAATCGGAATGGCCCACGTCGGCATGGGGCAGACGAGAGAAGCCTGGGATGTTTTCATAGAGGCTGCTCATGAAAACCCTGATGATGTTGAAACGATGAATTGGGTGATTCGGATGGGTACGGAGTTGATGAATTGGGAAACATTATCACAGGTACTCTCCCGATTTCTTGAAAGAAACCCAACAAGTGTTGATATGCGGTTTGCATTGGCTGGAGTTTGTGTTCGTCAAGGGAATCTAAATGAGGCCCAGATGCAATGCAATACCTTAAAAGTTTTGCAGCCGAATTTTGACGGTTTAATAGACTTACAGAAGGCTATTTCTCAAGACGGTCAAAATTCTATTTCCCTAGCTAGTTAGTCTTCCTGCTAAGTGTGTATTGAACTTTGGCTAAAGATTAATGCACACTCCTTTTTACCACTGTAAGTTTTCTCTCATCCTGATTTTTCTATTGTTCCATTAGAACAGCTTAATGGTAACGGTCATTTGTCCGTTCTGGTTTGTCTTGAGCAAATTAAAGAATTGAACAGGAACGACCGACAATAACAAAGAATATGCCACATCGTCTCATCATTCAGTTGGCACGATTAGGAGATTTTCTCCAATCCTTACCGGCTATTGCCGCTTTGAAAGTTGAACATCCAGAAGATCGGATTGACCTTTTATGTGCGACACCGTTGGTTCTCCTAGGTGATTTTTTCCCAACCTTGGGGAAAGTTTTTCCTTGGGATGGAGATGAGTGGAGTCACATTGCCAAAAGTTGGTCGGAAAAAGGGGGAAATCCTCTTACACGTGCTGCAGAATGCATTAATCAATTCCAAATTGACTCATATTTGGTGGCCTATAATTTGAATAATCATCCACGTGCGATGATTGCTGCACATCTTTTAGCTAAGAGGGTAATAGGTCCAGGTTGTTATGGTCCACTGTCATCTACCGTCCCTGGATGGGTGAATTACGTGAAGTTGGTAGGGGAGCATCGAGGAGGAAATCGAGTGCATCTTGCTGACGCTTTGTGTGGAGTGTGTGGCGTAAAGCCTCCACATGTTATCCCAACCTTACAATTGCAAAACGTCGAATTACCTATCAAGATGAGCGGTTTTTTTGTAGGAGCTGGGATTCGAGTGGCACTCGTTCTTGGGTCGGGGGATCCGGATCGTCGGATTCCTCTTCATATCTGGGAACAGTGGATTCGCACGTTTCTCTCTGCATGTCCTGAAGGACGTGTGATGTTGGTTGGAGGATCTGGTGAACGCGTGTTGTCACATAATCTCTTAGATCGGATTCCATCATTACTTGTGGGACGGATTTGGGATGCCTGTGGACACACGTCTCTCCCGCAACTCGCAAATATTCTCAAACAGTGCGATTGGGTTATTGGTTCTGACACGGGGCCACTTCATCTGGGTGTGGCGTGTGGAGCAAAAGCTCAGGGGTTTTATTTTTCTCGGGCTCGTGTTCACGAAACGGGTCCCTATGGTTCTGGTCATTGGGTTTGGCAGGCGGAAAGTCCGGTAAAAGGTGAGGCGTTTGAAACAAGGTGTTCGAAACAAGATCCAACGCAGAATATAAAAAATGGGGTTAGGCCGGAATATTGGCCAGTGAAAGAAAGTGTTGAGCTGTTATTGACCGAGACCTGTTCATGTATTCCAAGTGGGTGGAGTCTTTGGAGTAGCCATCGGGATGCATGGGGAGCTCATTTTAGTCAATACACTGATCCATACGTAGAGTCTGACGGATATCGTGAACAGATATGGGATAAGCTCCATGCGAAAGAACAAGTTGATTGGGATTCCGTCATGGATCTGATGAGCATGTCAGGTTCTTCTTAGGTTTCAGAAAGGTAGATATGAAGATACTCTTATTAGGGTTTCCCATCCTGAAGGAAGCGTTTCTTGAAAATGGTCATGATGTCTTGACCTGTACGACAGATCAATGTGGAGATATCTGGGTAGAAGAATTTCCCATCTCTATGGATCGAGTTCTTCGGGCGTTACCAAGTGAATGGAATCCTGATCTTGTATTGCTGATGGATGAAAGTACGGAGCCCATGTTTTTGGGTTTAGAACATGTCGAAAGCCCAACGGCTTGGTATACGATCGATGCGCATTTACATTTACATTGGCATAAAGCGTATGCCGCTGTCTTTGACTTTGTGTTTGTTGCACAAAAAAGTTATCGGGAGGATTATGAATACGACGCCTCTCGTCAGATTGTAACGTGGCTTCCTCTCTTTTGTAATCCTAAGCGGGATCGTTATTCTCCATTATCTAAAATATACGATCTGAGTTTTGTGGGTGCTCTGAATGTTCGGTGGAAGCCTGAGAGGAGTCGATTCCTCGAGGCCGTCAGTCATCGAATTCCGTTGTATACGACGAGCGGGGAGTATGTGAGTGTGTTTAACCGCTCAAAAGTTGTCTTGAATGAATGCGCAGCCGATGATGTGAATTTTCGTGTTTTCGAGGCACTCGCATGTGGAAGCTTACTGTTGACCGAACGAGTTGGTAATGGCTTTGAGGAATTATTCCAAGATCGTACCCATCTCGTTATGTACGATAGGAGTAACCTTGATCAAATCGTTGAGCTGGCTCACTACTATGCCGGCCATGAACAAGAAAGGGAGGCGATAGCATTCCAAGGACGTCAATTAGTTCTGGCGTCTCATACAACGATTAATCGTGCTCAGACTATCGTGGAGGTGGTTCACTCATCTGACGTCCATGCATTTCCACAGAAACGACAAGCCAAACTCAGTGATATTTATATGCAGTTGGATCGTGTCTATGCACATGCGGAAGGAGTGTACGAACTGGCCGGTCGTCACCATCAATATTCCCCAGCGAAGTATCACGAATGTGTTCGAACGACTGAAGCCTATCGAGAAGCCCGATCACATGTGGTTGAAAATGTCGATAAAGAGGTCTCTACCCTTAGTGCCGCAAATTTATGAGAATCTTACTGCTTGGCCTACCAGCGTTCAAAAATGCATTCCAGGAGCTGGGTCATGATGTCTTAACATGTACGACAGATAATACTGGTGATGTCTGGGTACCTGAATTTCCTCTTTCAGTTGATCGCTTGTGGCAGCAATTTCCTCATGGGTGGTCCCCTGACTTTGTCTTGTTGACTGATGAAAGTACCCATCCTCTGTTCTTAGGATTAGAACGACTGGATATTCCAATTGGATGGTATGCGATTGATTCGCATATTCACCATAGATGGCATCAGGCTTATGCCGGCGTATTCGATATGATATTTGTCGCACAACGTGACTTTGTATCGAGTTATGTGCGCGACCAGGCTAGACAAGTGTCACAATGGCTTCCCTTGTTTTGTCAGACTGTTCCCTCCTTAGATGATTCTCTTCCTCGAACTCATAATTTGAGTTTTGTCGGGAGTATTAATAAAGCCTTGAATCCTGCAAGGTATAAGTTTTTAGAATCATTGCAGCAGGCATATCCTATCTATGTGGCGACGGGGCAGTATCTTCCCATATTCCTGCAATCAAAAATGATTCTCAATCAATGTGTTGATAATGATGTGAATTTCCGCACGTTTGAGGCTATGGCCTGTGGTGGATTATTACTGATGGAGCGGGTTGGGAACGGATTAAAGGACTTGTTTCAAGATAGGACTCACTGCGTCATGTATGAGAAAGACAATATCGAAGAAATTATACATCACGCTCACTACTATATCGCCCATGAGAAGGAACGGGAAGAGATTGCCTTGCGTGGTCGTGCAGATGTCTTGCAGAAGCATACTGTAGGTCATCGCGCTCAGACCATACTCGAGACTCTTAGGTCCATTGACTGCCAATCTGTTCTTCAGCAACGACAAGCAAGGCAAGGTGAAATTTTATTTTTACTCTCTCCGGTCTATGAACATGCTGCCATGAGTTACGAACGAGGTAAGGATCGTTTCCCTAAAAGTCATCCTATGAATACGAGATGGATGGCGTTAGCTGAAAAGTATCGCCATGTCAGTCAGCAAATTCATCAAGAATTAGGAGTCTAAGGATTGTAGAAATCTCTATGGGTATGTTCCAAGATAATCTTCGCCTTCTCCGCGTCCAATCCCCTCAGTTAGCGAGTATGCTTCAAGATGCGGGTGATGGTCCATTTACGACAGAAATGGCAAAGAATGGTATGCCCACGGCCCGTGCTCAAAAACAGTGGATTCATAGTGCCTATAATCCCTGGAAAGAAGCTCAAGCTTGGGCCAACAGTACAGTAAATGAGTGTCAATCTGGAGAGACCATTCTGGTGATGGGTGTTGGACTGCTTTATCACGTTGAAGCTCTCATGCAAGAAGTCCCTGTGAACACTTGCGTGCTGGTATTAATCCCAGACATCGGAGAACTTCGTACTGTGCTCACAGTTCGATCTCTTGCAGGATGGGGTGAGCATATTCACTGGTTATGGGGTAACGTTGAAGATGTGGCCACACATGTCAATCAGACCTATGCTCGTCTTCGCATTCTCAAGCATGAGGCATCGGCTGTGCTGCATGAACAATATATCAGGGAGTTTCAGCAGGTTTTGCGTGATCACGTATCCCATCAGATAGGTGGAAAGCTTCATGTCGCTGTTATCGGGCCAATCTATGGCGGTTCACTGTCTGTCGCCCGTCATGTGGTGGCAGCTTTAGAATACCTTGGCCATCGTGTGACATGGATTGATCATTCGATCCATCATCCTGGATTTAAGACCTTGGATAATCTGCGAGATACGCAGTTACGAATGAACATGCAAAGTCGATTTGGAGAAACCCTGGGAGTGGTGAGTCTTGCACATATTGCTGATGATCCGCCAGACCTTGTTCTGGCCATGGCGCAAGCCCCATTAACGATGCCTGTTCTTGAGCAATTACGAAAAAAGAACGTGGTCACGGCCATGTGGTTTGTTGAGAACTTTAGACACTTGACCTATTGGCAGCAAGTGGCTTCCGGATATGATTTTTGGTTTGTGATGCAACAGGATGCCTGTATCGATGCGCTGACACGTGCTGGAGCTGCACATGTTAATTACCTTCCGTTAGCAGCAAATCCAGATATTCATAGGCCGGTCACATGTAATGAAGAGGAACAACGAGAGTTTGTTTCTGATGTTTCTTTTCTTGG
Source organism: Nitrospirales bacterium (assembly GCA_049607825.1). Classification (GTDB taxonomy): domain Bacteria; phylum Nitrospirota; class Nitrospiria; order Nitrospirales; family UBA8639; genus JAGQKC01. The sequence continues at coordinate 11,717 of JBMYWX010000004.1, forward strand.
CGCAGGATACCCCAATCGACGGCTTCTTTTGCTAAATTTATTGAATCGTGGTTGGTCGTTCAAGCTGTGGGGGAACGAATGGGATAATTGCGGGTCATTAGGAATTGCCTTGCAACGAAATGGTGCAAGAATTGACTCAGAGACTAGCGTTAAAATCTTTAATCAAACAAAGGTCAATATTAACATACATTCATATACCGGGGAAGGATTTGATCCTGACGGCGATGGGATTAATCCACGTACCTTTGAGTTAGCTGCCTGTGGAGCATTCCAAGTCATAGATCGTCGGGCCCTCCTCTCCCAACATTTTGACGATACAATGTTAGCGACTCTTCAACGACCTAAAGACTTAGTGCCAACTGTTCAACGATATATTCATGATTCTGATGCTCGTCTAGCTATGGCTGAATCATCGAGACAACATGTCCTTGCCCATCACACTTATGTTCATCGAATGGAGACGCTCCTCGCGACTGTAGGACTTCATAGGCCGGATCGTGTTGGGGAAGTATTAAGAGGGGGTCGGAGTACTGAGGCTTTGGTCGCAAAAGGTGAACAGACTCCAGAGTTGATTCCCATTGTGCGCTCACTTCCATCATCGGATCGTGTTGAGCTTCATGATGTGGCAACGAATATTCGAAGCAAAGGGCCAACTACTGTATTAAGTCGCGATGAGTTATTAATCTTAATGATGGATGAATATCGTCAAGAAACACGAGACTTTATTTAGTGAGAGTAAGTTGTAAGGAGTGAAAAATCCTCAGCGTGCAGATACTCTAATGTTGTCCTTACGTCTTACTTTTCACGTCTTACTTTTCACGTCTTACTTTTCACGAGAATAATGGGTAAACAAGTTCTCATACTCAATATCACTCGTATGGGGGATCTCGTTCAGATGACGCCATTGTTGCGTCGATTAGAATATGAGTGGCCTGGTGTGGCTATCGATTTAATCGTGGATCAAGAGTTCTTTTTGATCGCAAATTTGTTGCCTGGAATTCGTACGGTTTTATCGTATGATTTTCAAGCACTTATGGATGATGCACGCGTGCGTGCTCGGGATCTCGTGTCGTTGTATCAGGACATTGCAAAATGGGCCAAGCCTCTTACCTCAAATGGATATGATCGAGTGATCAACCTGACCTTCAATCGTCGGAGTGCCTATTTAACTGGTTATATTGGCTCTTCTGAAACTCGCGGATTAACTACAGCTCCCGACGGAAATGTGATTGTAAAAAATGCGTGGATGGCCTATTTCCTTGACATGCATACGTATCGGTCACTCAATCGATTTAATTTGGTTGATGTGTATGCATTAGGTGGGAGTGGCCCAGGTCCGTACGTGCCAGTGCAATTGAAACAGCCTGATGCTGAGTGTGAATGGGCACGAGCCTTCCTTTCCACATTTGGGAGTCCACCAGGTTGGATAGGTGTACAAATCGGGGCGAGTGATGTGATGAAGGCATGGCGTCCTGAGTACTTTGGTCGCACGATGGCATTGTTGAGTCAGAAACTTAACGTTGGCTTCGTGTTAATTGGGAGTAACAAAGAACTGCCAGCTGTACAGGAAGCCGTACACGCGTATAAGTCAGCTGGAGGCCAGGCTCCCCTGTGTCACGCAATTGGAAAAACAACCATTTCTCAACTTGTTGGTCTCTTGGCTCAGTGTGATTTGATGCTGACCAACGATACTGGGCCTATGCACCTTGCTGTTGGAGTGGAAATTCCCGTCGTTAATATTTCCGTTGGCCATGTTGACTTTAGAGAGACCGGGCCGTACGGACCACATCATTGGGTCATCCAGCCAGAAATAGAATGTGGCCCTTGTGGTTTTGACCAAGTCTGTGCACATCAAAGTTGCAAAGAACGACTTCTCCCTCAGTACGTGGCAGATGTCAGTATCCATGCGTTAGGCAAAGGCGCGTTGCCAGTGGTTACGCCAGGAATGCGTGTGTATGAATCCGGTATCGATCAAGATCAATTGGGGACCTTTCATCTTCGAGTTGGCACCGAGCCTCCCCTTTATCACTGGTATGGGCAATTTTGGCGAAAATTTTGGTTTGACGTGTGTTCTGGTCGCCCGAGTCAAAGTCCATCTTGTCAAGATGATCCTCCTGACCGCGATCATGTCGAGGAGACCTTCGTGCGGCTAGAGCCCTTGCTCACGGAGCTTTGTGCGGCAGCAGATGAAATGGTCGCGCAAACATCTCACGAGCCATTATCAGCAGATCGTATTAAAACCTGTCATGAACGTTTAAATCGAATTGCGTATGAAGCGAGGAAACTGGGACGAACGTCTTTGGCTTTTACTCCAATTACGACAGCCTGTTTTCGAGATACATGCAATTTACAGCAACCTGATCTTCATGGCATGGCTCGTGAGCATGCGCAAGCCTATGCAACATGGAAGCATCGGACTTGGGATGTAGCCAAGCGTTTGAGAGTCGACCACTTACTAGCAAGGAGGGTGAAGTATGCAAGTACAGCTTGATGAAGAAGTATGGGAAATGTCAGATACGGTCAAACTTGAAGAAGTGATTGCGCGTGTAAGTGACGCCGCGCACGCGAGGGGGTGTTTAGTCACAAATTTAAAGGTTGGACAACGATCATTTACAGATCGTGATCTAGTTCCATCTATTCTCTCGCAAGTAGCTGGTCCGTTGGGATCTGTTGTCGCTACGAGTCAACCACTGCAGTCCATCGTCGAAGGTGGCGCATCAAGTGCTCAGGAATATGGTCTTAGCTTGAAGGCTGATGGAGAAAAGCTAATTCAGGCTTTTCGTCGTGGAGAAAAACGATTTCGCCAAGTCGATGAGTGGTTTGGACGGCTGGCCGATTACGTGGAATGGGTTGAGATCGCAAGAGCTGTAGGGACCTCTCAAGTACAATCTGACTCGATGAACTCGTGGATCAAAGAAATGCTTGATGCACGTGAACGAACTGATTTGGTTGGGTTAGCTGATCTCTTGGAGTTTGAGATCATGCCACGCTTACCTAAATAGGGAATGAGTATTAGAAGTAGATAAGGATTCTGTATCGAAATGAAGCATCACGTTTCTCATAGTTCTTCTTTGTTAATGTCGATTATTGTATGTACTTATTTAAGCCCTCAAGTCCTAAGAGATTAACCCGATAGATACTTTCGACAGACCAAATCAAGTATCCATTGGAAGGGGGTTTGGAAGTTTTCATTAATCAACATACTTCAGAGTACGGATATTCTGAAGTGATACTTTATCAAGGAGGATTTTATGGCACTCGTAGTTAACACAAACGTTGCGTCCATTAACGCACAACGGAACCTGGAACAGAATACCAATTCGTTGACAGGTTCTGTGGCTCGACTTTCTTCTGGTCTCCGAATTACTCGAGCGGCTGACGATGCTGCAGGTTTAGGTATTTCGGAAACGTTACGAGCCCAGATTAGAAGTATTAATCAGGCAGCTCGAAATGCCAACGATGGTATTAGTCTTTTGCAAATCGCTGACGGTGGTGCTGCCAATATTGGTAACCTCCTTGGTCGATTACGAGAATTAGCCGAACAATCAGCCAGTGGTATTCTTGGTGCGACTGAGCGGTCATTCTTAGATCAAGAATTTGTCGCGTTGCGATCTGAAATCGATCGTATTTCGTCTGTGACAGAGTTCAACAATGTGAAACTCTTGAGTGGATCTGATAATAATAGTCTCTCCATTCAAATCGGTTTTAGAAGTTCGGCCAACGACACATTGTCAATTGCATTGAATGATCTTGACACTGGTCAACTTAATCTGTCCTCTACAAATGTCTCGACATCTGCATCTGCTTTGAGTGCTCTGTCGAATATTGATAGTGCGATTAGTGCGGTTGCCAGCGCACGAGCCACAATCGGTTCGTTGCAAAATCGTATTGATGCCGCGGTGCAGAACTTGGCAGTAGGGAATGAAAACCTGACGGCTGCTGAGTCTCGAATTCGAGATGCCGATATTGCGTTTGAAACGGCGCAATTTGTGCGGAACCAAATTTTGGTGCAAGCTGGAACATCGATTTTGGCACAAGCCAATACGTTGCCTCAGCAAGCCCTTTCACTATTGAACTAAATAAGGGTAGGGGATAGGAGGTAAGGCCTTTTCGGAGGCCTTGCCTTCCTCTTCTTTGTAGGTTAACGGAAAGAGGGACATTATGATACATAGCGTTCCAGAAACAACATCGGTTGCATTGTCTGTTGGACAAGGGGTGCGCGATCGTTCTGGAGCCAAGGCGAATTCTGAACCGACGAATATTCAGGAGAAAAAGTCAGCGCTACAGCTGGCTTCACCATCAGAAGATCGCAAAGATGCTTCAGAAACTCAAGCTGCTATAGGTACTCAAGAAGCGACTGCAACGAAAGATGCTGTCGCACTAAATCAAGATCTGAAAGAAAAAGTGGCGCAAATCCAAAGTAAGATTGACCAGATCGATTCTAAAGTGAAGTTTTCAGTTGAAGAAGACTTGGATCGTGTCATTGTTAAAGTCGTGGAACGAGAATCAGGAGAACTTATACGTCAGATTCCGTCTGAAGAAGTTTTGCAGGCACAACGATTCTTTGAAGAACATTCCGGGATTCTTTTAGAAGAAGAAGCCTAACCTAAGAAACGGCTTTTAGTCCCGTTTCAATGAAATGAGTGTTTACAACGAATAGACACGTACTTGAAGTTATCTCAATACGCAGGATGCGCCAACATAACAGGGAGCGTTTAATATGAATGTTAGCTTTGGAGGTCTCGGTAACGGGGTCGATTTTGGACAGGTCGTAGATTTTTTGGTCCAAGCCGAGCGTATACCTATTGATCGACTCACGGAAAAAAAACTTACTTCTACAGAAAAACGCACTGACTTTGGAGCCTTAGGGACAAAATTACTGAGCCTCCAGAGTGCTGCGAGTAGTATTCGAACTCGCATTGGCTTTGACAAGAACAAAGTCGATGTCGCCACAGCGAGTACAAAGAATATTTTGACTGCCACTTCTTCCTCTACTGCTACGGCTGGGACATACACCGTCACAGTTAATCAACTTGCCACTGCCCATCAAGTTTCATCAAAATCCACAACTACTGTTGCAACTACTGATACAGATATCGTCAGTGGTGGCTCGGGAACCTTTACCTTTACCGTTGCTGGAGGATCAGCACAGACGGTCAATTTAGCGAGTGATGCCACACTTGATGATTTGAAGGATGCAATTAATGATCTCGGTGCTGGAGTCAGCGCCTCTACATTAAATTCAGGCACCGAGTCGACACCTGCCTATCGCTTAGTGTTGACCTCAAATGATACTGGGGCGGACAATACCATTGCGGTAACGGCTGATGATACGACACTGGATACGGTGACAACTGGAGTCGATACGTTTCAGGCTGGTCTAGATGCTGAGGTTGTGCTTGGTGCATCAGGAAATGATCAAGTAACGCTGCAACGTTCGACTAATACTCTCACCGATGTGGTGACGGGTGTGACTCTAAGTCTTCAAGGGACGGATGTGGATAACCCGGTGACGATAGCTGTATCACAAGATATCACCGAAGTGAAGGCTGGTATCACCTCATTGGTTGAAGCTTATAACGATGTCGTAACTTTCATTGGGGAGCGAACAGTATTTAATGCTGAAACTGAGGAGCGAGGAATATTTGTTGGAGAGTCGGTTGTTCGTACGGTTCTCGACAAAATACGTCGGGCACTGTCTGAAGAGGTCAGTGGACTATCAACGATCACGGCCGCTGGGCAAATTGGATTTCAAACCCAAGCTGCGGATGGAACAATTGTTATCGAGGAAGCCGACTTAGATGCGCGATTAAGTGACTCCTATGATGAGGTTCGCGAACTATTTATTCAAAATTCAACCAATGGAACCACTGGCATTGCCGAACGTCTTCTTGATGCCGTGGACGATTTAGATGATATTGAATTTGGTGCTTTAGCCTTGCGACAAAATTCTTTAACAGATGAAATTAGCGATTTCACCAGTCAAATTGCACTCCTTGAAACACGTATCGTGACATTTGAAGAGCAGCAGAAAATTAAATTTGCTAATCTTGATGGACTCCTCGCAGGTTTGCAATCTCAATTAGATAGTTTACAAAATTTGTAGTAACACATCCTAGGGAAGGGTAGGTGGTCTCATGCAAGGTGCCCAACTGTATGCGAAAACTCAGGTGCAAACGGCCTCGTCGGTACAAGTCGTGGTCTTGCTGTATGACGGCGTCATTCAGTCTTTGAAATTAGCTCAAGAAGGTATAGGGAAGAATAATATACAAGACAAGGCAAGATTTCTTGATCGGGCTTTGGCCGTTGTGAACGAACTATCGGCGTCACTCGATATGAAACAAGGAGGAAGCATTGCGACTGATTTGCGTCGTTTGTATGAATATGCGCAATATGAAATTACTCAAGCAAATCTTCACCATGACTCGTCTCGTTTAAATGGTCCCATTCGATGTTTGGGTGTTGTTCGGGAGGCTTGGGTTGAATTAGCAAGACAAGGCTCGATGGCACAAGCAGTGGGGGCCTAGCGGACTTATGTCTCTCGCCTCTAAACATCCTATTGAAAATTTAACGCATGAAGCGCTTTTAGCGTCTGAAGCAGGACATTGGGATCATGTCGCAATCTTGTATCAAAAACGAGGTGTCGAGTTTGTATTCGAAGAATTGCCTTCAGTGGTTGTCGATAGATTGATCCGAATCGACAGAATGATTCAAGCACGTGCGAAGATTGTACATGCGGCTGCAAAACTCGATCTTGAGGAATCTCAATTGAAACGACGAAAGTTTCAACAGTGGAAGCAGCAATTGACGAGTTCCCCCCAGGCTGGCTCTCGGTTTGTTAGCTCTGCCTAGTCACGCCAACTTGTGATTTAGCTGAGTGAATGGTTGGTGTCAAATTTACATGTAGCTTTGTCATGAATATGACAAAGTTGTTTATTGATGCCGACATCTATCACATCAAATTCTAGTTTGCTGCTCAAATAACCGTCTAAAGTCTTGTTATTTTCAATATTGCCTAAAGTTCCCCTTGGTACGACACTTGCTGCTCTCTTGTTCTATTTACACTAAATTGACGGCGTTTACACACAACAAAAGGATGATGTGGTCGTGTCTTTAAATTCACGTGATTTTCAGGATTCTTCAATGACGGAAGCTTCATCTGACAATATTGGCCATATGATTCACGCCTTAGCCAACAAATTATTACCCATCACGGTTTTTTCTGAGCTTGCACTTCGCCATTGTAATGACCCGAAAGTGATAAGAGAAATAGAGAAAATTCATCGAGCTGCTGAAGAAGCTCGTGAATTGATTCTAGAGTATCGTCGTGGGAATAGATCAGAGTCAAATGTTTTAGTCTCAAATCCTTTACATGGAGCTTGAGTGGCAATTCATATGAATCTTTATCTCGGCAAGATTGGATGTCTGCTTATTATTGATGTTGAAGGAATTAATGATTTCCAGAAGATAGGAATACCTTTGGTAAGGCATAGGGTTAGTGAGGTTCACAATGAGTGCTCTTGATAGTGATGAACGTCGTAAGGATTTTCGAGGTACAGTCAATGCTTGTGTGTCAGTTGATCTTCCACTAGCATTATCTTATGAGGCAATTGAGTCTAGTGATGCACAATTAGCTCAGTGGCAATGGGATGAATTAGCTGTCTCTCCAGATTTAGTTCGAGCCATGGTTGATGAAAAAGATCTGACCATTAAAGACCCATTAACGCTGCAAATGTTAACACGCATTGATTGGCTCTTAACATCTGTTCTCAAGACACTTGGGAAAGATCCTCGCTTGAAAAACTTGGTTCCTCAATTTATGAATGTGAATCTTAGTGGATCAGGAATCCGATTTCTTTCTGATACAGAATTTCCTGCTGAGAGCTTCCTCGTGTTACGGCTGATTCTGCGTCCCTTTATTCCGATTCAAGCGATTGGACGAGTGCTACGGACCACTCCCGTGGTGAACGGTGACGAGACTCAATTTGATTTAGCGGTGGAGTTTACCGAGATTTCCCCCGATGATCGAGAGGCCATTATTCGTCATATCTTGCGCTCTCAGGTTACGCTTCAACGTCAACGTCAAAATCAGCATCACGGCGCTGTGCTTGGGTAAACTACCTCAGATTCTTCAGTGTATTCTTATCGTCCTCGCCATCTCGGGAATGCTCGGTTGTTTCTCTCCATCCTCACCTCAGTTCATATTGGAATCTCCTTCTTCAGTTCTTGAAGCTCGTGAACCGCTCGAATTGCCTCATATCATAGGTTTTTTGCCATTTGATTCCTCTGTTAATGGAGCTGAATGGGAATGGTTACCTGGAGGTCTCTCAGATATGCTCATTACTGATTTAGCAGCATGGCCTGACATCAAAATTGTCTCTCGTCAATTGCTTGGTGAAGTGTTAAGAGAACAGTGGATTCAACATCGAGGAATGTCGGATCCTGATATGGCGGTGAAGATCGGACAATTAAGTGGTGCGCGCTTTCTTGTGAAGGGGCGAGTCTATCCGTTTAACTCAAATATTACGGTTGATATTCATATTATTGATGTGGAGAGTGGTCTTGTCGTACGAACTATTAGAGCAACTGGAACCCACGAAACTATTCCCGCACTTGCACGACAGTTGGCCCAAAATCTTGGGAGAATGTTTGGCTATGCTGTGAATAACGGTGTACAAAATACTGCGAGTCAGAGACCTATGGTTTCTCTGAAGACAAGACGACATGCCCCAGTTGAGAAACCATCAGTCGGCGGGCAGACAGTCGATTTATTGGCTGCGCCCCAAACACAACTTTCACCTGTTGATGTTGCACTGACACTTGATCGTACACAGCGGCTAAGAGAAGAGGCCTGGCTATTAGCTGAGGAGGTATGGCACCGAGGATTGTTCATTGAGCTGACCCCTCCTAGTATCGTTTATCCAGAACACATGGCAGGAGAAGAGCTACGTGAAGCAATCCTAAGTGTGCCTCTTTTATCGTATTTTCTGCCTGATAATCTTGTCAATATCCATCAGTCTCTGGAGTTTTCATTTTTGACGAGAGAAGATAAACACGTTGGACGAGGCAATCTTATTTGGCAAGGTAATGGTGTTGTCAACTCTCGATTATTTGCGGAATGGCTCCGTTCTCCGCATCGTCTTTTTGTTCGAGCGATTTCTGAGACGGGTGAAATAGTTGGAGTAACTTCACCTGGATTATGGAGGGTCGAGCGAAACGTAACGATAGAGCAGGATGGCTCTCTCTCTCTCAGCACTTGGCCTGAACACTTTATTGAGGGAGAAGCGGAATTTTCGACAACCATCCTCGACAAGTATCAAGCGATAGGACATTTTGATGCCGTAATTGTACCTGTTCCAGGAGAACGCCGAATTATTTCTGTCGAGCCTATTCAGTCAGTCAATGAAAAGAGAATTTCCAAGACCAATCCCGGGCATGGTGATAGAACGTTACAGGAGGAAATAAAAAAATGGTTTCTTGAAAATTGGATGCCGCCAGTGATGGAGTCGCTTCCTGTCCAAGGATATCTTCCTGGAAATCGGCGAGTGCTGCAATTACGAGTGTTCGGAAGGAATAGGCTGATTCAAGATGTACAATTAATTCAGGCGGCGAAAGAGAATTTTTTGGCGGCTGATATGAGGGCTTTGATTCCTCGACTCGTTGGTCAGTGCTTTACGACATGCGGAAAGTACTCAACCGAGAATGAATCTCAGGAGGAACCGTTTGCTTTTCGCATACAATTAGATTTGATTAAAGACCTTCAATATGTTGGACTTGGTGAGAACGAACATTAACTCATGTTCGCTTCAATCCTACATTCGAGTAGATTCGTCTGATTTTTAATTTTTGAGGAGTACGTCTTTTAGCTTTTCTTCAAGACGGTTTCTGCTGCCTTTGATAGTTCTGCATCAATACTGTGATCAAGAGCGTAAATGCGAAATTGCACCATTCTCGCTGGTAAATACTCAAAAAACGTTTTCAGTCTTTCCTTAGCTACATTCTTGGTGGACGGGTCGTAGACAAAGATTTGAAAGCCACCCATATTTAACAGGTTAATGGGACGTGAATCTTGGTGGGCCATATCCACTCGGAATTCTATGCCTCGTAGATGAGAAGGGAGTGCTTTTCGAATTTGAGTCTCGAGAGTTGTTGGTGTGAATCCTTTTCGGGTACGTGAGTTTGACGAGGTTGAGAGCAATGTTGCGTAAGCCATTTTCCACTTGACGTTTCGGCGAAGGATATTGGCCCATTCTTTGCCAAGACGTCTTTTGATGGCGTGACGATCTCCTGGCCATTGTCGCACTGATTCAATGAGGCTCCAATCGGTAAGGTTGAGATATTCTTCGAGTTGGTTGAGTGGGTTATAAGGGAAAAGATATCCCATGGTGCGAGAAAAGATTTCTTGTAAATGAATATCAATAGCGCGAGTTGTGCGATGGTAATACACATTGGAATACAAATAGAGCCGCGCGTGGAGAAACATTTGTAGTGCAGATAGTCCAGATTGATGGATTGTCAAACCTTTGTGAGTGAAGAATGTGTAATGCTGCAATCGTTCAATATCAACAGGGCCTATCGCTACCCCACACATATACGAATCACGTAGAACGTAATCAAAGTTGTCAGCGGTGTACACGCCACCAACAATGGGTTGCAACGCGATCAGCCACGGTGGATAGTCGTGTGTAGGTTTATGAGCATCCTTCAGAATGAGAAAGGCTACATGGTCTGGATCAAGTTGTTCTCCTCGAGCAAACAATCCGGAAGGACTTCGAGTAATCTTTGAGATTATCCCCGCGAGTTGCGTTCTGATAATGGTTTGGCCAATTTGTTCATGGTTTATATGAAATTGATGAAGAAAGTGATGATCAAAGAAATGACAAAATGGTCCATGCCCAATATCGTGAAGGAGAGCTGTGACTCGAAGAAGCTCTTCTATATAACTAGGAGATGGTACATCAGCGACTGTCTTTGCAAGTGTCGGATATAAGTGTTTCGCGAATTGCCCAGCCAGATGCATCGCACCCAATGAATGTTGGAATCGCGTATGTTCCGCTGAGGGATAGACCCAGTGTGCGCTTTGTAGTTGATAGATATAGCGCAATCGTTGTAACCAAGGTGAATCAATCAAGTCCTTCTCTGTGCGTTCATCAGATTGACTTGCTGAAAAGGGCACTGTGAATGTGATGTATCCATGAATGGGATCAGCAATGAGGGATGTTCCATCATGAGGTAATCGTGAGTCAGATATCAGAGTTGTCATTTATTTGAGCAGGTTAGGTGTAGGAGAAATATAGTGAAGGAGAAGCGAGGGTGTAGAGAACCGTGTCATTGGATTTTTGCAGATCGATAGTGATGAATGACAAATAGCATGATTGGGTAGGCCAAGAGTGCTCCACCTAATCCGAGTGCACAACCACCAACAATAAATGGCCAAATATAGGGCGTCAGGCTTTCAAAGAGATTATCAAGATGAATGTTCGTTACGTCAAATGTCGATGTCGATGATGTGCCAAAGATTCCTAGGCCAATGTAGAGTGTTAATCCTATTATTGGTGCTAGCGTCCAGGGATTATTGAGAAAGGCGCCAAGGAATAAGGCGATATAGTTTAATCTGAAGGCCCACGCACAAAACACGACACTCACCGTATGAAATCCATAATGAGGGGCAAATGCAATGAATACTCCAATCGCAAAGGCGAGTGCTGTTCGCTGCGGCGATTCTTGAAGGTGGAGGACTTGTACGAGTTGCTCGCGTATGGATTTCAATGAGAACACATGACTCGCTTAAGGGGTTTATTCGTAAAAATGATCATAACTCTGTTTGATCATTCGTATACGACTACCATCGATCTGTTGGAGGTAAATTTTTTTAGTATAGGGTTGTATCGTTCCAATTTGTGAAATGTGCTGCCCTAAACGAGTGGCTATACGTCTGAGTGGCTCTTGTTTGTTTGGTGAAACGGTAAACAGCAATTCATAATCTTCACCGCTATGAAGGGCCAGGTCTATAAATGAATGATCGTCATGATTAAGGTACTGAACACATTGTGTTGAACGGGGAATTTGGGGTCCTTGAATAAGGGCTCCAACATGGCTAGCTTGACAGATATGTCGAATGTCCCCTGATAACCCATCTGATATGTCAATAGCCGATGTCGCGAGTTGCCGCATGGCTAGAAGGTGGCTGAACTGAACAGGTGGTGTTGGATGTAGATGTCGCTTGATAAGAAATCGTATGACGGACTTTGGTAGCTGTTTTGTTGTTGAGTGAGCCGTTTGCCGTAAGAGGCGAAGTCCTGCCCCGGAATCCCCAAGAGTGCCTGTGACGTAAATCAAGTCGCCAACCTTGGCCCCTCCTCGGCAGAGGGCTTGCTTGGATCTGATCTTTCCAATAATGGTCAGACTTAGACATATATCGGAGCGTGAGGCAGTGGTATCACCCCCAATTAATTTGATTTCATATTCTTTGCATAGCTTGTTCAACCCACGATAAAGGTTCTGTATATTCAAGACTGGAGTAGATGGTGGTATGGCTAAACCAAGCAAGAGGTACAGGGGAATTCCACCCATTGCGGCGATGTCACTTACATTTACGGCCGCCGCTTTGTATCCGATATCTTGATACGACGATAGACTTGGATCGAAATGTATTCCCTCAATTAACAGATCTTTAGACGTGAGCCATTCATATCCTGGGGAAGGTCGTAGGATGGCGGCATCGTCTCCAATGCCATATGGGGAAGGAAGGTTAGATGTAGCGATGGAGGATTGAATGAGCTTGATCAGTTCAAATTCCCCAAGGGCTGCTACTGTTCTCCGAGAAGAAGCGCGTGTCATACGACGTATCCGATATCACAGGTCTATCCGTGTTTCAAGCGACCCCATTAATGTTTTAGGTTGAAACTTGGTACCTACGACATTGAGCTTGTGATGTCTATGAATGGTCGCCGTGTTCGTGTGTAGGCATAGATGAAATCCCGAAAGATTCATATATATGGTCACCTAATAAGGTAATGTATTAGGAGCGACGGGAGACAGGTTTTTTTGTCACAACCTTGGTTCTCTGAGTCGAACGCTTGCGTGGAGGAGTAGTGATTTTACGTCGAGACGGTGGTTTTTTTGTAACTGATGACCGTGCAGACGCTCGTCGAGATTTTTCTTTAGTGCGAAGCGCAGCTTTCAGGACATCCTCCATAGACTCCACAAATACGAACTCAAGTTCTTTGAGAAGGTGTTTGGGAATATCGTCTAAATCTTTTTCGTTACGTTTAGGAAGTATGAGGCAGGATATTTTAGCGCGTTTAGCTGCGAGGATTTTTTCTTTCAGGCCCCCTATCGGAAGGACACGTCCTCGAAGGGTGATTTCTCCAGTCATCGCAATATCATATCTCACGGGAATATTGCTCAGGCTCGAGGCGATGGCTGTGGCCATCGTAATGCCAGCAGAGGGACCATCTTTGGGAATAGCACCTGCTGGGACATGAATATGTAAATCTTTTTTAGAAAAGAGGTCTGGACTGACCTTTAGAAGCTTTGCTTGTGTTTTAATAAAACTTAAGGCGGCTTGAGCTGATTCTTTCATCACATCTCCCAGATGTCCGGTGAGTGTGAGTTGACCCTTGCCTTTAGTGGCGGAGGCTTCAACGTACAAAATATCTCCACCACTTTCAGTCCAGGCTAGTCCTGTCACGACACCAACTTCATCTTGTTCTTGTTCTTGTTCAGGGGTGAATTTTGGCACACCCAAATATTTATAGAGATTGCCTGGAGTCACCGTAGAGCAGCTTGACCGTCCCTCCGCAACGCGTTTAGCAATTTTCCTCATAACATTGGCGATTTCTCGTTCAAGATTTCGTACCCCAGCTTCACGAGTATATTGTGCAATAATTTGCTGGATCGCTGGCTCGGACAGTCGAAGGTGATCTTCTGTGATTCCATGTTCCTCGAATTGACGAGGAATAAGATAACGTTGGGCAATCCCAAGTTTTTCCTCTTCCGAGTATCCAGGAATTTGGATAATTTCCATTCTGTCACGCAATGCTGAGAGAATGGGATCCGTTAAATTCGCTGTGGTAATAAACATCACGTCACTGAGATCAAAGGGGAGACTCAGATAATGATCTGTAAACGCGTGATTTTGTTCGGGGTCTAACACTTCGAGGAGTGCTGCCGAAGGATCACCTCTGAAATCCATGCCGACTTTATCAATTTCATCAAGCATAAATACTGGATTGTTTGTTCCTGCCTGCTTGAGACCCTGTATGATACGACCGGGGAGTGCCCCAACGTAGGTTCGACGATGCCCTCGGATTTCAGCCTCATCCCGCGTTCCCCCCAAGCTAATTCGAATAAACTCCCGACCGAGCGCGCGAGCAATGGATTTACCTAAGGATGTTTTGCCTACGCCAGGAGGACCAACAAAGCAAAGAATTGGCCCCTTCATTTTCTCTTTGAGTTTTCGAACAGCGAGGTATTCCAAAATGCGGTCTTTCACTTTTTCTAAATCATAGTGGTCGCGGTTCAGGACCTTCCCCGCCTCCTTAATGTCTAAATTATCCTCCGAGCGACGACTCCATGGAAGGTCGACTAGCCATTCGAGGTAGGTTCGAACGGTGCCAGACTCTGCGGCATCGGGATGCATTTTCTCTAAACGCTTGAGTTGTTTTTCACATTCTTTTAAAACTTTTTCAGGCATATTCGCGTCTTTCATTCGTGCCTGAAAATCAGAGGCTTCTTCGGCTCGGTCATCTAGATCACCGAGTTCTTTTTGTATGGCCTTCAATTGTTCACGAAGAAAATATTCGCGTTGAGTCTTATCCATTTCACTCTTAGCTTGTGCCTGAATCTTTTGCTGCATGGATAAGACTTCAAGTTCTTTGGAAAGAATTTCCCCGACACGTGTTAAGCGTGAGAGTGGATCTTCAATCTCTAATACTTCCTGAGTTGTCTCAACTCGTAATCCTAGGTTGGAAGCGACGATGTCAGCTAAACGTCCTGGCTCATCGAGGTTTTCAATGACGGTCATGACATCTGGCATGATCACTTTGCCCAGACTCACTAATTGTTCAAGGGCTTCTTTTGTGGTACGCATGAGGGCTTCATATTCAAGCTCAGTTTGAGAAGCCTGGGCATCCACGATCTTTTGGATATTTACGGTAAAAAATGGTTCAGATTGGGTGTAATCAACAATTCGAGCTTTGGCCAGACCCTGCACTAATATTTTAATTCGTTCATCTGGGAGCTTGAGCATGCGCATAATCACACCCACAGTGCCAACATTATGCAGTTCTTCCGGTGTTGGTATTTCGGTATCTTGTGTTTTTTGTGTGGTCAGAAAGATCATTCGGTTATCAGCTAAAGCCGATTCAATTGCCTTAATGGAGACGTCACGCCCCACGAAGAGGGGCAATACCATGTATGGAAATACCACGATGTCGCGGACAGGAAGGAGAGGGAGAGATGTAGGGATTTCTGTTTCGGATCGGTCTTCTACCGATGAAGATTCTTGCGTCATAAGTTTTTATGGGTGCCTTAGACCTAATGAGAATAATGGTGATGATACTAGGAGAAGGAGAAAAATAATGTCAAGGTAATTGATCATTAGTCAACAATGCTGAAACGTGACCCCTTGTACTTTACAAAAAATATCATTCGACTATATAATTCAAATACTTCATGAGCTTATGTATGTCTTAACAAACCGTAGAATTCCCCGCGGTAGAGCCAATCCACAATACTTCAGGTGTATACTTATAGAACCAGGTTACCTAAGATTGGTTTGTCTTGAAGTATATGTGATTTCATGATCATGCCGAACCAACTATTGTAAATTGCTACCTGCACGTTGGTTGAAAATAGCCAGTCAACATTTCTTGTCTTTTCTTGTCTTTGTTGCCAATTTTTTTATCATTGACTCTCATATTACTTGCTCGGTGCTGGGGCGTCTTTCATTATGCTCGAACCCATTATGCCGGGGAACGGAACATTGAATGAAGGACTATTGCTCCCAAGGATTAGACTCAGTGAGAGTCGATAAGCCACGGGCTATTACTAGATCTGCCTGGCTTCTCATGGCAGGCATTGTGTTCATTTCTGTCATATGGCCATGGTCTGTGTTGGCAGCGAATGGGGATGAGAAGATCAGATCCATTGAGATACGGGGGAATCAACATATCGAGATTCAAGCGATTGAATCAAAGCTAACTGTGAAGGTTGGGGATCCTTTTGTTCAAGAGAGACTTCGCAAGCAAATAGCCAGAATTTATGGGATGGGGTTTTTTGAGGATATTCAAGTAGAGACAAAGAAAAAGCCTCAAGGGGTCGATGTGGTCTTTTTTGTGAGAGAGAAGCCCTTTAATATTGAAGTCCTCTTTGATGGGAATGATGAGCTATCAGAGGACAAGCTTAAGGAAAAGATGACTGTACAGAGTCAAGTGTTTTTGGATCAAGAGCAAGTGAATGTGAGTACGGAAAATATTCGACAAGCCTATCAAGAGGAAGGATATTATCACGCTCAAGTCATTCCTGTTATTGAAGAGGTTGAGCCAAATCGCAATAGGCTGACATTTTTTATTCAAGAGGGCCCACAAGCGCATATTAAGCAGGTGCAGTTTGAGGGGCGAACAATTTTGGGGCGAGATGACTTACTGGAGGGAATGGCAACGCGGGAATGGTCTCTTCCCTGGTCTTGGTTTACTGATGGGGGTATTCTCAAACAAGATGAGATCCCTAATGATGTCGAGCGAATAAAAGAGGCCTACATGAATAGAGGGTATTTGGATGTTCAGGTCGGTATGCCGTCTATTGAATTAGATGACAGTAAAGAGTGGTTTGATGTCGTATTTCCCATTGTCGAAGGAGAGCCGTATATTGTGAGTGGGGTTACCATTAAAGGAAATACGATTTTTACGGATAAGGAATTAAAAGAAGGGTTGAGTATTCGCCCTGGCGAGGTATTTCAGAGGGCGAAAGTTCGGGAAGAAGTAACGCGCTTGACTGATTTGTACGGTGAGCGGGGCTATGCCTTTGCTGAGCCGGTTCCTTCCATTCAACCTGATCCTGCAAGCCGAAGTTCGGATATCGTATTTACGATTAAAGAAGGTGAATTGATTCGTATTCGAACCATCCGTATTACTGGAAATAATAAAACGCGTGATAATGTCATTCGTCGAGAATTGCGCGTTGATGAACGCGATATGATTGATTCAGTCGCGATGAAACGTAGTTTCGAACGACTCAATAACTTAAACTTCTTTGAGACCGTTGAGATTCTGCCCCAGCAAATAGACGAGGGCCAAATTGACCTCGAAGTCAAAGTCAAAGAAAAGCCAACTGGGTCATTTAGTATTGGAGGAGGATTCAGCACGCTTGATCAGTTTACCGCGATTGCCGATATTACCGAAGGTAATCTTTTTGGGCTTGGCTACACAGGAAGAATTCGAGGACAAGTAGGAGGGCGTCGAACGTTGGGGGTTATCACCTTTCGAAATCCTGCTTTGTATGATGGCCTAACCTCCATGCAAATTGATGGCTTTCAAACCAATACAGATTTTTTGACTTATGAGGAAAAAAAGACTGGTGGGACGCTGACATTTGGCCGATCATTTTCTGAGTTTATTTCTGGCAGTCTTACGTTTGTTGGCGAACGGATTCGAATTTCGAATCCAAGGTCGGATGCGCCTCAACTCATTTTGAACCAATTGGGTACGCAAACAACGACGGGATTACGAGCAGCCTTATTTCGAGATTCTCGAGATTTTTTTCTAGACCCACGAAAAGGAACAAGAATTGGCATCAACGCGAGTTTTGGGACAGAGCTCTTAGGTGGAACGAATGATTTTTACTCTCTCGCATTTGATGCCCTCAGGTACACCCCTCTGCCATTTTGGGATCTTCGTATTGCAACCAGAGGAAGAATTGGCGTTGCTGAGGGTTATAATGGGGATGACGTACCATTATCTGAATTATTTTTTGTTGGAGGTATTAACACTGTGCGGGGCTTTAAATTTGGTCGTGCTGGACCAGTGACCTCTGGTGGTACCTTGTTGGGGGCTACAAAGCAACTCCTCTTTAATGTTGACCTGATTTTTCCAGTATTGGCTGAGGCTAAGTTAAATGGGGTGATATTTTTCGACTATGGGGAAGGGTTCTCCAAGACCAAAACGAGGAATATTTGTTGTAACTTAAGACCGGCGACAGGAATTGAGGTACGTTGGATTTCCCCATTTGGGCCTTTACGTGCAGCCTACGGTATTCCATTGTCTACGAGGAGTGGAGAAAAGAGTGGTGTCTTTGAGTTTTCAGTCGGATCTGTCTTTTAACGTATGACTTTGGGAGTGGGATAAGTTCATGAAATTTCAATTTCGTAAAATGGATGAGGTTTTTTCTGCTCGCGCACCTTACATCTTTCTCGGGCTTTGTTTGATCTATGGCAGCCTTATTGGATGTACCTCAACGCCGACCGTAGCGAAAGAAGATCTCTTAATTGCAGTTGTAGATTTCCAGCGGGTCTTGGAAGAAACTCGGGATGGAAAAGAGCTGAAAGATGTTTTTGATAGTTTCATGAAAGACCGTCAAGTCTTACTTGAACTTGAACAACAAGAGATTCAAAGGATTCGAAATAATTTGGTCAATCAAGGAAGTGTGCTAAGTGATTCGGCCAGACAAGAACGTGAAGCGCAATTCCAACTACGTGTCAGAGACTATCAACAAAAAGAGGCGGCTTTGTCACGGGAGCTTCAAGAAAAACAAAAAGATCTCATGGATGGATTTCGATCCGATGTTGAACGGGTTGTCTCACAGATTGCAGAAGACCGAAATTTTGCTATTGTCATTCAACGAGGCAATGGGACATCGACCCTGTACCATCGCTCCCAATTAGACATTTCTGATGATATTATCCAAGAGATGGATCGTGATGATTCATAATTTTTTTACTGTGAATGAATAACGTACACAAAATGATGAGTGTATACTGTGTTCGCCAATTGATTGATTTTCTGGAAGTTTTCTTTTTGCGTATTTCTAAGGAAGGAGCCTACCCATGGCTGACATTGAATTGAGCAGCCTAAATATTCAGGAAATTTTACCTCATCGGTACCCGTTTTTATTAGTCGACAGAATTGTAGAGCTTGAGGAAGGGAAACGGGTCATTGGGATAAAAAATGTCTCATTCAATGAACCATTCTTTCCTGGTCATTTTCCAGGGCATCCCGTCATGCCTGGTGTGTTAATTCTTGAAGTCATGGCCCAAGTCGGTGCGGTGTTAGCGTTGAAGACGGCTGAAGGTCCAGGACGCCCTATCGTCTACTTGGCTGGGGTAGACAAAGCCAAATTTCGTAAGCCCGTTATACCTGGGGATCAACTTCGTGTAGAGATTGAGGTGTTGAAACGCAAGTCGTCATTTTGGAAAATGCAAGGTAGAACATCTGTCGATTCACAGGTTGTGTGTGAAGCTGAAATGACAGCGATGGTGACGAATGACTCAACGACTTAAATGATAACCATTTAAGCGTCTCTTTATTATCGAGGGTTAGAGTTTGTGAATATTCATCAAACTGCTATCATTCATCCAAAAGCTGAGATTGAAGAAGATGTGGTCATCGGCCCCTATTGTGTCGTCGGGGAACATGTGCGGGTTAAGCGAGGCTCAGAACTCGTTTCGCATGTGTGTGTAGAAGGTCATACGGAAATCGGGCAACGGTGTAAATTCTTTCCCTATTCGTCAATCGGATCTCCTCCCCAACACCTTCAATATCAAGATGAGCCGACGAAGGTTGTGATCGGTGATGACAATATATTTCGGGAATATGTGACTGTGAATCGAGCGACGAGCTTTGGCGGGGGAGTAACCAGTATCGGGCATCACAACTTTTTCATGGCTTACGTGCATGTGGCGCATGATTGCGAACTTGGCAATCATATTGTCATGGCCAATGCCGCAACATTAGCTGGGCATATTGCTATTGGTGATCATGCTGTTATTGGGGGATTGGTTGGAATTCACCAATATGTTCGAATTGGAGAACATGCCATGGTTGGAGGTTGTTCGGCTGTGCCTCAAGATGTCCCTCCGTTTATGCGAGCCTCTGGGGCCTATCCTGCTCGACTGTACGGTATTAATTCTATTGGATTGCGACGTCATAAATTTGGGTCGCAGCGGATTACAATCCTCAAGGAAGCCTACCGTTTATTATTCAGACAGCAGTATCGATTGAGTGAAGCAACCAAAATCGTACGGTCGCAATATGAACATAGCCAAGATGTCTTGAAATTGGTGACGTTTATTGAGAGTTCCAGACGAGGTGTGAGCCATGGAGGCAAACGTGGTCATGATGGAGAACGAGCTACCCCAAAGCGGCGTATAGAAGATTGAGGATGTTCATGAATAGAACAGTATGAAAACTCCTCTCAAGGAACGGATAGGACTTATTGCAGGCAGTGGACGATTCCCTATTATTTTTGCTGAAAACGCTCGTCGCTTAGGCTACTTCATTTCTGCCGTAGCTCATGTGGGAGAGACGACTCCAGATCTTGAGCAATCCGTTGATCGAATCCACTGGGTCAAGATCGGGCAACTCAATAAAATCATCAATGCTTTCAAAAAAGACCAAGTGGCCCAAACGGTCATGCTTGGGGGAATTAAAAAAGTTCATGCATTCACAACCCTGAGGCCAGATCTACGAGCTCTCACCATGTTTGGTCGATTACCAAACTGGAATGATGATGGAATCTTACGTGGGATTGCCGCAGAACTTGAGAGTGAGGGAATCCGGATCTTGGAGTCAACCTTTGGCTTAGATGATATTCTGGTCTCAGAAGGCACCTTAACAAAGAGATCTCCGACAAAAAAGGAATGGGAAGACATATGGTTTGCATGGAATATTGCTCATGACATTGGTCAGTTAGACATTGGTCAATGTATTGTGGTGAAGAATCGAGCCGTGATTGCGGTTGAGGCTGCTGAAGGCACAGACGAAACGATCCGCCGAGGTGGTCGTTTGGCGCAGAACGGTGCCGTGGTGGTCAAGCGTTGTAAGCCGACTCAAGATTTACGTTTTGACCTTCCCGCTATTGGGCCAACCTCTCTTGAACAGATGATTGACGTTAATGCGGCGGTGTTAGCATTGGAGGCTGGTCGTACCGTTATGCTTGATCGAGAGATGGTTCTCAAACAAGCGAATGCTCATAACGTGGCTGTGGTTGGGGTCACTTCATCGAGTGACCCTTCTTCTCTGGCGTGATACTCTTTTCAGAATTGTGGAATCAATCTCCCTTGCTGATTCTGCTCCTAACGGTTCACTCTTTTCATTGTACGGCGATTAAATTGCTATGAGTCAATTGAAGGTAGGAGTGATTGGCGTTGGGCATCTCGGTCAACATCATGCACGAATCTATTCTACTCTTTCCGAGGCATCGCTTGTGGGAGTCTCAGACCTTGATGAGGCTAGAGGGCAATCGATTGCGATGCAATATCAGACCACTTATTTTCCAGAGATAGCACATTTATTATCCGTTGTAGATGCTGTCAGTGTAGCAGTCCCGACTTCTGCC
>JBMYWX010000005.1:0-15078 GCA_049607825.1 Nitrospirales bacterium
CAGATCCGGTCACCGAGGCAGACAAGCTCGCCAATACTCTTATCGTAGAGGGATTACGCAAACAGTTTCCTCAAGATGACATCGTGGCAGAAGAAAGTGCGCCCCCAGCAAACCTTTCACATACGGGTAAGGTCTGGTACGTAGACCCGTTAGATGGAACAAAAGAATTCATTAATAAAAATGGAGAATTTTCAGTTATGATCGGCCTTGCCATTGATGGCCAAGCTAAACTAGGAGTCGTCTATCGACCAGATCAAGACATGCTGTTTGCTGGACTAACCGACCAGGACTCTTATATGGAAACAGCCTCTGGTCGAACACGACTCAAAGTCTCCACGCTTCAACCTTCGGAATCCCTGACCTTGATTGTGTCTCGTTCTCACCGAAACCCCAAAATCGATATGATCAAGGAGCATATCGGAATATCCAAAGAATTTCCCTGTGGAAGCGTAGGCTTAAAAATTGGTTCCATAGCTAGACGTGATGCAGATGTGTACCTCGAACCTGGCCCGTTTACCAGTTTATGGGACGCCTGTGCACCTGAAGCTATTATTCGAGGTGCGGGCGGACAGTTTACTAATATCTATGGAGAACCAATCCTGTATGGTTATGATACCCTAAAAAACATGAAAGGTCTTGTCGCAACCAATGGAGCTTGTCACGAGCATGTTATTCAATCTATCAGTTCCATTACCGAACAAATCCGCGGTTGACAGGTTTTTCACAGGGCTCATAGAATTCATTCCTTTTTATTCATAGTTATTGATACATAATATGGTGCAATGATGCGAGATGATATTGCCATCATCGGTGGTGGTTTAGCAGGATCTGAAGCAGCCTGGCAGGCAGCCAATCAAGGAGCCAAAGTCACCCTCTATGAAATGCGACCCAAAGAAGAAACTGCCGCCCATAAGACTGACTACCTTGCAGAAATTGTCTGCTCAAATTCCCTTGGATCCAATGATTCATTGAGTGCTCCAGGTATCTTAAAAGACGAAATGCGTAGACTGAATTCGCTCATTATTCGCATGGCCGATGAAGCTCGAGTTCCCGCAGGATCGGCCCTTGCTGTTGATCGAGACCAATTTGCCTTAGGAGTCACTCAGGCCTTAGAAAGCCACCCTAATGTCCGAATTTTGCGAGAGGAAATTAAAGATATTCCGGAAGATACTTTTAGCATTGTCTCAACTGGACCACTCACGTCAAACAATTTATCTAATTCGATCAGTGAACTGACCCATTCTAAAAATTTGTACTTCTTTGACGCCATTGCTCCTATTATCGATACAGACTCCATCAATATGGCAAAAGTTTTTCTCGCCTCTCGCTATGATAAGGGTTCCGCTGACTACCTCAATTGTCCAATGGACCGTGAAACCTATGATGGATTTTATGATGCTTTAACCCAAGCTGATCGCGTGGAGTCCAAGGAATTTGAAAAGATTCCTTACTTTGAAGGCTGCCTCCCCATTGAAGTCATGGCTGAACGTGGAAAACAAACGCTATTATTCGGACCGCTCAAACCTGTGGGCTTGATTGACCCAAAAACTGGGAAACGACCATATGCCGTATTACAACTACGCCCAGAAAATATCCATGGCTCTTGTTATAATATGGTGGGGTTTCAAACAAAACTTACTTATCCGGAACAGAAAAAAATTTTTCGCATGATTCCTGGTCTCGAAGAAGCCGAGTTTCTGCGATGTGGAAGCATTCACCGCAACACATTCATCAATTCGCCAGACCTCCTGAAAAATACGCTCCAACTGAAAACACAAGAACACACTTTTTTTGCTGGACAACTTATTGGTGTAGAAGGCTACGTTGAAGCCGCAGCGAGTGGAGGGTTAGCAGGAATTAATGCGGCCAAGGCTTTAGCAGGGCAGCCCATTCTTATTCCGCCAGAGACAACAGCCCATGGCGCGCTACTCAATTACATCACCACATCCGACTCTAAGTACTTTCAGCCTATTAATACCAATTTTGGACTCTTCCCCCCACTCCCAGTACAGATTCGAGATAAACAAGAAAAGCGGAAGAAGATACAACAACGCGCTGGAGAAGAATTCCTCGAATGGATGAATCAATCAGGGCTTTCGTGACATATCTAGATATTGAGCGAGGGGCTTCTCAGGAGACTATTCGCAGTTATCATTCTGATTTGTGCCAATTTTCATCATTCATCAAGTCATTATCCTCACCACCAAAACCAGGTCCTTCTCCTGCATCGGTTGAGACCTTGACCATTCGAAGCTACCTGAGATGGTTGGATAACAAAAAAGAAAAAAAATCATCGCTGGCAAGAAAATTAGCTACGCTTAAGAGTTTTTACCGTTTCTTGATTTCTGAGGGTCGGGCAGAAACCAACCCAGCAGCACAAATCCGATCCCCTCGGCAAAGCCAGCAATTACCCAAGGTCCTCACCAAAGATGAGGCCTCGACACTGATGGATGCTCCTGAAGGGACATGCCTTTCGGCAGCAAGAGACCGTGCCATTCTCGAAACGCTCTATTCCACAGGGGCTCGCGTGAGCGAGTTAGTCGGATTAGATTGGGATGACATTGATCTTCAATCTGGGATCGCTCGAGTACAAGGAAAAGGAAAAAAGGAAAGAATTGTTCCGGTTGGTGAAGTGGCCATAGAAGCAATTCAAGCTTATCATGATCAATGGATTGAAAAGGTAAAGGCCCAACGTGAAAAGGAAGGCGTAGCACAGAGAATGGACGTGGACAATCCTCTGTTTAGAAACCTTCGCGGAGGGCGCTTAACAACTCGAAGTGTGGAAAGAATTGTGAAAAAATTTTCCCAACGACTCCCCAATGGGGCTGTCGCACCACATATGCTTCGCCATTCATTCGCCACTCATCTACTCGATGAAGGCGCTGATTTACGAGTTATACAAGAACTATTAGGCCATGAGTCACTTGCCACCACGCAAAAATACACCCATGTCGCAACCGATCGCTTAATGGAAGTATATGATCAAGCTCACCCTCGGGCTCAACGGAATATGTGAGAAATAAAAAGTAGACAATAAAGAAAAAGCATTGAGTGGAAATCACTGTAAACAGGAATACCAATGACCATCAAAATTCGATCAACCACGATTCTTTGTGTTCGAAAAGATCAACATGTCGCCATGGGGTGTGATGGGCAAGTCACGGTCGGAACCACCATCATGAAAGCCAACGCCAAAAAATTGCGAAAAATGCATAATAACGAAGTCCTGGCTGGGTTTGCTGGAGCTACAGCCGATGCATTCACGCTCTTTGAAAAGTTTGATGCCAAGTTGGAAGAATTTCGAGGCAATCTCACGCGAGCTGCCGTTGAATTAGCAAAAGACTGGCGAACAGATCGCGTACTTCGACGATTAGAAGCCTTACTCACAGTGGCCAATCGAGACCATTCTTTTATTATTTCTGGCACAGGTGATGTTGTTGAACCTGAAGATGGTATCATGGCGATTGGCTCGGGAGGCTCTTATGCGTTAGCGGCCGCACGAGCACTTATTGCGCAGACCTCCCTTGAACCCAAGCCTATCGTTGAACAGGCAATGGGCATTGCTGCAGCCATTGACATCTATACGAACCACCATATCATGATTGAGGAGTTGCCAAGCTAAGATTATGGATCAACAAACACCACAGACTCCAAGCCGACTTGATGGCCTCACACCAAGACAAATTGTTGACGAACTTGACCGATATATTATTGGACAGCGTGACGCCAAACGCATGGTGGCAATCGCACTCAGAAATCGGTGGCGCCGTCAACAGTTGAGCCCAGAATTACGAGAAGAAATTTACCCAAAAAACATCATCATGATTGGTCCCACAGGCGTGGGAAAAACCGAAATTTCCCGTCGTCTCGCTAAGCTTGATGACGCACCTTTTATTAAAATTGAGGCTTCGAAGTTCACGGAAGTGGGGTACGTGGGCCGGGATGTCGAGTCACTCATCCGTGACTTAACTGAATTGTCCGTCAACATGGTCAAGACTCGTTACCTAGAACAAGTGGAAAAGAAAGCCGAGGATCTGGCAGAGGAGCGAATTCTGGACCTCCTCCTTCCACCAACATCATCTCCATCATCGACTCAGCAGCAAAAAGACGCGGACCAAGAACAACCAGAAAAATATGACACGGCTGACGATACCCGTCAGAAACTTCGCAAGCAATTGAGGGAAGGGAAACTTGAGAATCGACACGTTGAACTAGAAGTCAAAGAACGAGGACTTCCCGTCGGCATTATCTCGAATGTTGGAGGCATGGAAGATTTAGAAAATAATTTGCGTGATATGTTGGGCGGTCTTATGCCAGGGAAGAGTAAAAATCGCCGGATGAAAGTGGCAGAAGCCATGAAGGTCCTTGCCCAAGAAGAAGCTCAAAAACTGATTGACATGGATGAAGTGACTAAAGAAGCCATCGAGAAAACGGAGCAATCCGGCATTGTCTTCTTGGATGAGATCGACAAGATTGCTGGACGTGAAAAAAGCACCGGCCCTGATATTTCGCGAGAAGGCGTGCAGCGCGATTTACTCCCTATCGTCGAAGGATCAACCGTTAACACCAAATATGGTCCTGTTCGTACAGACCATATCCTGTTTGTCGCAGCAGGCGCGTTTCATGTGTCAAAGCCATCAGATCTTATTCCAGAGCTGCAAGGACGCTTTCCGATTCGCGTTGAACTCGAGGCCCTGACGAAAGAAGATCTGATTCGCATATTGACCGAGCCAAAAAATGCACTGGTCAAACAATACCAAGCCTTACTTGTAACTGAGGGTGTCGCGCTTGATTTTACCGATGATGGCATTCAAGAGATCGCAGCCACAGCCGTGGAGGTCAATGATCGAACCGAAAACATTGGAGCACGAAGACTATTCACCATCGTTGAACGAATGTTAGAAGAAGTCTCGTTTGAAGCCCAAGAACTCACCGACAAGAAAGTGGTTGTCGATGCGGCCTATGTCAAGAAACATCTTCAGGATGTCGTCAAAGATCAAGACTTAAGTCGTTTCATTCTATAAACCCATGACTTTCTGTGGAGAATCCGCATCGATTGATGCAACTATCATTTCAGGGCTTGTGTAGCAAAGTTATATGGATAAGCTGATTAAAAAAGCAGACATTCTTGTTGAAGCGCTTCCGTACATTCGCACCTTTGCAGGCAAAACGATTGTGATTAAGTATGGTGGCGCAGCAATGACCGACGATAGTCTCAAAGAAGGATTTGCTGAAGATGTCGTCCTCTTAAAATATGTCGGATTGAATCCGGTCGTCATCCATGGAGGAGGGCCACAAATTAATACCATGCTTGATAAGCTTGGCATTAAACCGAACTTTGTGAATGGCGTTCGCGTTACTGACCAAGCCACGATGGATGTGGTTGAAATGGTCCTTGGTGGGAAAATTAACAAAGAAATTGTGAGCATGCTCAATCAACATGGAGGGAAGGCCGTTGGGCTCACCGGGAAAGATGGACGACTGTTTCTCACGAAACCATTTAACGCAAAAGCTTTGGTCAACAAACTCTCCGGTGGAACTGACACGCCCAAAGATCATGACTATGGATTAGTTGGGGAAGTGGACAAAGTCGATGATCGACTCATCCGAAAACTTCAAGAAGAAAATTTCATTCCAGTCATTGCACCCATAGGTGTCGATAAAAAAGGCAAGACCCATAACATTAATGCTGACCTTGTCGCAGGCAGCGTAGCTGGTGCCCTGCGTGCCGAAAAGTTATTAGTGCTCAGTGACGTCAAAGGCATTCGTGATGCAGAGAACCACCACGTGCCCACCCTATCAAGAAAAGATACCGAACGTATGGTCAAAAAAAAGGTGATCAACGCCGGCATGTTGCCGAAAGTCCATGCCTGTCTCACGGCATTAGATGGTGGAGTCCACAAAGCCCATATCATTGACGGTCGAACGCCTCATGCCATTCTGTTAGAAATATTTACCGACAAAGGCATTGGGACGGAAATCGTGGCGTGACCCAATGAAACTGGTAAAAAAAACCGCGGACCTTGCGAAGCCTTCTTCAGGAGATCTGCAACCAGATAAACAATCAGCGCTTATTCTTGTTCACTTGCAAAATGATTTTTTCCCTGGTGGATCGCTACCAGTGAAAGACGGAGACCGTATCCTTCCTCAAGTCAATCAATACATCGGATTTTTTCAACATCAACAAGCCGCCATCATGGCCACACGCGATTGGCACCCACAAAACCATTGCTCCTTTGCGGAGCAAGATGGTCCATGGCCACCTCATTGCGTACAAGGTTCTCGAGGAGCGCAATTTCATGCGAACCTGCACCTTCCAACTGGGAGCTTGATCATTTCAGGAGCAACGAATCCCAAAAAAGAAGTACATTCAGGGTTTGATGGGACATCCCTCGCCGATTACCTGGAAGATAGAAATACCACCACTGTGTATATCGTTGGACTGGCCACAGAACATTGGATTAAACAAACCGCGTTGGATGGGATCAAACTTGGATTACGTGTGGTCGTGCTAGAAGATGGGATATGGGGAGTCAACCTCAATCCGAATGATTCAGAACAAGCCCTTCAAGAAATGTCTGCTGCAGGAGCGCTTCGAATTTCTGCGAAGGATTTGGGACTTACGGCTAACCCCTTGTGACCTTTGGCTTTCAAAAACTTTCCTACCTCAAAATGTCGATAATTCAATCTTCATATACTTATTGAATAAAAAATTACCCCTCACCTATGCCCTTCCCTCAATTACAGAATAGGTAGACCCACCAAACTCCTCGGTGATAGCATGGCCCAACGTCTGGGGATAGCAGCTATCATAGGTTGAGTGTGCGGAATAGTTTGAAGTTTAGAAGGATGATTACGATGAAGTTCAATAAAACTATTATTCGTGTGTTGTTTTTGATTTTTGTCGCCTCATTTTTTATGGGACCTACAGCATGGGCGGATAATGTTCAGCGAGTTATCTGCCCCAAGCCATACGAGGTTCATATCACGAAATCCAATAGTGGTAACATCATTGAATGTTGGCGGTGGGTCAAGTCGAAGAAGCCCATTAGGGATTATAAATCCTACACTCCCTGTAAATCGCCAGGCCGCTACAACGTGAGAGATGAAACATCGTCAGGGAGGTCAAGAGGAAAAGATCGGTGCACGATTGGTGGGTTTTCTGGCCCGCCCTTACCGTGTGGCATAGGAGCGTCTAGGGAAATTGTACGTAATGGGAAAGACAAGTGTTACACATTAAGAAAAAGAGAAATAAAGCACAGTCAGTTTCTTGTTTGCAGGCACGGTATGGGTGATTGTACGAAATAGGTACGATACGACTAAACTGAAACGATCGAGAGTCTTCCAATATTCCACCAAGCGATTTGCGTATATCTATCTGCTTCCCTCACCGAATCTCTCGGCAAGGTCAATGCTTCGTGACCTATTAGTAGTCATCACACACATGCTGATTCTTGCCCATTTCTTCATATTTCTTATAGGGCATTTTAGGCATCATGCCAGCAACCATTTTACTGCATTCCTGCATCTTCTTCATTTCAGGTCGGCCCATCATTTCTGTGGCATACTTCATGGCTCGATTCTGAGCTTCTTGACGCTTCCCTGATTGACAGAGGGCTCCAATTTCGGCTTCCATCTTTTCCCCTTCTTTTTCCAAGCCATCCATCAGAGAAAGATCCAGCTTTTCCATGCAGGCAGCGGCTTTATCTAGCTGCTTCATATCCATCTGCTGGAGACCTCTTTGCATGTGTTGCATGCGCTCCTGATCCATGGCCATATTGGGCGGCATACCTTGGTGACTTTGGGCATATCCAACGACAGGGAACAAGATCAGAATGAAGATGAGTTTGCTCATAGGACCTCTCCTTATTTAACCAATCAAAGTGTAGCATCAGCGCACCGTAAAAAATGGCGTATTGTGCAACTTTTAAAAAGTAGCAGATAGGGCATTCGCAATTTCTTGGCTGAGTGATTCTACGTGGCGACTCATTTCAGAAACCAGAGAACGATAATCCCCAGGAACGCTAGAAGTGTGAAATCGAGAGGTCTTAATGATGAGTGCTTCCTGCCCATCTTTCCCAAAAATTATCCAACGAGCAACTAGGGACACTTCGCCAGTTTTTAAAATATCAAACTGCGTGAATTCCACCCGTACACGGTAATCGTTAGGAAGACCTTCGTCCCACCGCAAAACGTTGATACCGTGACTTGCTAATTCTTGAGAAAGATTGTCAATCAACACTCTTGCTAAATTCTTCTGCAAGGGTTCCGCCCATCGATCCGACTCTAAAACCTCAAGTTGGGATATATCGGTACGAATGACGAGATGAGCTCGGTCCACATAGGAGGGAATATCTATTGGCCCAATGCCCACCACAGTTCCTTTCTCTGCTCGAGGGGACGTCTCTTCAGTAACTGAATTGGGCATTGCACTCAATTGGTAGTACTGTACAGGAGAGGTACTGCCACACCCTAGAATGAAGGCAAACCCACACAAACCCAATCCCCAATTTCGTAAACCACGTCGAAGTCTATACATTAATCATCCTTCCCCTGTATGAGCGCTTCAGGATGACGCTCTAAATATTCTGCAAGTGTTCGAATAGCTCGTGAAGCCGAAGAGAATTCTTTGAGCGTTTGTGTCAGCTGATAAGGTAGTGCCGCACTCTTTCCCGCCACCCCTTTAATCGTTGAAAGCGTTTGATTCGTTTGCTTGAGACTCAGTCGTGCCGAATCGGCCATATCTTTCAAACTCGAACTCAGTGGAGTCACTTCACCGTCAATATGACGAACCAAGTCTTGAGTATCCCGAATCGTATCATCGACATCTGACACAAGCGGACCTAATTCTCGCTTCATGTCTTGTGTCAATGCGCGCAAGTCTTTCAGAAGGACTCGTGCCTCAGCACCAAGACCTTTCACCTCAGGCGAATGAATGAGTTGATCAAAACCCTGGATTGCCCGTAAAGCAGCATTCACAAGGTCTTTGAAAGGAATATCTTCAAGTTTGTGCGCCAATTGGCTAAAACTCGAAGAGGTTGTCGGAAATTCTGGATAGGAATCCCCAAGCCCTGTATGGAGCTTGATAGGACTGTCAGGAAAGAAATCCATCTGCACTAACAATTGCCCCGTCACTAAACTTTGCGTTTGCAACTGCGCCCGCATCCCTCGATCTTCAATCATCTTCTGGATAAACTGTCGATCTTTCTCTTCATCAATTTTATCCATGATTGTGCCAGGCCCGGTATTTACAACATGAACCTTACCCTCATCCAAAGCAATAAATACCGGGATGCGGATTGATTGACCCTGAGCATCCACCACCACCCTAATTTCTGTCACCGACCCAATCGTCGTGCCACGAAATGTCACCGGAGCGCCCACATTTAACCCTTTGAGATTGTCGTCAAAATAGAGAACATAAATCAGCTGGTTTTTAAAAAACTTTCCACTCCCAAACACCACGACGCCAATGATCACCAACACGAGTGCGCCAATGACAAATGCCCCGATGAGTGTTGGATTTGATTGTTTACTCATAATTCTCCAAGAAATGCACGTAACGCGTCGTTCGTGAAGCGTGAAGCGCTAAAGAAAATACAAAAGACTCTTCCGACGGACTCCGAGATACTCTTCTTTCTTCCACGAGATACGCTTCACGCTTCACGCTTCACGCCTTCCCCTCGCGTCAGAAAGGTCTGAATTTTTGGTTCAGTGGACTCCTTTAGCAACATGTGCGGCGAACCTACGGCCAACATCGTTTTTGTGTCTGCATCAAGGAAAACTGAATTCGTTCCAATGGCAAATATACTGGCAAGTTCATGTGTCACAATCACAATAGTAGCCCCAAGACTGTCACGAAGTTCAAGAATTAAATCGTCAAGCCGCCTTGAGCTAATCGGATCTAACCCAGCAGACGGTTCATCAAAAAACAGAATTTCTGGATCAAGAGCCATAGCCCGAGCTAGCCCTGCACGCTTCTGCATCCCTCCACTAATTTCATTAGGATAAAACTCTTCAAAGCCCGCAAGTCCCACTAAGGCAAGTTTGAGTGATACGACCTCTCGAATTTCATGTCGCGTTAACTTCGTATACTCAGCCAACGGTAATCCCACATTCTCAGCTAGGGTCATGGAACTCCACAAGGCCCCACTTTGAAAAAGAACTCCGAATCTCTGCATTATACCGACACGGCTTTCTGGTTGAATATTCCAAAAGCTCTCACCGCCGTAGCAGACATCGCCCTTGGCTGGCCGTTTCAAACCAACCAAATGTCGTAAGAGCGTACTTTTTCCACACCCGCTCCCACCCATAATAATAAAGATGTCTCCACGATTGACGGAAAAATTGAGATCGCGCTGAATCAGAAAATCCCCATAGGCCATCGTGAGATTCTGAATGGTGATATGCGGCTCTGTATTCAAAGTTTTTTCCATACTCAGACGCCTATCACGTCGTAGATAACCGTCAGAATCGAATCCGAGACCACGATAAAAACAATACTCGTGACCACCGCCGACGTTGCCGCAATGCCCACCGCTGCGGAGCTATTGCCACATTGCATCCCGCGCAGACATCCAGCTATGGCGACCAGCACACCAAAGACCACACTCTTCACCAATCCCACAAAAAAGTCCATCAGACTCAACGTCGCCTGCGTTTGATTGAAATATTGAATAAATCCCAAATCTAACATTGATACCCCCACAACCATCCCACCAAGAATTCCCATGAGATCGGCATAGAGACAGAGCAAGGGCATCATCAACGAAAGTGCCAGCATACGCGGGAGAACTAAAAACTCCATGGGCGACAGCCCCAATGTCGTCATCGCATCAATTTCTTGATTCACCCGCATGGTCCCCAACTGCGCCGCAAAGGCGGCACCGGTTCGTCCTCCCATAATAATACCAGTCATCATGGCACCCATTTCTCGTGCCATTCCCAAACCTACTAAGTTCGCGACATAAATCTGTGCACCAAATTGCTGTAATTGCACAGCACCAACAAATGCCAAAATTAACCCAACAAGAAAACTAATGAGTGAGACAATAGGAAGCGCTTGGACGCCACATTCTTGAATGGTCAACATTAAATCGGATCTCCGAAAACGAGCCTTCCCCATAAGCAGGGCAAGAAATGCTTGCGTCGCTTCTCCAATAAACGTGACCATTTCTCTCGCCCCATCCAGGACTGACATCGTCCCTGTTCCGAGGCGAGCAAGCCAGGGATTCTGAGAAATCGTTCGCTTCGCCCCTTGTCGTTCAGGCACCGCCGTCGCGAGATTCACAAGACGTTGAACACCTTCCGGCAGTGCAGAACGATCAACTTCGATTTGGTGTGCTGAACAGTACTCAAGAATTCTCAGTACGAATGTCACAAGTCCACTATCCCAAGTGGTCACCTGCCGTGTATCAAAAGTCAATCGCTGTAGATCAGGACTCGCCTCGATAGCTTTTTCTGTCTCAGCAAATGTCGGTAGCCCAGCTTGCAGCTTCCAGCTTCCCACAAGTATCACAAGAAGCGTTTCTGGGCTCGGATGGCTACATTCCACCCGCGTCTCAAGAGCTATGTCCATTGAATTTTGATACCTCTGAAGTCTTCAATATCTGATTGATGAGTCTATTTTGCGTTGTAGGGACATTCTTGTAAAAAGTCAATTCCCATACTCGTTAACATCGTAATAAAGAATAACACCTACGTCTCATGAAAATTGTAATCTGCATAACAGACGTGGGCATCGTCAGTCAGCAAGGATAGGCGTGTCATGAGGGGCTTGGGGGCAACCACCACAACCTATGTAACACTTCAGCTAACCATCAGACTATACCAAAGGCAGTTCGCCTTGTAAGAAATCGACCTTATGCCACGACAATTACTAGATGTGTGTCATGGAAATGCTAATTTCATTCAACAAACTAACCAGAATACCCAAGCTTTTTCGGGAATCGGCTTGGCGCAGACTCTTCAACAGAATACCAACACGAACCTTGGTAGTGTTTATCCTGTTCGTTTTTACGTGTCCCTCAGGACTCAGCTGGGCTAAAGGCATTGAGGTGATAGCAATTGGCATTCGAGGCGGAATGAACTTTCAGGATGCTGGGTTGCCACCTGGCGAAAAAGAGGATTTTGAACAATTCGATGTGTTCGGAATAGTTGGCTTACCTGGAGGCTGGGAATATGAATCGGGTTGGCAGGCACGCTGGAGACTCAACGGCTCCGCTGGAGTCTTGCGTGGGGCAGGAGATCTTGGATTCATCTCAACAATCACACCGGGATTGGCCTTCACCAAGACAAATTGGAACCTGACATTAGATGCTGGGGCAGGAGGAGCACTCATCAGTGACTGGAAATTCGGCCGCCAAGATATCGGAGGCCCGTTCCAATTTATTGCACATGGTGGAGTGAGCGTCCATCTTTCTGGAAATCTCGTGACCGGCTACCGGTTTCACCACATGTCCGATGCAACCATCTATGGGGCAAGTAGAGGTGTAGATTTTCATATGATTGAATTCAGCTATCACTTCGGGGACGAATAACCATATTGCGTTCTCTTCACAACATCTTATGAACGAACTGAAAAACATCCTTACTCGTTACGTATCTGTTCTTGGCGTCGGATTACTTCTGCTGATAATTTTTGGATTTTCCAGTCCTCCCTCTCAAGAATTTGATTTCACCAAACACAATGTTCCTCTTGATCAAATATTCTCAGGAGGCCCTTCCAAAGACGGAATTCCAGCAATACTCAAACCTGTGTTCATTAAAGCAGCGGATGCAACCCACCTAAATGAACGAGATCGGATTCTAGGATTAGTCGAAGGAACCGAAGCTAAGGCCTACCCCATCAAAATTCTCAATTGGCACGAAATCGTCAATGATTCGTTTGCCGGGAAACCGGTCGTCGTCACCTATTGCCCGCTCTGTGGAACAGGCATCGCGTTTTATCCGATGGTTAACGAACGGCAATTAACTTTTGGCGTTTCCGGACTTCTGTACCAGAGTGACATGGTCATGTATGACCATCAAACTGAGAGCCTATGGTCTCAAATCTCCATGGAGGCCATTGCGGGACCCATGACTGGCTCAACATTGCCGCATATCTTTCTCGACCACACGACATGGGGAGAGTGGCACGAAGCTCACCCTACAACCCTCGTCTTGTCAACTCAAACAGGAGTCGTTCGTGATTATCAACGCGATCCCTACTTGGGGTATGCGAAGCGAGCCGACCTCCTGTTTCCCGTCAATCACAAGGACTCTCGACTTCCTACTAAAGCATGGGTTCTGGGACTCAAAGTCGGAGAAGTCACGAAGGCTTATCCATTTTCTGAGCTCAAGAAAACGGAAACGCCCATTCATGATTTCATAAACGGGCAACGCGTCAAGATACAATTCAATGCAGAAACACAAAGCACCTCAGCTTTGGATGCAAGCGGAAAGCCCCTTCCTACGATACAGGCCTTTTGGTTTGCTTGGTATGCCTTTCATCCACAGACGGAAATCTATTCGATACCCCAGTAGTCGGAAAGCGAAAAGGATAGGAAACAGAAGGAACTAATAGTCGATTATGATGGCACTAATTTTAGTGCCCCAACAACTTCCTAAGTCAGACTTTCAAGATTCTTGCTCAAGCCTGACACGATCGCCTCATAATACTGAGTATCTACAGGGTCGTTGAACTAAGACTTCCTCACAACAAAACCTTTCCCGTCTCCTAGTGATTTCCGCTATCGCGCGATAATGGATGTTGAGCTAGAAAGTTCAGCGTCTAACTCAGTCACCTCAATAGCAACTCAATAATCAATATCCTGAAGTGGCATAGCCAATTGATAGAATTCTGCGAGTCGTCGTTTATTGAGAAAATGGTATTTCTGACGAAGACTGTCAGAGGGTGTTGAATGTGAAGCTCTACTGACTTAGCCTGTGACTTTCTGCTGCTTGCGCGTTAGAGCTGGCCCTCGGCCTTCGTAGCCACTTCGGCTGAGTAGGCTCAGCGGCGAGCACTATCGAAGATACGTGTCCTGTGTGGTGGTTATGCTCCAAGTAATTCGTGGACATCCAGCACTATGCTCAATGGCATGTATTCCCGGTCCCACGGGGACGACGATGGAAGAAGGGGAGTTTGTGTCCGAGGCAAAGACTTCAGATGGAGGAACTGAGCCAGCACTTGCTGATTACTGTCTCGGAAATACGCCGGAACAGTTGGTCTCGAACGGGGTTGAGGAAAGGACCTTAAGTGGGAAACATAAGTTTGTGGTAACACCTGGGCAGCTCTTGAAAGGTTGATAGGATGTACCTTTCTAGACATGTACATAAAAGCTTTCGTTTCTCTGACAGTCCTTCTCTCTTTGAAGTTGAGGTTGGACTGATGCCAATCGATTTTTACTGGAGTAGAAATGAGTCGGTTTGTCAATGACGTTCGTCGCGCTAGATCAAGCGTGATAGCCATTTCAACATTATTGAACCGTCTATAAAGACGAGTCTTGTGAGATAAGGATTCGAAGAGACCTAACTCCATTGCGGAGGGAACCGTAGTGAGTGTTATATCAGGTTGAACAATCTCTGAATCAATGACATCATGTGGAGATGTGGCTTCAAGAGCCAGAGTCGGCAGATCTTTTGCCCATGCCGAAGGCGTGGCCACACTCAACAACAGAGGTGTAAAACTGATCGCTATCAGCATCGAGCGAGCGCTCATTCGATAGCGTCGTCGATCCTCTGGTGGCTTCAACTCGATCCATTCTCTTAAGTGCAGCGCAAAGAAAAGACTCACCGCCATAACCAGAAGAGTTGCCAGATAGAAGGGATACCCTAAATCATTATAACCATCCATTATAGCCCCCCAAAGTTTGGTGTGATACGAAAATTTGTCAGGGTAATTGCGTTGCTCCACGATTTCATGGGAGAAATATTCCCATCCTCACTCATGCATAGCCATGAGACTTCTGCCACATACTCTGACCAACCATACGTTTTGGAACGTTGACCATCCTCCGTGCAACAACCATAGTTCTCTGAATTCGGGGTCGCTTAGTCACATGAGAATGCATCGTGGAATATGTTGTGTGCGTCGGT
>JBMYWX010000005.1:15088-29014 GCA_049607825.1 Nitrospirales bacterium
AATCCATCCATAGCCGAGCAGAATTCCCACAAAGAACCCTCCAAAGCCCAAGCTACTGAGAGTAAGAAATAGGAGGAAGTAATCTTCTTGAAGTGTGATCCAATCCATTGTAGACCCCCTAAGTTTAAGTGTAGGACGACAGCTTGTTTGAGTATTCACTTCAAACTAATATATACCGATCTGTATACATTATGATGTGTAGTCAGCAGGGCTCTACTTTCGTTACAGATATTTGCTGTTCTATTCAAAAAATTAATAAATACCATAATGCACTAAGTTTTAAAGGATACTTACATTACTTACTCAAGTTGCCGAACACATTTCTCATACAATGCATGTCATACATTCAAATAAACTATTTCGTATATTATACTTACGCAAATACTCACCTTGGCATCCATGATATTCCAGGGGCCAAGGTCTCGAAAGGGGTCTTGCGAGAGAATGGTGTGATTTAAAGTTTCACCCGACTTCAAATCCGGGATTAGCCTTCACAAAGAAAAGTTTGAATCTGACGTTATATGCTTGAGCGGGAGGTGCACGAATCTGCAATTGGAAATATGGTCATCATGATATGGGAGGACTTTCCAATTCATTGGACATTTGGAAGGCAAACATCGTCTTCCCAATAATGTCAGGATCTGGTATTGCTTTCATCCTATGTCTGAAGCCACCATCTTGGAGCATGCCGGAGGTAAGATATCAAGACAATGAAAGTTAGTTACTCATGTGGTGATGAATGACCAAAGATCACATTTACATTTAATAAACTACCAATGACCAGACTTCTGAAAACGCTTCGTGTCGTTCGCCCTCCTCTGACAAAAACTACCTTCGAAGTTTCAGACACAAAATTCACGTTCATAGGCCTGCGAGATCATGTTCTTCTTATCCGCATTACTCTCAACAATTTCAGAAAATTATGTTAGTGTATTTTACTATTACAAATTCTGCATGAAGCCTTTCAACGCAATGAGCGTCTCCGAATTATCTTGACGCTGACTGCGAAGTAATTTCAATGTTAAACTCTAGACGTTTTCTCGCCGTTTTTCTTTTCCTCCTTCTACTGGTGAACGAGACAGTCCCAGGAACCTATCCCGCTCAAGCCGCCAATCCGTTGCCTATCGTCAATATTGGCATTGTCTTAGACGGCCCTCCACAAGGGAGAGGTATCGGCCGAATGATCACTGAGAAATTATTTCGAAAAGCCATACGAGAACTCACCCATGGAGAATTTGATGTGCGATTTCCTAAACCATTTCTTGTTCATGGTAACTGGTCAGTCAAAGGCGTCAGAAAAGCTCTCGACTTTCTCATAGCCAGTCCTCAGGTGGATCTGGTCCTGGCACTTGGAGTTATCGCCACGCATGAGGCCGCACAAGTGGCTCAACTTCCAAAGCCCGTGATTGGGCCTTTTGTGATCGATGCTGTGCTCCAGGGGCTTCCCATAGACAATGGGCGAAGTGGGGTCCCTAACCTGAATTATCTGTCCTCCTTCAAAAGCTTTGAGCGCGATCTCAAGCGCTTCTTAGAAATTGTTCCCATTCGCAAACTGGCCCTCTTAGCCGAGAGCTCAATTGTTGGGGCCTTTCCCTTAATAAGAGAAAAGGTGGAAAAGGCTGCACTAGAGAATGAGATCACCATATCGATCGTGACCATCGATTCATCGACAGAAAAGGCTTTATCTCAATTGCCCACGGATACCGAAGCCGTGTTTGTGACTCCGTTGTTTAGACTTTCCTCAGAAGAATTCGACCGACTAGTCGCCCAGTTAATCAAACGTCGCCTACCAAGTTTTTCGCTTGTTGGCCGCCAAGAGGTGGAGCGAGGCATTTTGGCGAGCGCAGCTCTCGATACAGACTCTGAGCGACTGTCAAGACGCGTGGCACTCAACGTCCATCGCATACTCCTTGGCGAAGATGCAGGGGAACTCGAAGTGGCGTTTTCTGAAGGCCAACGGCTTACGATTAATATGGCCACCGCAAGAGCCATTGATACGTGGCCAAGTTTTCGAGTGCTGTCGGAAGCCGAATTGCTGAACGAGAAACCACAACTCTCTTCCCGCCAATTATCCCTTTATACAGCAATGCGAGAAGCCGTCATGGTCAATCTCGACCTTGCGGCTGCAGATCGCAAGGTCGCAGCTGGCTTGGGAGATGTTCAAAATGCTCGTTCTGCACTCTTGCCTCGCGTGGATATTGGCAGTTCCGCGCGCATGCTTGATCGAGATCGAGCTGAAGGAAGTTTTGGCAACAACCCAGAAAAAGCCGCGTTTGCCACAGGAGGGCTTAAGCAATTGCTCTATTCGGACAAAGCCTGGACCGATTACACAGTAGAACAACGCAGCCAAGATTCACGAGTAGCTGAACGTCGAGAAGTCGAACTCGACACCGCACAAGAAACTGCCGTGACATACTTAAATGTCCTTCGTACAAAAACTGTCGAGCAGATTCAGAAAGATAATCTTGAGCTCACAGGATCAAACCTTGAATTAGCACGTATTCGAGAATCAATTGGGTCGGCAGCCCGTGATGAGGTCTATCGTTGGGAAAGTGAAATTGCCAATGGCCGTATCGAGGTCTTAAATGCACAAGCTCAGCGACAACAGGCTGAGGTCACGCTCAATCGAATTCTCCATCGTCCTCTTGAAGAATCATTCATGACAGCCGAGGCGAGCCTCAATGACCCCCTCCTGTTCCCACATAAGGGACGAATCTTTGCCTATATCAATAATCCTCGAAACTTTAAGATTTTTCGAGACTTCGAAGCGCAAGAGAGCTTACGGCTCGCCCCAGAACTCCATCAAATTGATGCACAAATTGCTGCACAAAAACGAAGATTACTAAACGCAGATCGAAATTTTTGGGCACCTGATCTTTCTCTAGAAAGTGACGTCAGTCAACGCATCGGACAAGGTGGAGCGGGGCAAGATGCCGCTCCTGGCAGTACGCTCCAAGACCGAACAACCTGGAATCTTCAACTGGGACTTTCTTTTCCACTATTTTCAGGAGGGGCAAAAGATGCCCAAAACAGTAAAGCCTTAGAAACCCTCCGACAACTCCAATTGCAACGAGAAGCGACGGTTGGAAGAATTGAAGAACGCATTCGATCGGCCATGCTCCAAGCTGGAGCCTCTTCTCCAGCCATTCGGCTGACCCGTGAAGCAGCAGAAGCATCTCGAAAGAACCTTGATTTGGTCATTGATCAATATTCTCGAGGAGCCGTGGATATCATCAAATTACTGGATTCTCAAAATGCAGCATTAACCGCAAAATTGAATGCGGCAAATGCTGTCTACGATTTCTTAATTGACCTCATTAACATTGAGCGAGCGGCTGGACAATTTGCATACTTTTTGTATAAAGAAGACCAAGCCGACTGGGTTCGGCGAGTCGATGCATTCTTTGCGAAAGCTGGAGTTGATTTGAGTAAAGAAATAGTCAGAGGACCTTTTTGACTCGCACACCTGTAATAAGTGCATTCAATGGGAAAGTAGATGTTCATTTATAAAGTATCTTTCGATCGGATAGGAGCATTCCAGCTAACGTGTGCGAGCTTCCTCTTTGCCGCCCACACCTGTAATCATCGTATCCAACATGTGTCAAATAATCATATATAATTTGAACATCAATTGGAGCCAGAATTTCGTCTATCGTGTGGAAGCTTCCTTTTTTACGAACACCTAAAGTGGTCAAATTCAATATGATAAGCCAATGACTAAGCTACCAACGCATAACCTACGCCCAAAAAAACTAGAACAACCCTGTACGAGACACCATTTCTTTCTACTACTTCTTTGTTGTTTCACTCCTGGGATACTTTTTGCCTGCCAAGCACAGGATCCTCCAGAAGTCCAAGAAATTCTTCGCCCCATCCGCTCCGAAACCGTGTCCCTATCAGGCAGCAATCAAACCCGCACCTTTTCAGGAAAGGCCCGAGCTGGACTGGAGGCAAAACTCAGCTTTAAAATATCGGGAACCGTTAACCGTCTTTCCGTCAAAGTAGGCGATAAGCTCAAACAGGGACAGGTTGTCGCAACCATCGATCCACGGGACTATGATTTACAAGTTCAGCGTGCGCAAGCGGCCCTGACTCGAGCCAATGCAGCCGCACGTAGCGCAGCCGCAGACTA
This sequence comes from Nitrospirales bacterium, assembly GCA_049607825.1. Lineage (GTDB taxonomy): Bacteria > Nitrospirota > Nitrospiria > Nitrospirales > UBA8639 > JAGQKC01. Next base: position 19,221 of record JBMYWX010000005.1, read on the forward strand.
CGCAAGAGTTCGGGCCTTGTATGAAAATCGCAATGCATCGCGTAACGACCTAGACCAAGCTCGTGCCTCCGCGGAATCCTCTCGTGCTGATGTATCTTCCAATACGAAAGAACTGGAACTCGCCCGACTCAAATTGGGTTATACCCGACTTCAAGCACCCGCGGCCTGCTTTGTGGCATCGGCTCCTGTTGAGGTGAACGAAAATATTCAAGCTGGTGAAACGATTATCGAAGTCGTTTGTGGCTCTCGCCTTGAAGTGGCTGTCGGCGTTCCAGAAGTCTTCATCGCACGCGTTACACGTGGCAGTAAGGTCACGACCACATTCGACTCTATTCCTGGCATTCAATTTCCTGCCATTGTGACAAAAGTCAGTGTGGCTTCTGGGCAAACAGCCACCACTTTTCCTGTCACGGTCCAATTGCAACAGGCGGTTCCTGGCTTTCGATCTGGCCTCGCAGCTGAAGTCACGTTTCGATTTGAAGCTGGAAATGGAAAACCGCGTATCCTCGTTCCTCCTGTGGCAGTAGGCGAAGATCCTGATGGCCGCTACGTCTATATCGTCGAAGAACTGGAAAATGGCATTGGCATCGTAAAGCGAACTCCAGTGACCGTGGGAGAACTGAGCGCCGAGGGGTTGGAAATTATAGATGGACTCTCTGACGGCACGCGCATTGCCACAGCAGGCGTTCGCCGACTCCGTGAAGGCCAAAAAGTACGTCTCATGACGACTCAATCTTCTCAAACATGAACCTCACCAAATTCGCGATTGAGAATAATCGCATCACGGCGATTACTCTCCTCATCATTTTCCTGGCTGGAACGTCCGCCTACCAAAACCTTCCACGAGACGAAGATCCAGGGTTTATTATTCGCACAGCCCTTGTCATGACCTATTTCCCCGGCGCAAGTCCAGAGCGTGTCGAGCAACTCGTCACAGATAAATTAGAAAAGGTCATACAAGAAATTCCTGAACTCGACTTCGTTCGCAGCGAATCGAAGACAGGAGTGTCCCTTGTCTACGTCAATATTCTTGACAAATTTAGAAACATGCGGCCAATTTGGGACAACCTACGACGGAAGGTCGATAAAGCGGCAGGGGACTTACCTGACGGTGTACGAGGCCCCTTCGTGAACGATGAATTTGGCGATGTCTTTGGGGTTGTCCTAACTGTGACAGGCGACGGCTTTACCTATCGTGAGATTAAAGACGTCGCCGATGACGTCCGTGATGAGCTGTTACGTCAAAGTGAAGTCGCAAAAGTAGATATCTATGGCGATCAAGAAGAACGCGTATTTATTGAATACAACAATGCACGTCTTTCTGAGCTTGGCATCTCGCCCGTTCAACTTCAAAAACTACTCGCCGCTCAAAATATCGTGCTTCCTGGTGGAGACATTCGAACGCAAGACGAAAAAATCGTCCTTGAGCCGTCAGGCAATTTCGAATCTGTAGAAGAAATTCGTCGAACCGTGGTGAGCTTGCCTAATAGCCGAGATGTGCTCTTCCTTGAAGACTTGGTCAACGTGTATCGAAGCTACATCGATCCACCAGAGACACTGATGCGCTCCTCAACTGAACCAGCTGTTGGCTTGGGCGTCTCCATGCAAGAGGGAGGTAATATCATCAAGCTGGGCAAGCAAGTTCGTAAGGTGCTAGCACAAGCGCATCAAGAATTTCCTATTGGCATTGAGTTTGACGTCATTCAATTTAAACCTGATGTCGTTGACAGGAAGATAAAGAACTTCACGTCTAGCCTACTCCAAGCCGTGATCATTGTGACGGGAGTCATGCTGCTCTTCTTGGGCTTGCGAACAGGCCTTGTCGTCGCCAGCCTCATTCCCATGGCTATCGTCATGAGTCTCTTCCTCATGTCAAATTTGGGAATTGGCCTGAATCAAATGTCATTGGCAGCTCTGATTATCGCCTTAGGCTTGCTCGTGGATAACGCCATTGTCATGGCTGAATCCACCATGGTGCACATGAGTACGGGAAAACGCGCGTTCGATGCTGCTATTCAGTCTGCGAATGAATTAAAAATTCCGTTACTCACATCTTCACTCACAACAGCCGCAGCGTTTCTCCCAATCTATTTGGCTGAATCGAATACCGGTGAATACACCGCACCTATCTTTCAAGTGGTGACCCTCACACTCCTCTGCTCGTGGTTTCTCGCCATCACCATGGTTCCCTGGTTCTGTGTCGTATTTTTACGAGTCAAATCCACTCAGGCAGACCACCCCTTTCACTCACCATTTTATCACCGGTATCGTCAAACCCTTATTCTGGGTGTTCAGCATCCCTGGCTCAGCTTAGCAGCAACGATTCTCATCTTTATTGCAGCGATGATTGGCTTCGGGAAATTACCCGTGTATTTCTTTCCTGCAAACGATAAACCCACGTTTACCGCCAAGCTCGAGTTTCCTAAAGGCACGCCTATCGAAAAAACTGACGCCATGGTCAAAGAAGTCGAAGCCTATATGAAAGAGAGTTTGACAATAAACGAGAAACGTACTGAGGGGGTCGTGAACTGGGCAGCCTTTGTCGGAGAAAGTGCGCCACGATTTGATCTGCCGTTCAGTCCCATTCAAGCCAGTCCAAATTTTTCCTATCTCTTGGTCAACACCACCAACAGGGAAATTTTTTCTGAGGTGATCCCAGCACTCGAACAATTTTGCGATGAACGATTTCCTGACCTCAAGGCCACCATACGTCCACTCGAAACAGGCCCTCCCACCTACCCACAAATCGTCGTACGCGTCTCGGGTCGGGACACGGATAAACTTTTCGACATCATGGAAAACGTGAAATCGAAGTTACGATCGATCCCCGGCACCAAACTCATTGACGATAACTGGGGGAGCAGATCAAAGAAGCTTCTGGTTCGAGTCAACCAACCTCGCGCCCTCCGTGCCGGAGTCAGCAATCAGGATATAGCCACATCACTTCAGACTTTCCTCACTGGTCTCGAAATTACTGAATATCGAGAAGACGATAAACTGATACCCGTGACCCTTCGTTCTGTAGGAGCTGAACGTGATGACCTAGCCAAACTGGAAAGCATCAACGTTCATGCACAAGCAACGGGGCAATCTGTCCCACTTAAACAAGTGGCAGACCTTGAAGTGGTGTGGCAACCTTCCCAAATCCACCGACGTGACCGATTACGAACGATTGCCATTGAAGCCGGATTGCAAGAAGGCACGACGGCTACGGACGTCAACAACGCATTAGGACCATGGCTCTATGAGGAACAACAATCTTGGGGGTTGGGATACTTTTGGGAATTTGGCGGAGAAGCCGAAACATCAGGAAAAGGTAATAGCTCAATTGGGGCAAAACTTCCGGTAGCTGGCCTCATCATCCTCTTGTTATTAGTCGCTCAATTTAATTCAATCCGAAAACCTCTTATTATCCTGTTTACGATTCCGCTGGGTCTTATTGGAGTCGTCATAGGACTTCACCTGGCCCAACTCTACTTTGGATTCATGACCATGCTCGGGATTCTTTCTTTAGCCGGCATCATCATTAACAATGCGATTGTGCTAATTGACCGGATCAATATAGATATTTCAGAAAATGGACTAGACCCTGCACGTGCGATTATTGAGTCAGCTCAACATCGGCTACGCCCAATTCTGTTAACCACAGTGACAACAATTGGAGGATTGATTCCCCTTTATACTGGAGGGGGAGCCATGTGGGAACCCATGGCAATTGCCATCATGTTTGGGTTACTGTTCGCAACGATCCTCACATTAGGCGTTGTCCCAGTGTTGTACACACTCTTCTTCCGTGTGAATTTTAAACAATTTGTGTATTGAAGCAATTCCCTCTTCTGTCTTCCTTTAACAGGCTCTCTCTTAAATCCTAGCGCCTGTGCCTTGTGAATGATATTGATTTTTACCGTTCATTTGATCTCTCCAGTTAGACTCAGAACAACCTGGCAAGAAACACAACGAATTCCATTGCAGTTTCTAAACTCTTTCACAAACTTCACCTGTTGACAAATCAATCTGATCTGCCATGATTCTTATGACGACTTATAGAAAATCTGTCATAGAACTATATTGAGAATTTCTGCATTTGCTTGTGCATAGTACTCACCAATAACATAGCCTATTCATCGAAAAATCCTGAGGTCTATTTGTCCCTCTATTGTCTCAGATACCTGATTCTTATTTTGGTTTTGCACTCAGGATTGCTGTTTGGGTGCGCTGTTGGTCCTTCCCCGTATCTCCCCGACACATGGGTACAGCCAATTGGACATCTACACACAGTTGGGACAACATCTGACCTTCCACGACTTCAAGTGTTTATTGCATACAGCGGGATAGGCTCAAGCCATTCAGCCTTACGAATGGTGACCGATCGCGGACACGTCATTTTTTGGGATCCAGCTGGAGATTATGGACGATTTGATGATGATTGGTATGCTCAGTTTGGACCACTCGCCCAAAACTTTCAAAGAGAGAATGATCTGATTCTCGGCAACCCACCCGACGTAGAGACATTTATTCGTTGGCGATGGACATTAGAAGATACGAGTGTCGAAATGTTTGAGTGGGACTTGTCAGCGCAATGGTCGAGGAAACTCGAAAAGATTCTTCTCCATGGGACCACAAACGACCATCCGACAGGAAGCTTCTCCACATGGACCGTTCCCATGTTCTGCACAATGGCCACGAGTGACTTCCTCCGACGCTTTACAAGCCCTATGATTCAATTAACTGAACGATATTTCTTTCCCCACAACTTGGCACAAGCCCTCTACGCTCAATCTCCTTCACGCGTTCACGTCTTTACTGAAGATGGCGAGAAATCTGTGTATATTCCTCCAGGCCCTACGTCCGTACAAAAATAAAGTCAGCACCTCATTTATAACTTAACAGTTTACCGCCTCTTCCCCTTGGATGTTCCGATCCCCCCCCCTCATATGAACTGCTAGAGCGAAACCAATCCACGCCTGGCTGGTTCAAACCAGCGTACTCAGTGCACAATTTCATTGCATTGGCACAGAAATTCATTAGAACGGCTATAGGCTATAGACGATGAGCAATACACTTCTGATAAGCTACAAAGACAGAAGCAATAGAGGACTCGATTTTCTTCCTCAAATCAATTGTGAAAGCATGGCCATGACTGGTTCAGACGGAGAACATACTCTTCAACAACAAAGTGGGAGCACACATCGGGCTGCTCGTTTTTATGACCGGCAGATGAAGGACCACCTGACAGAAAGCATGCAGTCCTTTGTCATGAGACAGGAAATGGTATTTTTGGCAACCTCCGATGCCAAGGGCAACTGCGATTGTTCTCCTCGATTCGGTAAACCTGGCTTCGTACACGTGATCAATAATCGTATGCTCGCCATTCCAGAATTTCGAGGAAACGGGGTCTTCGCGAACTTAGGAAATATTCTAGAAAATCCTCATATCGGTTTGGTCTTCGTTGATTTTCTCGATTCAACAGTGGGACTTCATGTTAATGGAAGGGCCACGATTTCTCTTACTCACCAAATTCCCTTCCCCGTCTCACCTCTCGAGAACACCTACGAGATTGATGAGACCGTTCGATTCATTGAACGATGGATTCTTATTGACATTGAAGAAGCCTACATCCACTGCTCCAAACACGTCCCCCGTCTCCAGAAGTTAGATAAGTCCATTCATTGGGGAACAGATGATCCCAAAGCGAAGACTGATAACTTTTTTTCCCAGTTACCGTCATAACGGCTATATGCTCTGTTGATGATCACGGCCAGCGACATTTGATCGTCGCCCCCTATCTCGCCAACTCTTCCTACCAGCCCTCGACTCTCTATTTTCTTGCTCAAGTGGCGAGATTTAGTCAAACCATTGCCAACATAATCGCATTTGCCAATATAGATTATTTCACCGAAATGCTTTGCCATTTATAAGTTGCTGTTAATTAAAAACAATTCATCAAAAACCATTTGGCACATCCACTGCAATAAGGCTTAGACATGCCGACTTTGATTACATGGTTTCCTAAAGATTACGTTTAAACCTAGAAGGAGGATGTGCGATGGAACAAGTCATGGAACAAACAACTGTGAATGGTGTAAATGTTGAGAAAATGGGCGCGACGGTTCAGGCTATACAAGGGCAACCAGATTTAGCCAAGTTTAAATTCCGGGCATCCAACACCTGGATCAATGGAGGTCAAAACCAAACCACGGTAAAGGAGTTCTATGGTGCCGGACAAGAAGACACAACCCGCACCGAACCATTTGTTCTTGGAGCCGATGAACCACTAGTGCTGTTAGGCAAAGATGAACATGCAAATCCTGCTGAATATGTCTTGCATGCGCTCGCAAGTTGCTTGACGACTTCGATGGTCTATCACGCCGCAGCCAATGGTATTACGGTCGAGGCAGTTGAGTCTGAGTATGAAGGTGATATCGACTTGCAGGGATTTTTGGGCTTGTCGGAAAACGTTCGGCCAGGCTATCAAAACATTCGAGTCAACTTTACGGTCAAGAGTGATGCTCCAGCTGAGAAACTCCGGGAACTCATGACACGATCACCCGTATTTGACATCATTTCCAATCCCGTACCAGTGTCGATTTCCGTTGAGACACACTAATACATGCGGCCAATGATGTGCCCGAGCAGAAACCTACATCACGAGATGCAGAATTTTCGCTCGGGCTATGTCACAGAAGAAGACGGTGATGTGTCAGGGCATCTGGATGGACTTATCTTTCATTTTCTTCCACTTGTACCAGATGACTTCATTACTGCCGTGTGGATAGAGTAGACGTTTCACACGTAAATATGGTCGTGCAAAATATCGCGAATATCGTTCATTGAGTTTCGACCGCTTCGCTAACTGTAGTTCTTTTTCAGTCATCTGGTGTGGTTGGAATGCTTTTTTGTGCTTGTAGAGATGATAGAGGTCTTCCTGAATAAGTCGCTTGAAGATTCGATTCGTGAGTCGTCCCCACCACCCTGTTCCAGCTGGAAACGCCAGTGAAATTTGGAAGTCAATTAAATACGGTTGTCCCTCATTTGAGCAAATAATATTGCCTTGCTTATTCAAGTCAACATAAAAAATGTTTCTCGCATGGACCTTCGTGATGACATCCTTGAGTTGATCAAAAAACTTTTCGGGCAAGTCGCCTTGAGAAGTTATTTCATGAAGCGTTTTTCCTTCAATGTACCGATGGAAATATCCACGCCAGCCCCACCGAGGCCCAAGCGTCGGAACGCCTTCCATATCAGCCACTCGCTGATACACGCAATATTCGTGACGAGAAATGAGACAAGCCAATGGTCGGAACAGCCACCCAGCCAGAAACCGAAAGTCACTGAGCTTCAACACATATCCTTCACCATCTGTATTTCGATACAACAGATTAATCGAAAAAAAATCGTCTTTTAAGACGCGCGCATAGCGATATAGCTTGTCATCAATCACGATTTCTTGTGGGTAGGTACGCGTCCCCGCCATCATACTCCTTAGGAAAAACTATGACAGTTGTTGCTGTAAGAATGGATTGATTTTTAGTCTACCGTAGACCTTCAGAGAGGACAAGTCAGTCACGAATACGACTGTCATACCTCACTCTAATTTGCGCTAATTCGACTCTGTGATATAGTAATTTCTATGAGAGCTATGACTTTTTTCCCCGCCATTATTCTTCTCAGTTCTTTATCTGGTTGCGTTGCAGCGAGTGAGACATTATCAGCCTCAGAGACTACGCCTGACTCTGCTTCACCTTGGAACGGCATACATATTGGTGTCACAACTCAAGATGAAATTCGAAGTCGTTTCGGTCAGCCGACTGACATTCAAGTCTCTCAAGTAGGCGATGGCACACACGAGGCCTGGGCTTATGTGTCCGCCAATGCTGCACGTCAACCATTCCAGTATCTTCCATTTTTCGGGTCGTTGGCCACGATCACTCCTGGTGATCAAAAGCCTTTTACTGTGAGTTTTTCAGAAGAGGGTATCGTGGATGGGCTGACCGTCTCCCCCTTTCAGGTGCAAGGAAACAACGCCTATAACCGTATTTCCTTTCATTCTGACTCCACGCAACCTACCTATGGAATGAAAAATCCACAAGTTCAACAATTCGACCAAAGTCGTGTTCGATAATTAGAGAACCACATCGTCATCAATAATTGAATAGCGGAGGCTTCTGATATGGAAGTGGAAACACCTGTTTCAACTGATGAGGCGGAGTCTGGGGTTTCAACACCTGTGGGCACACGCCGTTCGTTTTTCACTAGGGTGACCGCGGCGATTTCTGGGGTCATTGGGCTCTCACTGACCATTCCCTTGGTTGGCTATGTCGTGTTTCCTGCATTTCAACGGCAAAAGAAGGACTGGGTACCGATCGCAAAGATGAATGATTTGCCCGTTGAGCAACCCAAGGCCCTAGATTACACCGTGACAATTAAAGATGGCTGGCATGAAACTAAGACCACAAAAGGTATTTGGGCCATTAAGCATGAAAACGACGAGGTCACAGTGTTCTCCCCCATTTGTCCTCACCTGGGTTGTGGCTATCGGTGGGATGGCGGAGATCGTCTCTTTAAGTGCCCTTGCCATGGGAGTGTCTATGACCTAAAGGGTACCGTGCAGGCCGGGCCTGCTCCTCGTCCATTAGATACACTTCCCGTCAAGGTTGAAAACGGCGAGCTCATGGTCATTTATAAAGAATTTAAATCTGGTCTCTCCGACCAAGTGGAGTTATAAGCTATGGCTGTACCACTCTATGATTGGGTTGATGAACGTCTCAAACTCAAACCGATTGAACAAACGCTTCTCGACGAACCAATTCCTGGTGGAGCGAGTTGGAATTACGTGTTTGGGTCAGCAACATTGTTTCTCTTCGTTCTCCAGGCTATCACTGGCATGTGTCTCTCGATTTACTACGTGCCGTCTCCAGACCATGCCTACGACACAGTTCAATATATCCAGAATGAAGTATGGTTCGGGTGGTTTATTCGAGGTCTTCACCATTGGGGTGCATCGGCCGTCATGATGGCCGTTGGCCTGCACATGCTTCAAGTCTTCTTCGACGGTGCTTATAAACGTCCACGTGAAATGATGTGGATGGTGGGTGTCGTGTTGTTGCTCCTCATGTTGGGATTTGGCTTTTCAGGGTACCTGCTCCCATGGGATCAAAATGCTTATTGGGCCACACAAGTGGGCATCAATATGGCTGGGACCACCCCTCTCATTGGCGACTTTATCGTTCGCGTGATGCGTGGAGGAGACACACTAGGCGCTTTGACTCTTTCGCGATTTTTTGCCCTCCACGTGATGATTCTTCCTGCCATCATTATGGTAGGTATTATGGTTCACCTGTTCATTTTACGGCGGGTTGGCCCAGCGGGTCCCCATGATGATGCAAAGGCCAAAGAAGGAAGCGAGACGTTTTATCCCCGACAAGTCTACATGGATGCTGTGGTCATGCTGATCGTGTTTGCGATTGTTTCTGCCTTGGCCGCGTTCATAGAATTCCCTCTTGCCGATAAAGCTGACCCCTCAGATCACTCATTCGTTCCGGTACCGGAATGGTATTTCTTATTTCATTACCAATTACTGAAATATGCGCCTGGTCCCTTGGTCCCTTATGCATCATGGGCTTTGCCGGCCCTATTCATTGGCTGTCTCTTCGCATTACCGTTCCTTGACCGAAACCCTGAGCGTGTCCCCTCTACTCGTCCACGAATCTTAGCAAGTGGGTTGACGTTCTTGGTTATCATGTTTGTCTTACTAGGGATTTCACTTCGAGATCTTTATGCAGTCCCCAAGACTG
>JBMYWX010000006.1:0-19671 GCA_049607825.1 Nitrospirales bacterium
TGACTCTTGGGTATACATGTATGCCGAGGCTAATGGTGATGCCGAAGAAGAGAATGACCTTTCCAAGAAGAAGCGCAAAAGCCACTGGTTCAGCGATATGCCCGGTTTGAATCATCGAGGTGAGGATAGCGAGTAAGAATATTCCAATAATATCGTCAACAATAGCTGCACCAACGGTGGTCTGTCCCATTCGCGTATGAAGGAGTTTGAATTCCGACAAGACTTTAATGGTAGCTGGGATTGAAGTGATGGACATGGTCAGGCCAATCAGAAAGGCCTGAATGGATCTGACTTCTGATTCAGGTAAAAACAGCCACCCCAAGATAAAGCCAGCAATCATAGGAACAAGCGCTCCTCCGAGTGCGACAAAAGTGGCGCTGCGAAAGTTTTGTCGAAGTTCTTCGAGTTTTGACTCAACACCAGCTAACAAGACGAGAAAAAATATTCCCAATTGGGCGAAATCTTCGAGAGTCTTACTTGTTGTGAGCTGAGAAAAAATAGGAATAGCCGATCCCCAAAGAGCTGCCGCTGCTGCCACTAACACTCCAGCACTCAGTTCTCCCACTGCCGAAGGCTGTCCGACGCGTTCAGCCGTTTCTCCAAAGACTCTGGCGAGTAAAAGGAGTATGAGAAGTTCGAGAAGGACATTCAAGAGAATCCTTTATCTCCTCTAAGAAAACGAAAGTGAATGAAATAAGAAGCAAAATAGGATTTTGCGTTTTTCAATTGAAGTTGCATACAAAGTATATCCAGCAAGCATGGTGCCAGAGAATGTGTTGGTAAAGATAAACCAATGGCGAACACGATTGAAGACCGTAGCGAAAATCCACATCATCCTGAAGATCGTAAGTCCCAAATAAGGGCATGAAAATGTATTTCGTTTGGGAAAAAGAGTTCTAATAAAAAAATAAATAGTAATCGGAGATATGATGAACGGTCTCTCTTTTGCTTATTCATAAAACATAACGTGATGTCGTAGAGAGATAATCATCCTCTGTCACAACCCTGTATCTGAATAACGAATCACAAATAATCCCAATCTTTCGGTTTGCCCATGTTGTCGCCACATTATTGATGAAAGGACTAGCACATGATTCATGAAGTTGAAGGAGACATTTTACTCACAGATGCAGGATGTATTGCGCATGGCGTGGCCCCTGGAGATCACTTTTTACAAGGATTGGCACTTAGTTTGCGAGAAGAATGGCCAGCCATGGTGAAAGACTTTCGCCATTATTGCCAAGTCAATAATCCGAAGCCAGGTGAGGTTGTTATGTGGGGAGGCCCTGGAGGTAAACATCTCGTCCATTTACTCACGCAAGAAGCTGCAGCTGTTCAAGGAGGACGACCGGGGCGGGCGACAACCATCTATATCAATCATGCGCTTCGTGAACTTAAGTTGTTCATCGAGAAAGAAGGAGTGAAGAGCCTTGCATTGCCAAGATTGGCAACCGGCGTAGGTGGACTGAAGTGGGAAGAAGTTCGTCCATTGATTATCAAACATCTTAATGTGCTGACGATCCCAATTCATGTGTATACGGTATTTCATAAAGGTGTCAAAGCGAAGGAGAAATCATGAAAGTACTATGTGCGGTTGACGGATCAGAATTCTCTCATTGGGCTATTGAGGCTTTGGGAGTATTGTTTCATCAATCCTTGAAAGAGGTTGTGCTCCTTCATGTAGTAGATGATGTACAATTGCGTCAGGGCATGAAGAATGAAGGTCTGAGTCAGACGAAAATCAAGAAAGTGATCACGACGATGAATCAGGATGGCAAACAGCTATTGAAACAGGCTGAAAGACAGGCTGCTCTTGCCATTAATCAGGCCAAGACCGCACCCTTCGTGAAGATTCGGACGGTGTTGTCGCATGGTCACGTCACCAATGTTGTGACGAAGCAGGCTGAGAAACGTAAGGCCGATCTAATTGTCATGGGATCACGGGGGTTGAGTAATATCACGGGCTATTTAATGGGAAGTGTTTCCCGAAAAGTATTGACGCATGCGCCCTGTGCGGTTTTGACAGTAAAAGAGCCAATTCCCCAAAAATCAACAGTCGTTCTGGCTGTCGATGGATCAAATGCTTCAAAGCGTGCCGTCAGCACATTTCACACGTGGATTGTGTCAGAATCCATTTCTCTCCATGTTCTATCGGTTGTGCCACAGTTCCTTACAGATATGGCGTCGAAGGTTCTTTCTAAAATGCATGCAAAAGGCCTGATGAAGCCATTTCAACTTCGTGCAAAGGAAATTACCGCACAATATCGTGATTTTTTTCTTAAGGAAGGATACAACGTTACGTCGGATGTCAAAGAGGGGGATCCTAAAAAAGTTATTCTCGATGAACTTGAGACCAAAAAGACTGCTCTTGCTGTACTCGGATCAAAAGGCTTGACCGGCCCCGAACGATTCCAGATGGGCAGCGTATCGGAATGGGTGGCTAGCTATACCTCGTGTTCAACATTGGTGGTGCGTCCACCAGTGGTTTGAACTAAAGATAGATACACAATAGATCGTCGAGTCAACATTCTTCTATAGTAATGTGAATGACCCAGCTAGAAAGTAACGTGAAAACCTTCGTGGATAATACCAATAATGTGAGGAGGTGTAGGTAGTGAACACAGGGGTTCCGTCTGGTAGGTTGAGAATAGATTTTATTATGATTATCGGCTGCCTGTCCGTATTTTGGGGCGCGTCTTTTCTGAAAGCTGAGCCAGTTCTGCCTCATATCAGTGAATGTGTTAGTCCGTTTCAGCATAAAACAATCAGTCCAGAAATTCTTTCTCATATTCTCAGAATTCATGCCAAATGGTTGGCCGATTCGAATGATCCAGAAGGAAAACGAGCAAATTTGTGTGATGCCGACTTAGCCAGAGCAGACTTTCGCGAAGTCGACATTAGTGGTGCGAATCTGCAAGGGGCCAATCTTGATCAAGCGAATTTCAATGGTGCCATTATGGTCAAAGTTAATCTCTTAGATGTCCATGGTCAGGAAGCTTCTTTTTACGCCGTTAATTTGCAAGGTGCGAATCTTCAAAATGGCTTCTTTCAAGGTGCAGACTTTCGAAAAGCCAATCTTAGCCATGCCAATCTTGGATCGGCTAATTTGCGATGGGCCAATCTTGCTGAAACGATTATGAGTGCGGTGAATCTCCAAGATGCTGAAATGGAAGAAGCGCATCTTATTGATGCCACTCTGGATCAAGCCAATTTAACTAGAGCCAAGCTTCACCGTGCTGACCTTCATGGAGTACAGTTGGAAAATGCTATTCTCGTTTATGCAGAACTTCGAGAGGCTGATCTCTATCAAGCTAATCTTATGATGGCGGATTTGCGACATGCGGATCTACGAAGAGTGGAATTAAGTCTCGCGAATCTCAATGAAGCGATTTTGGAATATGCGAATCTCCGAGAAGCCACACTCGAACGTGCCGTGCTCTATAAGGCTAATCTCAAAAATTCCGATTGTTCAGAGGCTAGTTTTCAAATAGCCGATCTATTGGAGACTGACTTCTCAAATGCTGATCTGAGAGGAGCCATATTTGATGAGGTGTACATGGCCAAGGCCAATTTGCGAGCGGCAAATCTTAAAGGTGCGGATCTTGCTTGGGCTAATTTAGTTGAAGCTGATCTCAGGGAAGCTAATCTTGAAGAAACAACATTCTATAAAGCGATATTACGAGAGGCTCTTATCGACCGTGCTCAGTTTTACGGTGCAGACCTTCGAGGGGCTAATTTCCGTGATGCTTCCCTGCAAAGCACCAATTTCCGAGGAGTTACGATGGATTTTGTGTTAGGGTTAACACAACTGCAAATTAACAAGGCCTGTCTTGATGAACGAACTGCTCTTCCTAGAAGACTCAAAAGGCCGTCTCCATGCCAATGATTGCATAGGCTTGACTCAATTACGAAAGAGGCGTTTGAGATTGATTCGAAGTTACTGAGGGGGAGGTATCATGTTTGTTGTCTGGGAGAATGGTGGAACAAGTGCTCCCTATATTCGCGGGAGTATACGTGGTAGAAAAGTAGAAAAAATTGCCAATTCGTCAGCCATTCAAAAGACGTCACCTCAAACTAAAGATTCAGGTTTTCATCACTCGAACTCCGCTTCAACATCACCTCTTACAAAAAGTTATCAGGCTTCAGATGCTCAAACTCTGGTTCGAGTTCCGGCAATTCTGGCGAAACAAATCATGAGTTCACCTGTCCTTACGCTTTCCCCAACTGCTGAAATGTCTGAGGTGTGGGAGGTTATTCAAGGTAAACGTTTTCGACATATTCCAATTCTCTCGTCAGAGGGGCGTCTTATTGGAATCCTTTCGGATCGTGACGTATTCCGCGCAACGATAAAAATCATTATGACAGCTGACCAGTCAGAGGTCACAACTTCTCGTAGGCCTATTGAGCAGATTATGGTCAAGAACGTTCTATCAGCTTCTCCTGATACCGAAATTCGAGCGATTGCTCGAATTTTATTTGAAGAACGAATCGGGGCTATGCCTATTGTTGGAAAGGAAGGAGAGTTGGTTGGCATGCTTACGAGAAGTGATATTCTTCGCACTGTGGTGAATGAAGCACCGTTAGAGTTATGGATTTAAAGAATAAATTTCGTGTTAGTCCAGAGGTCTGAACCTATTTTGCAATAAATCATCACGAGACTATTAAATATTGAGCGTTAAGATTATTTAGATCTATTCGATTGTCGAGATTTTCGAACGACTAAGACGGAACAGGGCGCATGTCGCACCACTTTGTTCGATACGCCGCCTAACAAGAGCTTCCTCATGTTGGTTGTCCCTCGCGATCCCAGAACGATAAGGTCAGCTCGAGTGCGTTTAGCACATTTGAGAATTTCATCAGCCTCAGAGCCAAAGGCCAAATGTTCGTTTACGTTCCATCCTTTGTCCGCAAACTTTGTCTGAATATCATGCAGTAGTTGAGAGCCCCTCCGTCCACGTTCTTGTAAAAGATCTTTAGCGACCTTATCCATGGCAGTTGGGGTTTGCCTGGTTGTCGTGATGAGTTGCCCCGTCTGGTAAAAATGTTTTTTGACGACGTGGAGGATTGTGAGTCGTGAGGATTGAGGGAAGTCAATGAGGTGAAGCAATGTTACTGCTGCTCTTGCATCAGGAGATCCATCTGAGGCAAAGAGAATCCGTAGCCCTTTCGTTTTAGATTTTACGACATGCGTTTTGGGTCGAACGATCAACGTAGAACAGGGTGCTTCTGACAAGACCCACTCACTCACACTTCCTAGAAGAAAACGATTGAGCCCTTTTCGCCCATGTGTGCCAAGGACAACGAGATCGATGTGGTGCTTGTCGATGGCCGTCAGAATGGCTCCGCCTGGAATACCTCGTGCGACAAGGGGAGTGATCGGACGAATGGAAGTCTCAAGCTTTTGGCTTTCTTGCTTCGTGAGTTCCCAGGCGTTGTTCATTTCTTGTGTTTGAAACGACTTGATTGAATGCTCTGTTGGGCCAGATCTTTGGGTGTCAGTACCATCGATGACTTTAAGAAGATAGAGCGAGGTGTCTGGCGGGAAGGTCAGATTCTGAAGAAATTGAGAAGCAACACGACTTTGTGGAGACCCATCGTTTGTTAGTAAGACGTTCATTGCGTTGCGATTGTTTTTAGACATAGAGGTTCCTTTTTGATACTTATTGAAAGAGTAATATAGAACATGTTGTATGGTGAACCACCGAATGTGACACACTTCCTAAGAGAAAGCGACTCAATTTCTTCTTCGTGTGTCGTTGCATGAGAATCATGTTAACCGCAAGTCTTTGAGCTTCTTCATGGATAACGATGGAAGGGGTTCCAGTTTTTACGACTGTTGCTGTGACATAGCCAAGAGAAGAGAGCCGAGTAGCGATCGTATTGGTAAATTGTTGGCTATCTTCGATCATGGTGTTTATTAATGATTCTGGAATGAGTGCACCCACTGGAAGAACAGGTTGAGCAAACGGAATAACATGAAGGAGCGTGAGCTTGACCGTCCCACGAAATGGATGGGTACTGAGAAATGAGACGATCTGTTCTGCATCGGTCGTCTGTTCGAGAGGAATAAGAATATGCTGAAAAGAATCACAATAATTTTTGGCCACGAATGTGGTGCAAGACGCATGGGTGCTCACATGATGAGAGACACTCCCTAACGCATGCTCTCGAATAACTCCAAGTCCACGTGACCCCATGATAATGAGGTCAGCGTTTTCTTGTTTGGCGGCTGCAAGAATCACTTCCGCTGTGGATCCTCGTTCAAGCTGTCGACGGATTGGCCCACTATCCTTCGGAAGCTGGAAGAGCACTTCTTCTAGGATTCTGTTTCCCTCCTGTCGCAATGTCTCCTCTGCTCTTACTGAAAAATCGTGTCCCACGCTCATACCCGTTCCTGGATAGCCCAATTGAGGCACTTCATACGCATTGAGTAATACAATATTGTCTAATGGTGTGAATGCCTTTAGATTCTGAGTAATCAGCTGGCTTTGCTTAGATCCATCAATGGCAACAACGGCTTTCATCCTGAAATCCTTTCAGTTACTCAACGTCCACCAGCTTGCTGCAGCGATTCAGCCGATAGCAAAGATGGGTTGACCACGTGTTCTTCCCAGGCCTCAAATCCTCCCACGAGGTCTTGGATATTTGTAAAGCCATGGCGTTCCAAGAGACTGACGGCAATCGATGATCGATACCCACTCGCACAATGGACAACGACAGGATGATCCTTAGGAATTTCCTGCAGGTGTTGTTCAAGTTTCTGTAGAGGAATATTACGACTATCATCGATATGTCGCTGTTCCCACTCGTGCCGGGATCGTACATCCAGAATGTGAGGTCGACTCGCTGTCATAATGAATTCGCTGAGGTGAGTGGCGGAAATTCGGTCTGTGCTAAGCGTCAGTTCAGGAGTCGACGCGAGAGCATGTATGCCTCGATGGAGATACCCAAGAATATGGTCATATCCAACTCGCGCGAGACGAATCAATGCTTCTTTTTCCTGTCCGGGTTCCGCAATCAGTACAATGGCGTGTTCGCGATTGAGTATCATGGCGGACCATGTTTCAAATTTGCCGTCGAGGGAAATGTTCAAACTTCCACATAGATGTCCCATGGCATATTCTTCTGGTGTTCTGACATCAAGAATCTGGGCCCCATCGCTTTTGTGATGAAGGACTTGATCGAGTTCGAGTGGTTTCAGAGATTTGATCATCTTTTCACCAAGTGTTGGATGTTCTCGTCGATTCAGAAACGCGTTATATTGAAAATATTCTGGAGCTTCAGGTTGATCGATTGTCACGAGTTCCACAAAGACCTTTTTGGGCATTGGCTGCAGCGCATAATTGCATTGACGTTGTGTTCCAATTGTTGAATATGGGTTGGCACCCAATTTTTTGCCGCAAAGCGAGCCGGCCCCATGAGCAGGATACAGGAGCGTTTCATCAGGGAGTGGGAGTAGTTGTTGATGCAATGAGTCGTACAGGTCTTCTGCCATAACATTGGCATCATCGCAGACCGATGCCATTAGGTCAGGGCGGCCAACATCGTCGACAAATAACGTGTCGCCACTGAGAACCGCATAGGGTTCCTCTAGGGATTTTGCTTGGTCATAGATAAGTATGGAAATTCCTTCTGGCGTATGGCCAGGGGTTTCTAGAATTTTTAGCCGAATAGCTCCAAGTTCAAGCTCGTATCCAGTTCGCATGGGACGAAAGCTATAGTTCGCCAGGGCCTGAGCACCTAAACAAATTTCAGCACCTGTTTCTTTCTGTAGTCCAAGGTGCCCGGCTACAAAGTCTGCATGGAAATGGGTAAGAAACACATACCGTAATGTGAGTCCATCAGTTGACAGGTCCGTCATGTACTGTTCTATATCTCGCTGAGGGTCGACGATAGCGGCGAGATGTGTGCCTTCGTCGCCAATAAGATATGAGGCATGTGAGAGACTCTTGAGATAATATTGTTTGAATAGCATGATAGCTCCTTCCTTGAACCCTCAAGAACACATTAAATGACAAGGAATGGGACTCTGAGAAGAATTATTTCGTTCTTCCCTTCAATAAGATTACGACTCCAATGATTCCAATGATCAGGACAAGAATTCCAAGTAACGACAAGTCGTTCATGTCATTGCTCTTCTCACATTTGATACTGATGGCCAGTTTGTTCTTAATCGTTTCAACTTGCCTAGCCTTAACCTTGCTTTTTACTTAACTTCTTTCAGGGTTGATTGTTGAGGCCATCGCAAATAGACGGTGGACGACTTCTTATCGTGGATGATGACACGCCTTTTTTGTGTGTCATTCTTTCGATATGTTGCTATGACCATATATGTCCCTGATGGAACCTTCACGAAAACCCATGGTCCCAATACATGTTTTCCTGGAATAGAGACGAAGGTTCTTCCTTCGTTGTTCGTGATGTTGATTCCAACTCTGGTCGTAAAGGCTCGCGTGCCTTCGACTAATATGAGCTTAAGTGGAAATGCAGGATAGCGAATTTGTCGTTCTTCTATTCCAACCCCAGTACTGAAATATTGAACGGTTCCTGTCTCATACAAGGGAATGTGCCAGGACTTCCCCCTGTAGACATTCGGTAGGCTGACGTCCAACATGCCTGCTCCGCCTCTATTGATGTGGATGAAGCGGTGGGGCTCTCATGATCACCAGCGCTTGCTACATTTACGAACATCAAGCTCAGGATCGAAAGCATATTCAATAGAAGACTCAATCTTACCTCCTCTTAAAAGTCTGTATGTTTTGATCTGCGCCGTAGACTCCGTGGGTCATTCCCATTATTACGAATTCTTTGCGTGATCGCGGTGGCAAGTATTCATACCCAAGATGCGCCATGCAGGACAAAACCCCATCATCCCCGACACAAGCGCAATGATACCAACCACGAGAGTCACGAATGTTCCCCATATCGGGAGTGCGGTGAGTCCCCCGATAGCCAGAAGTGTGATTCCCAACGTAATACGAATGACTCTTTCTAGATGTCCAACGTTATGACCGACATTGCATTCCATGAGGCACCTCCTTACAAGAATGGTCAATATCCTATCGATAAAACATCAAGAGTCATGCCATGTTTGTAAGTCAGTGAGTTTATTGAGAAGGGATGGGAAGATCTGCTCGTAGAGTCCACAGACTGTCCCATTTTTCCACATGAGTGCGAATGTCGAAGTCCTGGAATGGTCTCAAAACATACAGGATTGTACCCCTTGTTGAATAAGGCATTGATCAACGTATTTCTGAGGAAACCCTCACGGAATTAACACATCAGATTGAAATCGATGATGAGGCGAGAGAGAGTGAATGATGGATGAGTATACGGAAGGCCAAGCTGTCGTGCTGAATTCAGATCATTTGTAATAGATACGCATCTTATGCTCCGTACACATTGAGTAAGTTTGGTTCAATCATATAATTAAGAATGTCTGAGCGGGCGATGACTCCAATCAATTTACCATTGTGAACGACTGGCAATCTGACAATTTGGTTATCGATCATGGCCTTCATTGCAACTTCGGCTGTGGACGTTTCTTCTACAGTAACAGGGTGAGTTGTCATAATATGTTCTGCGGTGACGACAGAAAGATCCTTCTGATTCAGCAATGCAGTCATTAAATCAAATTCAGAGACGATGCCCACCAGTTTACTTCCTGATTCAATCACTGGGACCCCTCCAAAGTCTCCGGATTGCAACAATACCGCCAGGTCCCGGGCACGATAGTTTCGTGTTACGGCCACTACTCTAGTGGTCATCATATCCCTTACCTTTTTGTGAAGATTTGGTTCTTGCATGTTTCTGATCTCCTTGACGAGTTCTGGTCTGTCGATTAGATTTACGAGAGTGCTAGTTTGTTTTTCCTGAAGTCTATTGAGTGAAAAATCAATCTGTCCATTCGTTCTCATGCGTGTCACGCAGGGTACGTTCAAGTTCTGAAATACGATCAAGAAGGTCAAGCGTTATTGTGACGCCAGCCCAATTGATGCCGAGGTCTCGATGAAGGCGAAGCCCACGGCACAGTCTGTCTAAGGCTACGGTCGAAAAGAGATCTTCACCTTCTTGGTTCCGGTGGGATGGCTGAATGATTTCCCACCGTAAACAGACGGCCAAGACATCAGGCCCAATGCCGAGTTGGGTACAGAGTTCTTCTTGCCGGTACCATTCTTGTTGGAATAGTTCTGCAATGACTTCATCAATACTAGTTTGGGAGTCATGAGACATGGTTGGCCTCCTGCATGAGACGAGTACGAGGATTCGGGTGGTCGATAGCCTTTAATTGAGTATAGAGTTCTTGTTCTTGTTCTGTCATTTTAGATGGAAGAATAATTTCTAGAATGACAAGCTGATCACCATGAGTACCTTTTTGTGCTGGGAGTCCTTTGCCTTTTAATCGTAGTTTCTGTTTGGCCTGACTGTTGGGTGGAATTTTCAAGTTCACTGAGCCTGTTAGTGTGGGCACTTCTACTTCTGTCCCAAGAGCGGCTTCCCACGGCCAGAGTGGAAGAGTAACAAAGAGATTAGATCCTTGTTGCTGAAAGACCGAATGCGAGAGAGCATGGATGTGGAGATACAGATTTCCCGACGGTCCTCCTCCTCGACCAGGTGCCCCCTTTCCCTTTACTCGAAGTCGCTGTCCTTCCATGACGCCCTTGGGAATGCGAATGTCGATGACATGAGGTTTGCCGGTGGCATCAGTAAGCTCTAATCGTCGTGTCGTGCCTGAAAGAAATTCTCGCAAGGGGAGCTGAATCGAAGTCTCAAGGTCCGCTCCCGGCATAGCAAATCCACGAAACGAGGTTCCTTCTTTCCGAGCCTGTTGGCGAAAGAGATTCTCAAACATCTCGCTGAAGTCGGCTCCGTCTCCTTGAGTTTGATATGTCTCCCATCCGCCAGGGGCATCCTGATTTTCGGCTTCGGCGCGTTGATAGGCCTCGGCATCCTTCCATTGAAATCCGTATTGATTGTACTTTTTTCGTTTTTTTTCATCGCTAATGACTTCGTAGGCTTCATTGAGCTCCTTGAAGTTTTTCTCCATTTCAGCTTTTTTGCTGTCAGGATGAAGGTCAGGATGGTATTTTCTTGCAAGTCGACGATACGCCTTTTTGATTTCATCAGACGTTGCGTCTTTTGTTACACCCAGAATGTCGTAGAAGTCTCGTGGTGTTGTGGTCATGTGTGTTCTCAAGACTCTTCAAATCATCCAGGTGCTAGACGTAATGCTGGGGCAAGAATTCTGAGAAATGTGATAACATTCAAGATATCCTGATCATCGAGGATCCCTTCCCAGCTAGGCATTTCGATGTGAACTCCATATCGAATAATTTCAAACAACTCTTGATCCGATCGTGCCCTTGTTTTTTCATCTAACAAAATTGTTGGTTTTTCCCCTTCAAGGTATGGCCCGATAGGCCCTTGTCCATCTCCCTTGTCGCCATGAGATTCCGCGCAATGCTCATAGAAAGTATATTCCCCTGTTTCTGCATTTCCCTGACTAGCGTATGCGACTATTGTCAAGATTATGATAGGGAGGGAAACGCAGAGGAATAGAAGTTTCCACGAACGTGTACTTTCCATACCTGTCTTCTCCTTGAGGTTATGGTTTAAGTGGTTATGTAGGAATTTTAGTTTGGCTTTGCTTGAAATGGAGCGATCTGACGAATGTATTGGACCACGGCTCTCATTTCCTCAGGCGTTAGTTTGTCAAACCATTTATGCATGGGACTAAAGGCCAGACCCCAGACCACTGACGAACGTAAAGCATGTTCAGATTTCATTCTGGATTCAATAGATTGAAAATTGGCTGGCGGCACTGTGAGGGTTTCAGCATCTGACCCATCTCCTTCACCATTGACCCCATGACATCGAAAACAATAATTCTCATAAATGGCTTTTCCTTTAGAATGACCTGCAGCGTAATCTTGTCCGATACCTGCCATTCCTAGTAATGATAGTGAAATTGTACCGACGAGCAAGCCAAGGAAGACTCTCATACCATCCCTCCCCATGCTATGTCAGAATTTATTTGATAAATACTTGAGAATATTTCCAATCAGCAGCCGGAGTGAATGAGTATTTTGATTAAGCACTCAAAATGCGTGCCATGAGGAAATTCAAAAGATCAATGACGAGATTCAGTGGATTACGAAGTTTTAGAGAAAAGAATACTTACAATAAGCTTTACATCTTGTGATGGAGGGTGGTGTTCAATCAAATGCCGAGAGATCTTAAATAGGGAATGGTGCTTTTTGCATCAATGAGTCTCTCGGAGTATGTTGCAGAATTCACCATTTGTGTTAATTGATAACTATGAAATCAGTATTCGCTTAGTGCTACATATTCAGACCTTTCTCTTCATCGTACGTGAAGATGGTGGTCCTACAATTGCTTGATCTATATGTAGTTGAAAATCGTAGTGACCCACGAGGATTCAAATTGAAAGATATAGTGAATGATTTTGTTGGTCCTCCATGAGACAAAAGTTCGAGAGAGTATTTCACGTAAGTTACAACCTCGAGGCTATGCAGTTGCTGTTACTAAAGATAGACAAGAAACATTCCTGCATGTTTGTCAAATGCCTCCCTCCGTGATTCTGATTGATCGGTATCTTAAAAATCCGAGCGGGTTAGAGGTCTTAAAAATGTTTCGTACGCAAGGCTATCAGGGAAAAGTGATTCTTCTCTCTGGTATGTTCTTAAGAACAGAGATGGCAGAGGCGTACTCTTGAGGTCTTGATCATGTTCTGTGCCGGCCGCTAAATTTAAATGAATTGGACTGCGCAATTTGCTCCGTTCTAGGATCTGCAGAAATCACCGATACCCATTCCTCAATTCTCTAACCAGACTGAAAATTTGTGGGAACTGGATCAATTCGGATGAGTCTGTACGATGTCAGGAATGATGGGTAAGAATGATAGAGGTTTTATATTCATAAAACAGGTCGTTGATTACACCTGGCGATATTCAATGCCGGTGTCGGACCATGGAGATATTCGATGCAGTTGTCTAACTGATGAGTCTAATCACTGTATTCAACGAGTCTCATCGTTTAGGTACGTACCCGAGTGATACCGGAATAGGGCAGAGTTTTTCTCCGCTTAATAGTCATGAAATGAATGGCTATCGATTCCATTTCTCTGAAAATTCGATCAAAGGTTAGTGCCGCTTATCTGAAAATTCGATCAAAGGTTAGTGCCGCCTCCAAGGAAATAGTTTCGATAGGATAGAAATTATTCAGAAGGTCATTGGAGTATAGTCGAGCTTTATGAGAACCAATTCCTCGTCTATATAGCGAGAGTGTTGGAGTCAGGTGACTATTTCGATACTTTTCTAAGCCTGCTGATGTTTGCCACAGTTCGACAACATGGCACTGCCCCTTTCCGTCTCATTCCATTTGAGCAAAAACAGGACAGTTCAAATTGATTCAATGTCTGTGACAAAAAAATCAATATTTACTCTGAAATTTGAGATGTGAGGATTGAAACATTTTTCTGGCGTCGCTTTTGCTTCGGTGTTATGGAGGAGAGAATAGTTAATCGATGTCCATATAGAAAGTGGACTCATGATTTTCTCTAAGTCTAAAAGTTAAGGGGAAATATCTTTCGTGTATAACCAAAAAGGAGATGACGATGTCAGTAACAACTCAATTTGAAAATGTAGGACAAATTACAACTACGAATACGATGCGTATTCAACAAACTTCCAATGGCCAATCCATTGCGATTGCACTGTTAGCCAGTCACACACCAGGGGCTCCGGTCGTGGATGACAATGGTCGTTTTGTGGGGTTTATCAGCGAATTCGATTTACTAAAAGCAGTAGATGAAGGAAAAGATTTAAACAGTCTTTCTGCAGAAGATCTAATGAAGAAAGATCGAGTGGCCATTTGTGCCTCCACATCATTAAAAGAAGCCACTCAAGTTATGGAAAAGAACCGACTACTCAATTTGCCAGTCGAAGAAAACGGCGTGGTGACAAAAACGGTCACGCGTCATGATCTTTTGAGGGCTTTGTTAGGTGTGGATGTAGGAATCGAGTTTTAAGAAGTCAAGACTAAAATTGAGCAAGTGGGGCAGGGAGATTTTAATCTTTCCCGTTCGTTCTTAGTAAGGAGATTGTCTAATCAATCATAATAGAATCCTGATAAATTGCAATACTTGATTGCCTCTGAACGTTTACCAAAACCTTATAAATCGGCAATAGAGATGATTATGAGAGTAAAATATTCAATCTTCCTGATAATGAGTATTCATTTGCTCACTCCAACCTTCGCGCTAGGAACGGGGCAACATATGATGCATGCACGCGTACCGGCGGACAAGATTAAGGATGCACGTGCGCTCATGAGTCCATTTCCACAATCGCCTGATAGGGAGGCAAAGGGTAAGGTCATTTATGAAGGGAAAGGCACGTGCATCAATTGTCACGGGGTGAAGGGACATGGTGATGGGCCAGGAGCAAGTAACTTCAATCCTCCGCCACGCGTATTTCGGTCACGTGGTTTCTGGAATCATCGAACGGAAGGTGAGATATTTGGGGTTATTAAGCATGGTTCACCCGGGACAGCGATGATTCCATTTGGGGGGCTGCTCACTGATGAAGAAATTTGGACGGTCATACAGTATGAACGCAGTTTTGCTGGGGGGCATGGGCGAGGAGGCGGGAAGGGGAGTCATAAGGGGATGAAGAAAAGCGATACCCATGGCGGCATGAGAAAGCATAGTATGACTGAAGAGATGAAGCCTCCTAAAGGTGGGAAGTACGATGAATGTTGCCAAGTATTCGAGTAATTTTCATGCCAGAGACTTGGTAGTATTACGTTTGTTTACTCACTTGTGGAAGTGAACACTGAGAAAATCAGCGCAAAGGAATGTTTGAGTTCAAAGTGTCATAGCAAAAAATACAGGGATTGGGAAGGTTTTTCTTTAGGTGGGAGTCCTATTGATGTGCGGTATTCAGCATCAGTCGGAATTGAGCATTCAGGATCATATTGTCATTACCTTACTTGGGATTATCACAACTGTATAAACAAAGATGGTTAACCTGTCAAGATTGAAATCACAGGGTTGACGCATAAACCTGCCTAAAAAGAAGCGACAATGCCGATTTCATGGTCACATAAAAAACCAAGGGAAAAAGCATTCGATGTTGATTGAGAATGGGACTAAGGAATATGTATCGAGTCATTGATGAAAGCTCCGGGAGTACTGTAGGGATCAAAGTTGATGGTAAATTGACCAAGGACGATTATGGTGTCTTGCTTCCCTATTTAGAAAATCTTATTCATGAATATGGTGCCTTGAACCTGCTCTGTGACATGACTCAGTTTAATGGAATGGAAGTGTCGGCCTTCTGGGAAGATTTTAAATTCAGTATTCAGCATTTGCGAGATTTCAAACGAATAGCTATCATCGGCGATCAACGTTGGTTAGATTGGTATACCGTGTTATTCAACCCTTTTGTTAAGACAAAGATGCGCTATTTTCCCCTAGCGGAGATCAGTGATGCCTGGAAATGGGTAAAGAGCGAGATGGTCTGAGTCAGTAAACCTCAGTATTAGGTATGCTCTTTTGATTTGTTATCGTCTCCCCTATAGTAATCTACCTTCGATTCATGCCTGAGCCTCAACAAGCTAGCATCATTTGGCTAGGGTTCCTTTCATGGGTGTCCTTTAACTGACTTACTTCTATACATTCTTAACAGCATTTCCAAGAGTATTGTCTTTTCGTCTTGTTCTGCCTGGCGACAGATAAGGATCGTCAGGGTCGGTCTATTCCTTCTTGTCGTCGCACTTATTCGTCGGGGGGCGTACTCTATCATGACGCCAAAATGCATGAGTATTACGAAACGGTATAGTCAACATGAAATTGTGTCTCTCGAGCTTGAGATGATTAAAGATATCGACCTTGTGGAAGGACTCATTTCCAGGATTTGAGATATCAAAACCTTTGTTAACCAGCCATCAAATGATAAAGTGCAAAATACAAATTCGTTGGATGAAAAAACTCAGGTATAGATGAGGAGATTGGTCAGGTTCTTCCCTAGGTCCGATCTCTGACTCCATGAACTGCGTTGTGATGGAAAAAGGAGAAAGCTCATGGGAGGCTCATCTTTGTACAGGCTCAAGGATAATAATTGTAGAAAGAGACCGCAGGAGTTTTGTACATATTGGATCTTCATTGTCTGCATCACCTTTATTCCGTGTGATGGATGGACTGAAGGAGGGGACTGGTTTTCATCTCCTACAGCACAACATACAGATTGCCGCTATCAAACATCTTCAATTAATACCACCAGATCAGAAGGTGACCTATTTCATAGCATTGGTTTACCGGATGATGATGTCTTCACTCCTTTGTTGGCTGCTCCCAAAGAGCCGAAGTTTGTCGGTGGTTATCAGCGCGTGCGTTTTAGGGATGCCAATGAGTCTCTGAATGTCGGTATTATTAGTGCCGGAGGTACCTTTGGATTGTGGGGACATCGACATGAAATAAACTGTGATGGACTGCAGTTCAGCCTCTTTGGTGCGATCTTCTCGCAGTTCAACTTGGATGCAGATTCGACTGATCTCATTAATTCTGATTTTCAAGTTGGTTTTCCTCTGACATGGCGTCGTGGGTCAGTTTCCACACGTTTACGTGTATATCACCAAAGTAGCCATGTTGGAGATGAGTTTTTACTTAGAAATCCAGGTTTCAACCGCGTGAATCTTGGCTTTGAAGCCGTGGAGGTATTGGTCTCACTTGATCCTAGTTGGTGGCGAGTCTATGCAGGGGGAAGCTATCTCATCCGTCGATCTCCCGCACTTGACCGGGGAGTCATTCAATGGGGGCTAGAATCTCGAGCAATTCCACGTGCTGCACCAATTTTGAGTCGTGTTATGGAAGGTGTTCTTGTTGCGCCAGTGTTAGGAGCTGACTTTCAGTCATTTCAACAATTCAGCTGGAATCTGAACACAAGTATCATGGGAGGTTTTGAGTGGTCTCGTGTTGGAAGTACTCGCCGATATCGACTTCTTCTGAGTTACTATCGTGGCCATAATCCTTTCGGACAATTCTTTGATCAGAATATACAGACCTATGGCATAGGTCTGTATATTGAGATTTGATATGAATGCACAAAGATCCATTACCTAAATTTTTGACTCCCTTCACTAGAAATTCTAATTGATGAAATTTAGATCCACGTCAACGATTTCACTGTCATACTTCCGTGCTTGTCTGCCTACTAGAGGACGTCTTGTGAATAATGAGGCAAAGAGATTTTTCTGTCATCGCAGGAGGCATATAGATGAAGGTTTTACTTGATGTAGACTTCTGACATAACTCAAAATTGGTAGTCGTGTTTTTCCCCTCGTGTCCTATCATCCTCTGTATTTGATTCTTCTGGTTCGTCAAGCATTGAGAAGCAGAAAAATATGACTTTAAGTCGAAGCTTCTCATAACTGACTGTTGCATTACACCCCCTTTAACTCCCCACGGCTGTAGCATTGTTCCCCATTAAACGATTTACTGATATTCTTTAATCAAGAAAATTCACACTCTTAAACTACTGGCACTTTTTTTGCTTTGTGAGGAATTAGGTAATGAGTTGGAGGCGCGGTCTAGGAGAACCTATCTTTAACCACTTATGAAAAAGGAAGGGGAAGCATGGGGGATAGTTTTCAGCCGACGAGTTCCTGCAAGATACTTATTGTTGATGACGATCCAGCAATGCGAAGCCTGTTGTTAGATGAATTGTGGGAAAATGGATGTTCGGTGATTGAGTCTCCCAATGGATCTGATGCGATTTCACAGGTCAAGTCAGAAGTTCCTAGCTTAATCATTACCGACTTAAGTATGCCTGGAGGTGGTTTTGATTATCTTCAAGCATTAATTGCCTCGGCTGAAAACTGCCCGATTATTTTGATTACCGCCTTCGGAAATTCACAAACCAAGAGACAAGCAGAAACCTGTGGAGTTGCAGCATATTTTGATAAACCTGTTCGAGTCAAAGATCTTAAGCTCGCCATTCAACAGGTTTGTCCAATGGTCGCCTCTCACACCTGTCCCAATACGGTGTTTTGGAAAACGTAATCAACTTGAAAGGACATGTAAACGATGGCCGGATCGTTTTCAAAGTCAGTCTTAGTTTCTGATTCTACATTATCCTCTCGACTCGACGCCTTAAGGCTTCTTGCCGATCACCTTTCGGAGCCCGTCGTCATCTTCGATCCAAGATTACGATTAGTTTATTCAAATTCCTCGGCAGAAAAGACTGTGGTCAACTGTCCTCTTTTGGGTGAAACCACAAACAGTTCTTTAGATGCTGATATTCACTCACGAGAACGTTGTACCATTTGTCCCGCTGAGAGTATCGTCGCTCAAGCCCAACCAAATCTTCTGAAGCAAACAGGGATGACTGCGGTTCACCATGATGATTCTGTATGTCCCTTTCCTACATCGTTTCCTGTACCTGGAGAAAAGGGAAACGTGGCCTGTGTGGTCATGATGGGAAAAGTCCCTGAAGAGACGGTAGTTTGGAGAGGAACACTCGCGGATGTATCCGCACAGGGAGACGAAAACAAACAACGTCCGACATTGATTGGCCACAGCGCCCCCATGGAGCAACTTCTTGAAATGATTGGGCTCGTCTCCCAATCAGAATCTACTGTATTAATCCAAGGAGAAAGTGGTACGGGAAAAGAATTAGTCGCAAAGACTATTCATAAGTTAAGCCCCCGTCGCGACCATCCGTTTGTTGTCGTCGAATGTAGTTCATTGCCCGAAACATTATTAGAGAGTGAATTGTTTGGTCACGTACGGGGAGCCTTCACCGGAGCGGTGGCTGATCGAAAAGGTTTATTTGAAGAAGCCGAGGGAGGAACGATTTTTTTAGATGAAATTGCAGATACGATTCCAACGTTTCAGGCGAAACTTCTTCGTGTTTTACAAGAAGGAGAAATTAAACCTGTTGGGAGTAATCACAGCATTAAAGTCAATGTTCGGGTTATTTCCGCAAGTAATACAAGTCTGACACACCTCATTGATGAACGGACCTTTCGTTCGGATCTTTACTATCGGCTTGCAGTGCTTCCGCTTTCGGTTCCTGCTCTTCGAGATCGGCGAGAAGATATCCCTGATCTGGTCAATCATTTCTTTGAGCAATCGTGTATTAATAATAGAAAAGCTGGATTGTTGATTCCACCAGAGACAATGAATGCGTTAGTTGGCCATGATTGGCCTGGAAATGTGCGAGAATTAGAGAATGTCATCGAACGTGCGGTCGTTATTGCACACGGTCCTGATCTGAGAATTCAGGATGTTTTTGGCACACGGCAACAGGTTGATGAGTCTTTAGGTCTTCATTCTCTCAGTAAGGCCGCGCGACAGATTGTTGAGAGGCAAGAAATTCTCAAAACTCTTCAAGAGACTCTTGGAGATAAAACTCGTGCAGCCCGTAAACTCAAAATAAGTCGAGCGAATCTCTACAATAAACTCAAGGCCTACCAAATTCAGTAAGACTCTTCTCTGTCCCATTATTCCTCAAAGTTCTGCATTCTGCGTCCAATAATATAGACACCCTAACACGTTGTTTTTAATTGCTATTCTATTATCTTGTCTTAAAACGGTGTAAATCGCTGGATTTTTCGCACAAAGTAAAAACATATCGTGTAGCAATGATA
>JBMYWX010000006.1:19681-27397 GCA_049607825.1 Nitrospirales bacterium
CATATCTTTTTATTATACCCTTTTTTCCCCATAATTCCATATTTCGCGTCTAATTATTTAGACGAGACAAGTATTTGATTCTTCACGTTTTTTTTATGCAACACATCAATATGATGTAAATTGCTGGAATTTTCACACAGAAGATGTAGTACGGGTAGGCAGCTAAACGACCCGTCTTTAGCGTGTAGCATGAGAATCGCTGCTCAAAATTGAATTTTGGCATTAGTGTTGCTGATGTAAGTCTTGTCGGTGAAGGAATGGGTGTGATGGACCGGCCTCCGGAATGCCCAAACCTCCTTATTGGAAACCCCTTCACCGACACCATTATGAAATGAATTACATAACAACAAAAAACACGAGGATGCTAAAGGGCCAAAAATTCGATAACTGTTTCTAATGAAAGATTTTTCGTTTTGAAGTACTCATTACATAAGGAGGCCGTTGAATGTTAACGCGCACAGGTCACACGTTTCGTGCAAGATGGTTACTCGGGGCATTAGGAGGAGCACTTCTCTTTGGTTCTCCAGCGATAGGATTCGCAGAAGATTCATCTGCGAACATCCATCCAGTGGCGATGAGCCAGGACAGTAAGGGATGGGCAGAGAAATTAAAGGGGCAAACTATTGTCGAAAATTCCGTTGAAGGTCGAGCTGAGCGGGCTGCGCTGGTTGAGCTTCAGCATCAACGACTCATGGAACAGATGCAGAAAGAAACAGGGCATCAACGGCACCAGGAGCATAACTCCGGTGGCTATAATTCTATGTCGATGATGCATCAATATGGCGCCGGTCCAGCAAATGGCTTATTGGCCTCCACGTCTGGTGTTGAGCCGGTCTCCGGCCGAGGGGGGCGGTGTCCGGCTACTGCACCAGTTAAAAAATATGATATTTCAGCGATCAATGTCGAAATCTCCTTAAATCAATGGCTGGATTATTATCCGGGCTACATGTATGCGCTCACGGAGAACATTGACAAAATTCGTGAAGAAGAAGCCAAGAATGCAGCGGCAAGAGAAACAGAAGGGCACAGTGACCCTGGGGCGGTGAAAAACGGTATCCAAGATCAGTGGATTCAACCTCTCGTCATTAGGGGTAATCAAGGAGACTGTATCAAGATCACACTTCGAAACAAGCTGGAATTTGGTGAAGACGTCAGTCTGCACATCAATGGATCGGACATGGTGATGAGCAAGACAGGTCAACCAGCGCTCACAACCAATCCCGATGCCGTTGCCGCGGGACCTGGGGATGATGCTGAAGAAGGCGCCGAAGGCCAGTCCATTGATATGGAATGGTATATTTCGCCAGATGCTCAAGAAGGAGGAAAGCAGTTCCATACATTTAGCAATGATCGTGAATTAACCGTTATGGGGATGTTCGGCGTGTTTGTCGTCGAACCTCGTGGATCTAAATATTGGGAACCATTAGGGACTGGGCCTGCAACGGAAGCGACAAGCGGTTGGCAGGTCATGATTGACAATGGCACGGGTCCGGACTTCAGAGAATTTGTGTTGATTTATCATGAGGTGGGTGATGAGGCATTCCGCCCTGTCAATAAACACGGGGACTTTCTGCCTCAACGCGATCCTCTCTCTGATGCGTATCGCCCAGGCGCACGGGCGTTGAACTACCGTAGTGAACCATTTGGTATTAATAACATGCATGTGCAACATGAATACTTCGGGTTTGAAGATGAATCAATGGCCTACAGTTCGTATACTTTTGGTGATGCGGCACCAACGATTCCACGAAGTTACTTGGGTGATCCAGCAAAGTTCCGCATTGTTCATGGTGGGTCAGAGGTGTTTCATTCACATCACCCACATGGAGGTTCCATTCGTTGGCAGCGGAGTCCTCGCGCCACCCAAATGCCAGTATGGAATACCGGGCAGAATGGTCCTGTGAAATATCCCATCGTCCGCACGAAGTCAGATCGAGTTGATGTCGAGGTCATCGGCCCTTCAGAGGCCTTGGATTTAGAAACAGAATGTGGTTCTGGTTTGTGCCAATGGCTAGCAGGAGATTTTCTTTTCCACTGTCACGTTGCACATCACTATGTGGCAGGAATGTGGGGATACTGGAGAGTGTATAACACCATGCAAGTGCCTGGCGTCCAGAACGATGTGATGGCGCCATTGCGTGAACTTCCAGATCGTCTTGGTCGTATTCACAAGCCTGTGACGTCAGATCAATTAATCGGAAAAACTGTGAGCTGGTTCGGATCTCAATTTAAAATTGTTGGATCAGGAAAGAGTGATTGGAAGGCGAAGCCTGCTGTTGTGAATATCAATGATTGGGTTGAGATGCAACTTAGTAATCAAGGAAAGCCCGGTCATAAAGACGATGAGCTCGGGCAGCTTACGGCGTATGATGCCACGGTTATGGATTGGGTGTGGAATGGGAAGAAAGCCATGAGTGAGAAAGAGCCGACGATTGGCCATAATCCCAAGTACCATCCGGAATGGCAAGGGTACAAACCTGGCGAGAGGCGAGCCATTTGGTTTGAGCCGTCAACAGGTAAAGTGGCATGGCCTTGGCTGACGCCTCACTTCGGGAAGCGTGTGCCGTTTTCAAACGATCACAATCCAGCTCCATGGTTGGAGATGATCCGCTTAAATGATGATGGAACGCGGTCTGTGGTTCCAGCTAAAGCCGGGGAAAACGGCAACTGGAGCTTATGTCCAGATCGTGCCGGTTCTCAAGATTATAATGTGCATTTTATTAAGCTCCCTATTGAATTATCAGCAGCCCAAGGCGATCAAGAAGCCATAGTCGACCCCAATGGTTTGTTGTACGTGGTGCATGAGGAAGAGGCTGAAGTTCGAGCTAACAACGATAAGAAGTTTCCATTAGTTGTGCGTGCCAATGTCTATGACTGTATTGATTGGACGCTGACGAGTGAATGGTTGGATGATGATATTACGAATTTCCAGTCATCCAAGATTAATACACATTTCCATTTCTTTCAGTTTGATAATCAGGCCTCAGATGGTGTGATTTCTGGATTCTCATATGAACAATCCATGCGACCCTTTACGCAATTCAAAAAAGATAAAAAGAAGGGTTTGCCGGTTCCCATGAATGCCAAAGTGACCAAGGCTTCGAAAAAAGGGGACACAACACTACAGGTATCGAATGCCAAGCAATATCATGTGGGTATTCCAATTCTTGTAGGAGCTGATAACGTCAAAGGCAAAGAAGTATTGCGTATTATTAAAATTGATGGCAATACCTTAACCTTTGCTTCTGCATTAAAGAACAGTCATCCAGTTGGCGATATTGTGACGGTAGAATATGTGCGACAACGATTCTGGGTTGATGCCGATGTCGGAAGTGTATTCTGGCATGACCATGCATTTGGTGGAACAACCTGGCCCCATGGTGCCGTAGGAACCATGATTGCCGAGCCATTTGGCTCAACGTGGCATGATCCAGAAACTGGGAAACCAATCCGAACAGGTCCCGTGGCTGATATTTATGCCACAGAGCGTGTCGGCCATGATGTGGCAGGGAGTTTCCGGGAACTCATGGTACACATCATGGATACTGTTCCACATACTGTGAATGTCGTGACCGCGGGGAATCCACCAGGGCAACCGATCGATGTGGCGTTAGAAGCTGGTCGTACCGTCTCATTTATTATGCCTCCAAATGAGAAAATCAAGATGACGCCCATGCCCTTCTTGAATGGTGGCACTCATACTACGGGTGGGGCCTTAAATTTCCGGGCTGAGCCTTTTGCTCAACGATTAGCGAACAATCCAGATTCTTCAAAGTTGTTTAGTAGCGTGGTTCATGGTGATCCGAGTACAGCCATGGTTCGAGCCTATTTAGGCGATGCCGTGGTCATTCGATTGCTTGATGTCACCATGAATGAGAGCAATGTATTTACCATCTCTGGTCATACTTTCTGGTCAGAGCGATATGCACAGGAAGCCAATAGAAAAAATTCCTTGCATATCGGTATTGCAGAACGATACGACCTCGTTCTTCCTGAAGCTGGTGGTCCTCGCCATCAACCAGGAGACTATATGTTCTTTAATGGTCGTAGCTCGAAGTTCTCAGAAGGTGCATGGGGTATTATGCGAGTGTTAGATAAACCCGTCAGCGACCTTCAACCTTTACCCATCAAAGCCTATGGAAAGGAAGGGATGCCGGAAAGGCTTCCAGTTTGTCCCAAAGACGCACCAGTCAAACACTTTAATGTTGTAGCCATTGATCACCCGGGGATGAGCTTTAATACTAACGCTCCGGAATCCATTGAAGTGGACTTTGAACGAAAGATCGAATTACGTAATCCTGAAGCTAAAATTTATGTGCTAGAAGATGAAATCACGAAAGTGTCGGAGGGTGCCCAACCGATGCCATTAACTCTACGAGCTAATGTGGGTGACTGTATTACCGTCAAACTCACCAATAAACTCAAAAAAGGACAGGCATCATTCTCAGCATTTGGATTAGCCTTTGATCCGAAGGACTCCCAAGGGGTTAATCTTGGAAATAATCCAGGCGATCAAACCGTAGCACCTGGTAAGTCTCGACTCTATACCTACTATGCCGATCCATTTAATGGAGAAGGACAGTCGTTGGTGTGGGATTGGGGCAACGTGTCGATGAACCCGCGGAATGGATTGTTTGGTGGTATTATTATTGGTCCCAAAGGATCGAGCTACCGTCATCCAAAAACCGGTGCTGATATTTCTCTGAAGAATAGTTGGAATGCCGATGTGATTATTGATCACACGATTCAAGGAAATGAACGTCGTGAGAATTATCGTGACGTAGCATTGTATTTCCAAGATGAAGATAACATCATCGGAACCAGTTTCATGCCCTACGTGCAAAACGTCGCGGGGTTAACCGGTGTGAATTACCGAGCTGAACCCTATTTGTATCGGGAAGAAGCTGGATGTACCTTGGGTAAGATGTTCCAACCTTGCGAAGTGGATAATCCGCAAGATCCTGCGACCCCGTTGATTGAAGCGCATGCAGGAGATAAGGTTCGTATCCATGTGTTCGGTGCGAGTAGTGAACAGAATGGTATGTTCACCATTGAGAAGCACGAATGGCCGATAGAACCCTTCTTACCAGGAGCTGACATGATTAGCACCGTAGAGTTTTCGGGTTCAGAAGGCCTGGATGTCTTCCTTCCGTCCGCAGGTGGAAATTATGCGATGCCAGGTGATTATGTCTGGAGCAATGGCCGCTTGCCATACTCTCAATCTGGGCAGTGGGGATACTTGCGGGTGCTCCCATCGAATGATCAGAGAGTCCTTCCACTCAGTGGTGCCGTCTCTGGAAAAAAGATGGCTCATGCTGATGCGCCGGAGTCCATCAAAGCAACTCCAGCATCATTCAAATAACTAGGAACAGACATGGTCCTGGTGTCAGAAATGGGGGAGCCGATGTGGCTCCCCCATTTTTTTAGAAAATATCGAAGTTCATGACTTATATTGGCTGAGAGATCTGATGACGTGATGAGTGAGGAGGGTGGCATGAGAGGTATAATACATATTCTTATCATTCTTTTAATGCAGATAGGATTTGGGACTTCGTTTACTTTCGCAGAATATGAGGAGATTCCGGTGGACAATGGAGGAACACTCTCAGGCGTTGTCAAGCTGAAAGGCGAGACTCCCAATCCAAAAGGATATAACCTTGTCAGTTTTCCAGATCCTGCCTACTGTGGTCGAATATCAAATGGAAAAGGTTGGCGGTTGCTTCAGCCGTTTCAGACTGGAACAGAGGGGCAATTTCAAAATGTTGTGATCTATATTGAGGGAATTCATGAAGGGAAGACATTTGATTATAGCCCGCCGCAAATTGAAGCCATTGATTGTAAGTTCACTCCCTATATCACAGTCGTTCGTGATCGTCAGGAAGTGAAGGTCGTCAATATGGATCCAGTGATGCACGACATTCAGGCCTATGAGACGTCGAAGCTTGGGGCACGTGTTCTTTTTAACTTGCCGTTACCAGTCAGTTTGAAATTAAAAAAAGATGATTTAATGAAAGGGAAGAAAGTCAAAAGTCGTGCTGGTCGAGTTGTGGCTCCTAAAATTAAAATGAAGAAAGGTCGAAATATTTTTGCCATGCAATGTGGATTCCATCCTTATATGGAAAGTTGGGGAATTGCCATGGATTCCCCCTATTTTGCTGTGAGTGATAGCGACGGTCAGTTTCAAATTGCTGATATTCCGCCTGGGACATATAAAGTTGTGATTTGGCATCCTATGGTTAAAAAAGAGTTGACGGTCACCATTACACCAAATGAGACGACTGATCTATCCTTAGACTTTGAAGCTCCTAAAGGTCGTCTTTATGCAAACGAGGCACATGATAATGCGAGATTTGGAATGGAATTGTTAGGCGACTCACAAATTATTCCTAGCGTAGAGCTTCAGAGATAATTGACTAATTAATATCTACACGTGAAGGGAAATAGACTGTGATAAATACTCTGGAGACTAATGCCCAGCTCGAATGTAGTACCTGTTCCTATCGAAAGACTGCAGATGTGTGTAGCCTGGCTCCTGATACCCTGAGAAATCTTCAGCACTCTAAGCAATCGATGGTTTGTCGTCCTGGACAATATGTCTTTTATGAAGGTCATCCGGTTTTAGCTGTATATGTCCTGTGTCAAGGACGAGTGAAGTTGACTCGATTGACGAAGAAAGGTCAACAGCGAGTCATGAAAATTGTTGAGCCCGGACAGGTTCTTGAATGGAATCTCTATCGGAATTCAGCCGTCCATGAAGCCACGGGAGAAACACTCTCTTCTGCACGGATCTGTGTGATTGATCGTCTGAGTTTCTTGAATCTTGTCGAGCAGGACAGTCGTTTGGCTTTTCGGTTGTTGACACTCATGAGTCAAGAACGAGTTGCTTCACTCTCATATGAAGATCAACTGGCATTTAGTAGTGCCCGTGAACGAATTGTCAAATTGTTAGAAAACCTTGCCGAGCGTTATGGGGAAGCCGTAGATGATGGAGTCGCTATTTCATTGTTGCTTAAACGTGAAGAACTCGCTCAAATGGCTGCGCTCACGCTTGAAACGACGGTGAGGATATTAAAATCTCTTGAGGCCATCCGCATGATTCGTTTATCTGGACGAACCATTACGATCCTGAGGAATGATTATTTTCATGGCCGTAGAGATGCTGTTTCAACTGTCCCAAAGTCACTGCGCTAAGTGTGTTATCGGGATATCGCTTCTTCAAAGCTGATCGATTGAAAGCAAGGGTGAGTGGCAACTGGGCTGCAGTTATACACGTGAATAGTGGATTCTTGGAGCAGCGCAGCTGCATGTGATAACATCTTTACCATCTTAGGAAATTCTGTCGTTTCGTGGTTTTGTGAATGGAAATCATGACCAAAAAACGGGTATTCGAGCCCTTATGGCAAAGGTCAAGTCCTAGGAAGTAGATTTCTTGAAAACCCATGTAGACGGCAACTTGTAGGGCGACGTAGCTAATCGTATAGCCAGAGTAGACTCCCTCTGTGAGATCCCAGCTAAATCCTTCAGTTCCCAAAAGCTTCAATGGTGTTCCCCAAGGCCGATCTTCCAATGTCCATAAGACACGAGTTGCACGCAAGTCTTCTTCATACAATTCAAATAGTCGATGATCCATCACACAGTGATAGTAAGCATTGGGATAGATCATGAAGGACCGGTTCATCCCGATGACTAATTTGTTTTTCAGTGAATCTAAATCAT
>JBMYWX010000007.1:0-26877 GCA_049607825.1 Nitrospirales bacterium
TTGCCAAGTGGAATGCACCGACAAAAGAACACACGAATGATCCTAGGTTACAATCCGCAATCAAGATTGAAAAAATATTTCACAAAGGCAACAATCCGTCTTCCGCAATTCTCTCGCATCTGGAAAGTCATCCGGCAAACCTCATTGTCCTTGCGACACACCAGCTTGGGGGACACCCCTTCTTTCCATCGGTTTCTGAGCCTGTCGCGCGAAAATCTCATACGATAACTCTATTCATTCCTAAAGGCACAAAAGGGTTTGTGTCGCCAGAAGACGGAACGCTACAGCTACAAAAGATTCTTATTCCAATAGACCATGATCCACATCCTGGTCTTGCCTTTCACGCTCTCATGACGCTCCTTAATGTTTTAGACTGTAAAGCCGCGACGATCACGGTCTTGTATCTTGGTGAAAAGGATAATATGCCTAAATATGTATCACCTCAACGAAACATCGATACATGGCACAACGTTGCCTACCATGAAGAGGTGGTAGAAGGAATCTTGCAAACGGAGCAAAAAACTGGAGCCGACCTCATTCTGATGCCAACACAAGGTCATCAAGGGTTTCTTGATGCTCTGCGCGGGAGCACGACAGAGCGGATTGTTCGCAAAGCACGATGTCCAGTCCTGGCTGTCCCAATTAATTAAGGATGATTGTCACTCTATTCGTTACGCTACTACTAGTTGGCTTAACGGTGCTCATTCATTTTGAAGCGTTGCTTCGACTATCTGATTTTATGGTGTCGCCACGCCACCGTTTTCGCGTGAATTTGATAGTCTGTATATTAGGAGCCTTAATTGCGCACGTGATCGAAGTCTGGATATTCGGGCTTGGGTACTTTTACTTGACGGGGTTCAAAGAATTTGGATGGTTCGAAGGGTTGGCCGCTCAACCAACCCTGGGAGACTGTGGATACTACTCGTTTGTCACATACACCACATTGGGATTTGGAGATCTCATTCCAAAAGGCCCCATTCGCTTTCTCACAGGCATGGAGGCATTAACAGGGCTGCTGCTCATTACCTGGACTGCCTCGTTCATGTACCTCCAAATGCAGAAATTCTGGAAAACGGGATTGACAAATTGAGGCAAGTTGAGGAAATTTCAGAAGGGCAAACCCTAAGAGAATTGTTAGCCTATTTCGCCTTATTCGGCTGACAGCCCCTGTAGCCTTCATAGGGTACCAGTCCTGACATTCAGACGTTCACATGCGCACAACTTTTTAAGACTTGCTCTGTGACTTCAAGAATACGTTGAGGCTCAAATGGCTTAATAATAAAGTTCTTCGCTCCAACTTTCAGGGCTTCTTTGATCTTACTTTCCATTCCAAGTGAGCTAACCATCACGATTACTGCAGACGGGTCAATTGCAAGAATCTGTTTGGCAGCTTCAATCCCCTCAATTTCTGGCATAACGATATCCATGGTGAGTAGGTTGGGCTTGTTTTCTTGATACTTCCGGACAGCCTCAGTGCCATTCCAAGCTTCCGCGACCACATCGTACCCACCCTCTTCAAAAATATCTCTCAATTTCGCACGCACAAACTTGCTATCATCGACGATCATCACCGTAGGTTTTGTCGAGTCACCCATTGAATTTCTCCTCGTTAACTACATGAAAGTTTATTTTCCCACGCAGTACTCAGCCACATCTCAATCGCCCCTAACTGCGTATCAACATGCATGGTTGCTGTCTCCGCTTCTTCCTCTATAGGTATCTTTTCGAACGATCCGTAGAATATCGTCGGAGTTGAGATGGTCACTCCTGACAAACCGTTGTGTTCCAAGGAAATAAGTGCCTGCCCTGCCGTCACATTGCAAAACTCGATCATCGCGGAATCCATAGCTTCGTCATCACTCGTCATGCTTGAAATGCCCATCATTTTTGAGGCTATGTAAACAGCCATGTTTTTCGTCACACTCAGGACAAAGACTCCTTCAATTGCACCAGTGAGATCAATGAAGACCACCACTTCATGGGAGGGCTGGAATCCATATCCACGAGACATCACTCCCTGTTTTGATGAAGTATCAGTCATTTCCAGCAACATCGACTGAGTCGCTAGAGAAAAAGCATCAATACATGTCTGACTAAGAGGTGATTGCTTCTTCTGCATTAAGCTTCAACTTAGCTCCGTTAAATCTCTTTCAAACTATTCGTCGATCCAGTATCTGTTCTGGAAAACCGGAAATAGCTTCTTGTTATTACCTTTTGAGAAACTGGCTGCTCATAGTTATCTAGACGCTCATAATGCATGTGACGTAACATACGTATGCAGGTCAGGATCGTAAAAATGAACTGTTGCCAAGTATCTATTCTCGAACAAGTCGTAGTGAATTTGGAAAAGTGAAAAGGCTTGATTGTTAGGGTCTTACCTTTTCCTTTTTTAACTTCCTACCCCTTTTCCTATTCGATCCAATGACCTTCACGAAGTTGTCTTCACCTAAACATGGTACTCATGAAACGTATTTCGGTCCTCCCGTGCCGTTCCTTAACAGGACTCCTGCTTATCACCTGGACCGCCTCATTCAGGTACTTCCCGATGCAACGTTTCTGGCAAGCAGATTTCAGTACATAACCCGACTCTTCCCCCTTCAGATGTAGATTGCACAACCTCCAAAGAATGGATAAAATTCCCGCATTACGAACCAGAATCGAAGGCTGCAACTAACAATGTTTTCAGGAAAGTCTGAACCATCAAAGGAGCATTAGAAAATGATTAAATTTGTGATGTGTTTACGTCGGCACTCAGATATGACTCGCGAACAGTTTCAAGATTACTGGAAGAATAAACATGGACCTTTCTTTATGAAAAATGCTGACACTATGCGGGCCAAAAAATATGTGCAATCCCTGACTGTCGATACCCCTTTAAACGAAGGACTAAGAAGTTCGAGAGGCATGTTGCCAGAATATGATGGTGTCGCCGAGGTGTGGTTTGAATCAGAAGAAGATCTCATAGAGGCCATGAGTACGCCGGAAGGGCAGAAATTAGGTGCTGCGCTCTTAGAAGATGAGGGAACCTTTATCGATCACTCGCAATCTTCGGCATTCATTGTGAAGGAGCATGAACTGTAGGTAACGAAGAAACCGGTTCATCAGACGCGACATCTCAATGGGAGACAAGTGCCTTTGCTTTGTGCGACCATAATAGGGCGAGGGCATACAATATTCCGTACTGTCCTTCCTGGGATTGTTCATCAATGGGCAGGCTAAACTGACTTTTATTTCTCATGCAGGCTTAAATACGACATCATTTCATGTTTACGAAGATGTGTGTCTACAGAGGCTTAGAGTCCCAGTGGACGGCTAACTAGAAAACCTATGCAAAAGAAACTCTTTTGGGAAGCAGTCCCAAATCTCAACCTATCTCTCCAAGCCCCAGACATCGGGGAGCACGAAGAAAGGCTTGTTCAACAAACGCGCCTTCATCTACCACGCGGACAATAATAAGTATGAATTCTCGGCAGGGAGCGTCTCAGATGGCGACTTAAGACGCAAGAGAAAGGGTTGTAGCTCCACAAATACTGATCATCACACTGTCCGAACTGCTCGATCAAATCACTGTGCATGGCCAGTGCCTACCGGCGAGTTACACGATGGGAGCATGAAGCGGTACTGGAGACCGCCGCCGCACGCCTCAATTGAGAACCGGAACATATGCCTCCTCGACGAGAAACATTCGAACATCCGTACGGGATCTTGAAATGCTGAAGGGGCTCTACTTACTTCCAAACCATAACTCTCAAGCATGTGAGCACCGAAATGAGATTTCATGTGTTAGCGTACAACTTCATACGGGTGCTATTGATTATTAGCGTGAAATCGCTCCTCACCGCAATCCAGGCATAAGTAGCGTCCTACTACACCCAAAACGAAGCTCAACAGAGACTCCTATGACCTATCGGGAATGTTCGTGATTCCACGAAACGGACCTGCCAGTCAAAACGAACACCAAAAACAAGGAAGAAGTGAGAGGCAAACACACCTACTGCACCACGGAAATGATTGGGGAAATGAGTTATTACACAGCCTGGGTTGAGGAGAGACACTTCTCACCACATCATATCCGATGTTTCAGAAGATCCCGTAACGCATGCATGACAAAATTTGAGAGTGCAAAAAGCAATCCTGACATCACCCCAAAACTCGTAACAGCTTCGGCGACAAGCAAAGAACGGTAGTCATTCATTAACTCAATGGATGAGGACATACTAGAACATAATTTTGGCTACCAAGGACAACAACAATCTGCTGCTCAAATTATCATCTATTTTGCCATCGATGGACATATCAGCTTGACGTTGCAGCGATTAAGTTACATTCATCAACGGTCTCCTTGCCTTCACCACCAAACAGAGTTGCGAAACATCCGATGATGATCCCTACTATCGCTCCCTCCAGCACGAACCAAAATGGCGAGGATAATACGCCGTTCGAGCCAAAGCTATGGACCATGATGGCCTTCATATCGTTATAGGCGAAGAACGTCAGTACAAAATTCATCCAGGCACCAATCACGGTGGAACGAAACCACCATGGCATTGGTATCTTTAAAATGGGATGCCATGTGAAGACTCCAAATACGCCAATGACTGCGCCGACGGTTATATACCAGAGCAAAAACCCCCACCGTAACAACCAACTCGCATCAGGCAGGAAGAATGGTAAGGACAAAAGGCCGATCAGTCCGACAATAAAGCCAATGCCCTTGCCGATTGCAATTCGAGTAATAAGTGATGGATTACCGAACATGATACACCTTCCTTTTTAAAAGAACGTGAAGCGTCCTTCGTGAAGTGTGAATCGTCAATGGAAATCGAGAAGGCACTTTACATTGAAATGCGAGAAACGATTCACGCTTGAGCCCGCTGAACCTACGTTGTCGAACTTGTGACAAAGGCTGAAAATGATTTAGCGCACAGGCACCAACAACTTACTAGAAAATCTGCTTACAGCATATTTCAACAGTACCTTCAATGACATTCTTCAGGACAGAAGAATACCACGTAGAAAACGATACCGAGGCCAAGGAGAAACGCACCCCACAGCATCAAAAATTGACCTGAACAGACCTCGTCCTGTTTTGTATTTTATCTGCTTAATGCATACCTTCACCTCACAAGGAGTACTGAACACTGTGTATGATGGACCACTGCATGGGAGACACTTCCCAAGAGAAAACGACTGAGACCAGACCTACTATGTGTTCGCATCACAATGAGATCTGGTTTTCCCTCCTTCACCTTATCTGCAATGCTCATTGATGGTGCGCCCATGACTGCAATTCCTTTGGCTTCATGGCCTAAACTCCTTAATTTCGATGCCACATCTTCGGTAAATTGCTCACCATGTGCGATGATTTCTTTTTGAAAATTTTCAGGAATCATCGCGCCCACTGGCCATATCGGTTGTGCAAACGGCACGACATGCATCAAGGTGGCTTGAACTGGCTCTCGAAACGGCCGTGTTTTAAAAAACTCAACTATCGCTTCACCATCGTCCTGATGTGCGAGAGGAATGAGAATCCGTTGAATATTTCTCATTGATTCTTTGACAATAAGCGTTGAGCAGGGAGCATGGGTCATGACCCGATGTGACACGCTGCCAAAGATCTGTTCTTTCATACCTCCAAGTCCCCTCGCTCCGAGCACGATCAGATCAGCGTGTTGCTCTTTCGCAGTCCCGATAATGATTTCTGCAGGATCCCCAAGCTGTAAGACCTTTTTCACCGGACCAGGGTTGGGTGGTAAAATGGAGACGACTCGCTCTAAGAGGCCCTCCCCTTCCTCTCTCATTGCTGCCTCGATTTGCATGGATAAGTCTTTGGCAATTCCTGCCCCAATAGAGGGATACGACAAGCCTGGCATACTAATAACGGTCAGCACTGTTAATTCTTGTGCGTGGGCAATTCCACTGAGTCCTCGTGCCGCTTCATAGGACTGTTCAGATCCATCTGCTGCTAAAAGAATTTTCATTGTGGGTTCTCCAAATAGTTTCGTCCACCGTGGTCATGAATCCGTACATCATAGAACTAAGGAAACAGAACAGAATCGAGACCCGTGGGGATCTGAAACTGATTAATGTTTTATAATAGTAAACGCAAGACCTATGCCTTGACGGATTGATTCGATACATCTTATGAGTCAGGAGTCCAGCGAGAAGAAAACGAGGAGAAATCACTTATTTAAGGAGGCTCAGGGAGATTGTTTGAGGCGAAACGCAACTCGAGGAGAAAAGGAAGATGGGGCAAAAGTCAGCAAACCCACGAGACTCGTGAATGACTATACCTCTAGCCTGTCCAGTCACTCACATACTAGATTCTTGACTCAAGAAATATAGATTTCCACTTGAGGAATATTCCCAACATGCTTTTTCAATATGGTATAGAAGGGTTCCAGTATAAAGCCAATTTGTCTAGATTCCATTCGATCCTCCACTCTCGTTTCTGGGTTCGGCCGAGAACAACGGCAACAAGACACCAAACTGTGGCCAGAAACCACACTCCTGCACTCATTCGCTCGATTAAGTCCCATTCTTGAACGTAGGTATCGGCAATTGCAGAATTCTTCAATCCAAGGAACCCCAGCACACTGACACATAAAACAGGATTAACGCTGTAGCTCGATGGGACATCACTCACCCAGAGATTAAACGATTTTTAGCCGTCGACACACAATTCCGATGATGCGTATTTAGTGCCGAAAATAATCAATGCCGCTTGAGTCGAGGAAAGTGAGAAATAGAAAGAAAGTGATATCAGCCACAAATAGAGAGGCAAAACCAAGTTGCCACTCCTTAGCAAAATTGGGAATGCGAAACGCGTAATGTGAGAGAAGGCAGAGTAGTCCAAATAGTCCTACACTCGAAAACCCCATCGCGAGATAAAAACAGACAAGACCTCACCCATTTATTGGCGGGACAGAGTAGAACGGATCGAGAAATCATGCGATAAGAACAATCGGCAAGCCAATGGCAAAAACAAATATGAAACGGTAGTGAATAGAAAACAAAGAGGGTTGAGACTCAATACGCTTCATAAAGAAAGACCATACGATGTCAACCGAGAGATCCATGTACTATGTCGTGAAAAGCTGCTTAACACAACACGCATATCCATCATTCTCCTGATCGTTACTTGAAAACACCATTATTTGTTTACACGATTTATGAAAATCGACTTTCGATTTCCTCCTATCCATTTTCCCCAATATTCTAACCGACAAAAACCATTGCCAACAGGTAGTCATGGTATTAGGACAGAGCGTTCACATATTCTATATATGTCTTTACGGTAGATACGCCTTTTCTCAAAGCTGTTACGTCACGTGATGAGAATGAGATTCTTGATTTGCGTGAAGCAGTCCCTGAAGACTTTCTCCTGACATCACTTCATCAGCCAAGAGTTGTTTCGCTCCTTGAATTAAGGTTGGTTTTATCTGAGTAAGGAGGGCTAGGACACGCGCTTGTTGATTA
The DNA here is from genome assembly GCA_049607825.1 of Nitrospirales bacterium. GTDB lineage: Bacteria > Nitrospirota > Nitrospiria > Nitrospirales > UBA8639 > JAGQKC01. The sequence goes on from JBMYWX010000007.1 coordinate 7,480, forward strand.
TCAAGAAGACGTCGCACTTCTTGATCAATTTCTCTCGCTGTTTCTTCGGAATATGTTTCTCTTGAAGCCAAGTCACTTGGCGTCAGAAACATGGATGGCACCAAATGGTTGAGAGAGACTGTTCCCAACGTTTCGCTCATGCCATAATCTCTAATCATCCGTTTGGCGATGTTGGTAGCTTTTTGAAGATCATCTGACGCTCCAGTAGAAGCTTCACCAAAAATGAGTTCCTCGGCTACCCGACCACCTAAGAGGATGGCAATCTTGTCTTCTAATTCCGATTGGGTAAGCAAGTATCGGTCTTCGGTGGGTAACTGCATGGTATATCCTAATGCTGCTATACCTCGTGGAATAATGGAAATCTTTTGTACAGGGTCGGAACCTGGAGTCATCATGGCCACCAATGCATGCCCTACTTCATGATAGGCGACTCGGTTTCGTTCTTCCTCATTGAGCACGCGACTTTTTTTCTCCAGTCCGGCGACCACTCGCTCTACGGCTTCTTCTAAGTCTGCTTGTTCCACGGTTTCTCGATTCCGTCGAACAGCTAATAAGGCTCCCTCATTAATCACATTCGCAAGATCAGCTCCCACCATGCCAGGAGTCATTGTGGCAATCTTTTCAAGTTTCGTGTCATCTGCCAGTTTTACGGCTTTCGCATGAATCTCAAGAATCGCTTTTCGTCCTGATCGATCAGGACGATCGACTAAAACCTGGCGATCAAATCGTCCAGCCCGCAACAAGGCCTGATCAAGAATCTCCGGGCGATTCGTGGCAGCAAGAATGATGACGCCGACGCGCGGATCGAACCCATCCATTTCGACCAATAATTGATTCAGGGTTTGCTCTCGTTCTTCATGGGCCATAGGACCACTCCCTCTGGCCTTTCCAAGCGCATCAAGTTCATCGATAAAAATGATGCACGGAGCCTTCCCTTTGGCCTTCTCGAATAAATCTCGCACTCGTGCGGCCCCAACTCCCACAAACATTTCTACGAACTCCGACCCACTGATTGAGAAGAACGGAACTGCGGCTTCACCAGCAATCGCTCGTGCTAATAATGTCTTCCCGGTGCCAGGAGGCCCAACCAATAAGACACCTTTAGGAATACGACCGCCGATACGGGTAAACTTTTCTGGTGTTTGGAGAAACTCAATCACCTCCATGAGTTCATCCTTCGCTTCATCCACACCAGCCACATCTTTCATGCCCACAGGAATATCTTTTTCTATATAGATCTTCGCTTTGGATTGTCCGATTCGCATGAAACTCTCACCGCCGCCTTGACTCACTTTTCGAAACATGAACATCCAAATAGCCGCAAAAATCAGAATCGGGATGACCCATGAGGCCACATCTTTCCACAAGGTACTGACAATAACTCCTGAAAATTCAACATTCTTTTCTTCCAAGAGTCTCACGAGATCAGAATCATCTACACGAATCGTCTTAAACCACTTTTCAGCATCTTCCTTAAGGTCCTGTTTGAGCTTTCCATTAATTATCGTATCCGTAATCGCGACCTCGGCCACTTGGTCCTCAAGCAACCAGACCTTGAACTGGCTATACGGCACTTCATCGAGATGCTGTGAAGCCAAATAGATCTCCTGCAGCAAGATGAGCCCCCAAAACGCAATGATGAAGTACCAGATGGAGAAACGAAAATTTTTGTCGATGGGTTCATTCATTTGAAATTGATCGTTCCGTTTGCTAATTCACCTTCTTAATACACTCCAGTGCGATCAGTTTTTTTTAGCAAGACGGCACTACTCCCAACTTTCGAATCTGACGGTGGCACATTGACATCACTTCGAACCTCTAACCTTATGTCTGGAGAATGAGTCCTTCAGATGGTCAGTGAACGGACAGGCCTTCATTGTTGTCTTTTCTCGAATAACGACAACCTTGTCACAAAACTAGCGATCGTCACCCCAAAAGGACCATTCCGGCCATTGTTTTATTTCCACGATATCTGGAAGATACACCACCGAGCGTGCTGGGAAGTGAAGCTTTTGCACCCAATGGGCCGCTGCTAACGAATTCCGTGATTGATCGGCTGCAAGTAAAATCTTCATTGGCTTTCCCTTTCCCAACGTTCTCTTCTATTTAAAATTTGTTAACAAACATAAGAGTCATGTCCTTAGATAGTAAGCTGATACCATACGCCAATTTTCACTATTCACAGATGGGTAATAATCTTTTTGCTTCGCCGTTACTGAAAATCTAGACGGTTGTCCTTATCCTTGGACCACTTGTCTACAGACGATCACCGTATCGCCCATAGAACCACTTCATGAGAAATGGGGGCAAGAGCGTGGTGAATGCGATCACCATCACCATACCTGCATAAATCTCATTACTGAATATTCTACTCACTCTTCCTAACTCCGCAAAAATGAGGCCGACTTCACCGCGAGGTATCATGGCCAATGCAATGACTCCACGAACGGCCCATGGTTCTTTTATAAGAAATGCGCCCACGAGTTTACCTGCAATAGCAGCTATTAGCAGAGTCAGTGAAAATCCCCAAATAAAGATCGAATCCCAATTAATCTGACGCAGGTTGAGAGAAAGACCTACAAACACAAAAAATATTGGCGTAAACAGATGGACAATGGGCTTCATTTGATCCTCGACGCGATGCGCGAAACACTCATCGGTGTGCAAAGCAATTCCCAATGGCAGAAAGAAGCGTCTCGAAAGCGCCAGGCCAGCCGCAAAACCTCCAAGTAACTCCGGCGCACCCAGGGCATGTGCCAACCAGGCGAAAAAGAGCACTAACGTGACGATGGTAGTCGGGAGCAGACCTGGAATTTCACTGACGGCATCGAACCGCTTGATGATCAATGAGATCAACTTCGCGGCGACGGGTGCCAGTACAAAAAATGCTCCCACAAACACCAGTACTTTACTCGCATTGAGCAAGCTGACTCCTCCACCAATGGAAAACTCATAGAGTAGCGCTAACAGCATCACGCCCAGAATGTCATCTAATACGGCTGCGCCCAATACAATCTGCCCTTCTGGTGCCTGCTGACGTTTGAGATCTGTCAAGACACGGACCGTAATACCGATGCTGGTAGCGGTGAGCGTGCCGCCGATGAAGAGTGATACAAGCGGCGACAGGTTGAATACCCAGTAACCCAGCGAAAATCCAGATACTAACGGCAAGATAAATCCCGCTATCGCCACCACGAAAGATTTCAGCCCGGTACGTACTAAGCGCTTAACGTCAGTTTCTAACCCGACCTCAAACAGCAACAAAATGATGCCTATCTCGGCCATCAATTTGATCGCCTCAACCGGTTCAATCCAGCTCAACAGGCTAGGCCCCAAGACTACACCAGCGAATAGCTCACCGATCACAGAGGGCGCCTGCAAGCGTGTCGCCAGTTCCGCGAATATCCGTGCCGTCAGGAGGATAACTAGCAGGTAAAGAAAAAAATCATGGGATTCCATCAAATATTCACCACGGCATCACCTCTCAAGGAATCGATTAGCCTGCCTTTACACGCTAGGCTCAGTTGATCCGATTGAAGTGATCAACGTTCTCATATAGATGAAAAAACATATCCTCACACAAAAACTCGCCTAACACGTTTTTAAATTACTCAAGACATGTGCCAATCCATACTGTCATTTATGATTGAATGGCTTTGACTGTGTTTTCCACACGTATTAAGCAGAAGAATGACTGTTAACATCATTCAGTATCAGCACTTGCTCGAAATTTTCTCTCAAAGCCCTAATGCACCATTTCGCAACACTCCAGTAATGTATTCCTGTCGCAATGTTCCACATCGTCCGTTCAATCGTTCCAGTCATTTCTATATGAGTCTCGACTTTTTCGTAAAAGAGACAACCTTTCTCTATCGTTCTTGGAATGGCATTCCCCTTGCTCATCTTTCTAGTTATGCAACAGCGGAGTCCAGAGCAGTTCACCAGACTTACAGACAATCATGAATTGCTACAGGTTGTTTGATGCTGACAGTGGATGAATCCAAGAATGACGTTTTATGGCCAATCCAAGTTCTTCCACTCGTCACCACGATTGCCTGGGTTGAATGGGAAACAGGTATGTTCATCAATACGATGTGACCTAGAGACTGTGTCACGCTGTTTCACCAAGCGTTTCATAACGAACGCATAACCTCATGAGAGTGCTCACGATCAATAGCGGGAGTTCTTCGGTCAAGTTTTCAGTGAAGGAAGGAATGGCACCAACCTCACAGGAAAGCCATACAGCATGGACGACAATTATTCGCGGAACGTTGAGTGGAATAGGAAGTCTTGCGGCTATACATATCACACGGGATATACACCCTGTTTTTACAGCACAACGGGAGGTAGACGATCATCAAGAAGCTTTTGCCTGGCTCTTTGAATCGCTCGCAACGAATACCGCCGATCATGATCTCGATTCTGATATTTCGAATATCGATGCGATCGGCCATCGGATTGTTCACGGGGGTGATCAATTATCAGAATCCACATTCATTAATGATCATGTGTTGAGAGAAATCGAACTGGCGAATGAACTGGCGCCGTTACATAATCACGCATGTCTCGCAGGCATCTCCGGTGTCCAAGCCTGGTTAAAGAAAGTGGTGCCCATGGTGGCGGTATTTGATACCACGTTTCATCGCACACTCCCTGACTATGCAGCATCGTACGCCATTCCACACACACTTGCTGAACGTCATCATATTAAACGATATGGATTCCATGGAGTTGCTCATGCGTCATTGGCTCAGAGTTATGCGTCCTCTACCGGCAGCAAGTTAAGCCATCAACGTCTCATTACCATGCAATTAGGTCATGGCTGTTCAATGACTGCCAACGCATACGGTCAATCAATCGATACGTCTATGGGATTTACCCCGTGCGAAGGACTCATGATGGGCACTCGCTCAGGAGACCTTGACCCTGCCATCGTCAGTTACTTGACAAAGAAGGAGCAGGTGTCGGCCCGAGGAGTGCAAAGCTGGCTGAATGAACATTCTGGGCTTTTAGGCATCTCAGGGCGAACCAGTGATATGCGGCAATTACTTGATGCCATGACGCAGCAACAGGATTCGCCCGCGAAACTTGCAGTAGACATGTTTTGCTATCGAATCCGAAAATATCTTGGAGCCTACTTGGCAGTGTTGGGAGGTGCCGATGCAATTGTGTTTGGTGGAGGCATTGGTGAAAACGCACCAGAGATTCGATCAAACATTTGTCAAGAAATGAAGTGGTGTGGAATACACCTCGATCCAAAGCGAAACCAAACTGCCGTTGGCCTGCAACCAGGAGAGGCCATCAGAATCAACACAGACGATTCTCAAATTGCCGCCTATGTCATTGGCACGGATGAGGAGTCATGGATCGCTTCAGAAACAGCTAGGTGCCTCCACACACGCTCTGACAAAGAAAGACCAAAACCATGAAGAATCACCTGCTCACAAGTATAGCGCTCTTATTTCTCTTCTTTGGACTGATCCAATTCATTCCGATCACCCAGAGTAACCCTGCTGTCATCAAAAACGTTGATGCGCCTCCTCACGTTCACACGATTCTAAAGCGGGCCTGTTATGACTGCCATTCCCATGAAACCGTGTGGCCATGGTACAGCAACATCGCACCGGCATCCTGGCTGCTTGCCTGGGATGTCCACGAAGGACGTGAAGAACTAAACTTCTCCATATGGAATCAGTACACCGGGAAGAAAAAAGAGAAGATGCTGAAAGAAATTGCAGAAGAAATCGAAGAAGGAGAAATGCCTCCCTGGTTTTATCTCCCTCTTCATCCGGAGGCTCAGCTCTCCTCGCACGACAAGCAACAACTTCGCGAGTGGGCCCTACAGGGAATGCCGCAAGATGATCGTACCGATGATGATGACTAGTGACACCCATGAGTCTGCCTTTTTTCATTCTTAAATGCGATAACGCAAAAGGTCGTTCATGCTTCCAGAAGTACACATAGGTCGACGATCATCTCTTCAATCTTGCGATATCGAACATTACCAATGGTTGGTTGGCGATGAGATGATCGATGAAATTCAAGAACTCGCCAAAAGGCTCAATGGCATAAAAGTGTGCCACATTAATTCCACAGCCTATGGTGGGGGGGGAGCCGAACTCTTACCACGACTGATTCCGCTCTACCTAACACTTGGACTTCATGTTGATTGGCGACTCATCCACGCACCTCAAGAGTTTTTTGGCGTCACGAAACCCTTCCACAATGCACTCCAAGGACAACCACACGAGCTCACCCAGTATGAGCAAGACACGTATACGCAGGTGAATGAAAAGAGTGCCAAACTCCTCGAGGCCGAATACGATGTCTATGTCGTGCATGACCCTCAACCGGCTGCACTACGAGCATTCACCGGCCCACGAGAAGCCACATGGATCTGGCGGTGCCATATCGATAGTTCCCATCCAGACCAACAAGTGAGTACGTTTCTGAAGCCATTCCTCGAACAATACGACGCCATGGTGTTCACCATGCCACAATTTTTGCTGCCAGGTCTGCGAGCACAACGGGTCGCCTTTATCGCTCCAGCCATCGACCCCCTTGCCACAAAAAACATGAACTTACCCTTAGATGTCTGTAAACGCGCGATGGCTGACTCAGGAATTGACCCTGACTGCCCTGTGCTCCTTCAAGTCTCTCGCTTTGATCCCTGGAAGGACCCCTTCGGTGTCGTTCAGTCCTATCAACTCGTGAAAAAAGAAATCCCATCCGTGCAACTCGTATTTATTGGGTCAATGCCCGGCGATGACCCTGAAGGGTGGACGATCATGGATCGTGTGGAAGAAGAATTCGCCAAGGATCCAGATATATCGATCTTTACAAACTTAGGTGGAGTCGGAAACGCCGAAGTGAATATGTTTCAACGAAGTTGTGATGTCGTTATTCAAAAATCCATCCGCGAAGGCTTTGGACTTATCGTCTCTGAAGCGTTTTGGAAAAATAAACCTGTTGTCGCGGGAAATGTCGGCGGGATTCCCATGTAGTTTCCAGAAGGCTTTCATCATTACCTCGTCGATGACGTGGAGACCTGTGCCTCGCGAATCATTCACCTCTTGACGCATCCCGGTGAACGAGGAGCCTTTGGACGTGCCGGACAAGAGCGTATCCGTAAAAATTTTCTCATGCCGCGACTCGTCCGAGACGAATTGCGCCTCATTCAGAAACTCACTCAGACATCGTGACAAGTTGGCGTCAAGGAGATTTCAATGCCAGACACACTCACTGAACAGGAACTTCAAGCCATCGATGCCTATTGGCGGGCAGCCAATTATTTGTCCGTTGGGCAGATTTATCTCCTCGATAATCCCTTGTTGAGACAACCATTAACCATTCAACACATTAAGCCTCGATTGCTTGGCCATTGGGGAACCACGCCTGGGTTGAATTTCATTTACGTGCATCTCAATCGACTCATACGACAACACGATCTCAATATGATCTACATAGCTGGTCCAGGCCATGGCGGACCAGGTCTCGTCGCGAATACCTATCTTGAAGGCACCTACAGCCAGGTCTACCCCAATATTTCTCAAGATGCTGATGGAATGAAAAAACTATTTAAGCAATTCTCGTTTCCTGGAGGTATCCCCAGCCATGTGGCTCCTGAAACACCTGGATCTATTCATGAAGGCGGTGAACTTGGATACGCCCTTTCCCATGCCTATGGTGCGGCCTTTGATCATCCCGACCTTATTGTAGTCTGTGTGGTGGGCGATGGAGAAGCCGAAACGGGCCCAATGGCGACGGCATGGCACTCCAATAAATTCCTGAATCCCGCCTCTGACGGAGCTGTCCTCCCCATTCTTCATTTAAATGGATACAAGATTGCCAACCCAACCGTGCTAGCCCGAATCAGTCGCCAGGAACTTGAAAGTTTGTTCATTGGGTACGGCTACAAGCCCTACTTTGTAGAAGGGGCGGAACCATCTGAGATGCATCAGCTGATGGCCACAACACTCGATACCATCCAGGAAGATATCCTCACAATTCAACAGAACGCTCGTCGCAAAGGAAAGACAACACGACCCCAATGGCCCATGATCGTGCTTCGAACACCCAAGGGATGGACGGGTCCGAAAGAAGTCGATGGAAACATGACGGAAGGAACTTGGCGATCTCATCAAGTCCCACTTTCTGGAATGGCAACTAAGAAACAACATGTCAAACTCCTCGAGAAGTGGATGAAGAGCTATAACCCAGAAGAACTGTTCGACCATACAGGTCGACTGATTCCGGAATTATCTCACCTCGCCCCCCGAGGCCCACGGTGTATGGGAGGCAATCCCCATGCGAACGGTGGCCTTCTACTGAAAAATCTAAAGATGCCAAACTTTCGAGATTATGCCGTCAACGTCGCGAAACCCGGAACGACGCTTGGTGAATCCACTCGGGTAATGGGAAACTTCTTGCGGGATGTGATGAAAGACAATCTAGACAGCCGAAACTTTCGAGTTTTTGGGCCGGATGAAACAGCCTCAAACCGGCTAGGGTCCCTGTTTGAGGTGACGAATCGAACCTGGATGGCCGAAACGACACCAAATGATGACCATCTCGCCCCCGACGGTCGAGTGGTAGAAATGCTCAGCGAACACAACTGTCAAGGTTGGCTGGAAGGGTATCTTCTGACTGGCCGGCATGGACTATTCTCATGTTATGAAGCGTTTATTCATATCATCGATTCAATGTTCAATCAGCATGCGAAGTGGCTTAAGGTCACCCAGAAAGAAATTTCTTGGCGTGCTCCTATCGCATCACTCAACTACCTTCTGACCTCGCACGTCTGGAGGCAGGATCACAATGGCTTTTCTCATCAAGATCCAGGGTTTATCGATCATGTGGTGAATAAAAAGGCTGAAGTCATTCGAGTCTATCTTCCGCCTGACGCCAATAGTCTGCTCTTTGTCACGGACCATTGTCTCAAAAGCCGAAACCTCGTCAACGTGATCGTGGCCGGGAAGCAACCTGGACTGCAATACATGGATATGGATACCGCGATTAAACACTGTACTGCCGGGATTGGAATTTGGGAGTGGGCGAGCAATGATAAGGGCCATGAACCTGATGTCGTAATGGCATGCTGCGGAGATATTCCAACCCTCGAAACGCTTGCAGCCGTAGACTTACTTCGTCAGTACCTACCTGACCTAAAAGTCCGAGTCGTGAACATTGTCAATCTTATGAAACTTCAACAACAGAGCGAACATCCTCATGGACTATCCGATAAAGAATTTGACATCCTCTTTACGACAGATAAGCCCATTATCTTTGCCTTCCATGGATACCCCTGGTTGATTCATCGTCTCACCTATCGACGGACCAACCATCATAATCTTCATGTCCGTGGGTATAAAGAAGAGGGCACAACTACCACGCCATTTGACATGACGGTACGAAACGATCTAGATCGCTTTCATCTTGTCGCTGATGTCATCGATCGCGTTCCAGAACTTGGCTCTCTGGCCGCCTACGCCAAACAAGCCATCAGAGACAAACTCATCGAACACAAAGAATACATTATTCAACATGGGGAAGATCTTCCAGAAGTCCGAGAGTGGAAATGGGGGTCGGTCGAGAAATCTAAGTAACAGAAGAATTCTGCATAGACAGAGGAATCATGAACCCTTCCTCCTCAGAGGCAATTATAAACTAGTATTTGGGCTTATCAAGGAGAGAACACTTGGCCTCAGCTCAGAGAACACCCGTTCGAAGAAAACCATCGCTGCTCAAACATGTGGCTGGAGTAGAAAAACAGTTTCTCAAAGGAAAAGGAGATCGTTCCGCGGATATGGAAAGCGCGATCCGAGTCTTCCTTGAGCTACTTCGAGGATTTGAATCACTTGATGTCCAGCAGCCGTGTGTCACCGTGTTTGGATCAGCGCGGTTTACATCCAAGCACCGGTATTATCGAATGGCCCGAGAACTCGGACGTGAGTTAGCAAAGGCTGGATTCGGTGTCATCACCGGCGGAGGGCCAGGAATTATGGAGGCGGCCAACCGAGGAGCACAAGAATCAGGTGGATTGAGTATCGGCTGCAATATTGAATTACCGAAAGAACAAAAGCCCAATCCCTATCTCGATCGTTTTGTCGAGTTCGACCACTTTTTTGTTCGCAAAGTCATGCTGGTGAAATATTCTTGTGCGTTTGTCGTGATGCCAGGAGGGTTTGGGACGCTAGATGAAATATTCGAAGCTGCCACGCTCATGCAAACTGGCAAAATAGAACGATTCCCGATTGTCGCTATGGGTACAGACTTTTGGAAACACCTGCAGGGATTTATTCAGAAGTCCCTACTTAAAGAAGCCACCATCAGCAAAGAAGACCTGGCGATATGGGATATGACCGATTCCTCAAAAGAAGTGATCAATCTTATTCAGACAGGATTAATGAATCCACATATGGTTGGGAATCAATGAATGCAATTGCGGCTTAACCTTCTGACAGAAATCGTCGACTAGCGACCAGACAGGTTGTTCTTTCAAGTCAATTCTTTGGGACGCGTGATCGTACACCACTCTTCAGGATCGAATGTGATTCAGAGGAAGTGCTAACAGGAATGCACGGCTACTTACGCCGATCTCGACCGAGAAAGCGGTGCTCTTCTTGACCCAAGTTATGAGTTTGCATCCTTTCGCAAACCGTACAATTAATTGCAGGGATCGCTAAGATCTTAGACGTAATTGCCAGGATTGGACCACGAAAAAACGACAGTCTGTCAGGATTGATGGTGTCGAGCTTGACCAGTCATTGGGACAAAAGATACGTCTAGTAATTTTGTATGCGAATACCCTTCCGATGTCCGATGAATTAATAGAAGACTTTGTGAATGACTTCCGACAGGAAGGATTAGGCGTCCCCCAACACGCAATTGTTCGAGGAGAGGTTCTGGAATATGGCCAGGAGCTGCAGTCAGTATGATCGCGTCAAAAGGGGCCTCTTGCGGCCAACCAGTGTACCCATCTCCAACTCGTACGGAGACATGATCATATCCTAAATTACACAAAATATTTTGTGCGCCTCGCGACAAAGGTTCGACAACTTCAACAGAGAAAACCTGAGACACAATCTCTGCAAGAATGGAGGTTTGATATCCTGAACCTGTTCCAATTTCTAACACTTTTTCTGATGACTGAAGTTCTAAGGCTTCGGTCATGAATGCCACGATGTAAGGTTGAGAGATGGTCTGGCCATAGCCGATTGACAGAGGATAGTCTTCATAGGCTTCATTGACAGAGTGAGTTAAAACAAATCGATGCCGAGGTACTCGTCGCATAGCGTCTATCACCAATTGATCTTTTACACCACGAGTGATGATTTGCGCTTCGACCATATGGCTTTGTTTTCTTTGCCACACCGCCACTGATGCTGTGACAGAGAAAGGAATTGGTCTACGAACATTTGTCATCTGAACTACTCACAGAAAAGTGTGAATCACTGACACATAGTTAATTAGTCATTGAATAAGACACTAAGAAACTTCATTCAAATGCCAATAGAACCGACAAGTCACCTCTGCATAGTAATAGACTCTATGAACTGCTAAGATGATGAAAAGTTCCTTAATGTTTACTGGGTCAATCATGAAGCATTTCCCGAAAACCTTCACAAAGATTTCCAGCATCTGGTTCATGCTTTGGCTTGTGGCTATTCCATTAATCCATATACATCCAGAAGCTGATCACGCACATGGTACCAAAGAACACCATCATGGAGGAGTCCTTCATTCAGTACTTTCTCAAGATCTTGAATGTGAGTTTCATGCCCATTTTACTCACAAAGCCGCAGAACGGGGAATTGAGAATTTCGCTCTCTATTGTAACCATTCAGACACCCATCAGCTCAATCATGATGAAATAGGATTTTCTCTCCTAAGCAGTTCGTTTAACGCATCATCCCATGCCCATGAATTACCCCTAGACCTTCTCGCAGCAACTGTATCGAGACCTTTCATGTTGCCAGTCGAGCACCAACTTCTTTCCTCAGAGTATTCCCCTCTATTTCGAACTCATGTTTCGCCAGCCTACATCCGTCCACCACCCCACTATTCTGCATAACCCTGGGCCCTCTCTAACAGTGTCTAAACGTTGAAGTCACGTTGAATGACTTATTCTTATTAATACCTCTTGCTGAACACGTAACTGTCTTGGAACTGTGCAAATGAGAATACATATACATACTATGAATCTATATCTCCCTATGATCTTGCTCCTACTTGGTGCTTGCTCTGACGATACCAATCAAGACATGACGGTTTCAGAGCCAGCTATTCAAGAAGAAGTAGGCTCTCCAACTCACCAATCCTTTTATATTAATCACGTACCAGAGAAGGCCCTCGAACGGATTCGTACCCAAGAAGCCACTGAACGCCTCACACCCCATGTTGTCACGGCCCCAGGACATGTTGATCTCGATCTCGCTCATGTCGCAAAGGTGTCCTCTCGCATCTCAGGGCAGGTCGATAAGGTGATGAGCCAACTTGGTAATCGAGTTAAGAAAGGACAACCCCTGGCAGCCATTGAAAGTCTGAAATTAGATGAATTGATTCAAGAATATTTAGTCTCAAAGGCCAAAGGAGATGTCGCCAAGGGAAATTTTACACGAACGCAACAATTGTTGGATGAACATATCGTATCAAAGCGTCGCTTCCTTGAAGACCGTGGGCAATACATCGAAGCTCAAGCGGTATTTCAACATGTTCGTGAGAAATTACTAAACATGGGACTCACAGCAGAAGAATTAACAGAGCTGGAACATGGAAGCCATTTAGAAGGACATACCTATATTTTGAGAGCGCCTCTGAGTGGCACAATTGTTCGGCAACAAGCTGTTTTAGGACAAGGTATTGCCGCCGGAGAAGAGTTATTCGAAATAGTAGACACGAGTCGTGTTTGGGTTTTTGCCAATCTACCAATTGAACAAGCACGTCGATTTAAAAAAGGTGACCAGGGGCAAGTCGTTCCTCGAGTTGGCAAACCAATACAGGCAAATCTCGCCTACATTTCACCTGTTGCAGAAGAAGCTACACGAACCATTCAGGTTCGCTTTGATGTTAACAATATTCGTGAACAATTGAAACCAAACGAATATGTTGAGGTTCGCCTCGTAGATGAACAGGTCCCAATGCTCTCAATACCCCTTACTGCGATAACAATGATCCAGGGTGCACGAGGAGTCTTTGTACAACAGAAAACTGGCTACAATTTTGTGGCTGTTGATGCTGGGCAGGAAAGTGGAGGTTTTGTCGAAATAAAAAGTGGAATTGCATTAGGCGACTCCGTCGTCACAGAAGGTGTATTCGACTTAAAAAATACATTACTTAAAGAATCTATTGAAGGACATTAAACACAAAACATACTTACCTATGGAACGTGTACTCTCACTCTCACTTCACTACCGATTTTTCACACTTGTGACATTAATTCTCGTGACTGTGACTGGGTTATGGTCATTGAATAAACTCTCTATTGATGCCGTTCCTGATCTGACTCCAGTCCAAGTACAAATCCTCACACGCGCTCCGGCCTTAGGGCCCATCGAAGTTGAACAGTTTGTGACATTCCCGATTGAAACATCACTGAGTGGTCTTCCTGGACTACAAACGGTTCGATCAGTTTCACGTTATGGTCTTTCGGCTGTCACGGCGATTTTTGATGAATCCTTAGATCAATACTTTGTACGCCAATTGGTCAACGAGCGGCTAGCCGTGGCCGTGGAACAAATTCCTCCGGCCTATGGCAGACCGATGATGGGGCCGCTCACGACTGGCCTTGGCGAGGTCTATCAATTTACGCTCCGTGGTGAGGGCTATAGTCCGATGGAGTTACGAACACTCTTAGAGTGGGATATTTCTCGACGACTTCAAGTCGTGCCGGGTGTGGTCGAAGTGAATATTTGGGGTGGGGAAACCAAGCAATTTCAAGTTGTTGTCGATCCAAGTAAGCTCCTCGCCTATAAGCTCACGCTCAAACAGGTTTTTGTTGCCTTGGAAGAAAATAATGCCTTAGCTGGTGGTGGGTACATTGAACATGAACGAGAGCACTACCTCATCATGGGTGAGGCCATGGCCTCAAATACGACAGAGCTTGGAGACATCGTTATCGATCATGGACTAGATGGCGTTCCCATTTTTGTCCGAAACGTCGCAGAGATTAAAGAAGGGGCCGCCCTACGCATCGGCGCTGCCTCACGAATGGGAGAAGGGGAAACGGTTATTGGAATGGTGCAGATGCTTGCCGGCGCCAATGCGCACCAAGTCGTAGAACACGTCAAGCAGCAAGTAAAGGAAATTCAATCGACGCTGCCGCCTGGAATCGTCATCGAGCCCTATTATGATCGCACCCTGTTTGTGAACAAGGTGATTCGAACCGTTCGAAATAATCTTTTAGAAGGTGGACTGTTGGTCATCGCCATTTTATTTTTATTCCTTGGTGATCTTCGTGCAGGTTTCATTGTTGCCATGGCAATTCCAATGTCTATGTTGATAGCCTTTACCGGCATGTATCAAGCAGGCTTATCAGGTAATCTGATGAGTCTCGGGGCTATCGACTTTGGCCTTTTAGTCGATGGGTCTGTGGTGATGATAGACAATATTCTTCGAAAATTAAAAGATGCAGGGCAAGTTTCAGATGGTGAAAAACACGTGATCATCGAAACCGCGGCCAAAGAGGTGCTGCGCCCAATTGTATTTGCTGTCGGCATTATCATTTTAGTCTACATTCCCATCCTGACGCTGTTTGGGTTGGAGGGAAAACTGTTTCGGCCCATGGCCATGACGGTCATCATCGCCTTAGCCGGATCGTTACTCTTTGCTGTGACTGGCGTCCCAATTCTGTCATATTGGTTTGCACGCAATAAACCTAATCGCGAGGAAACGTGGCTTATTCGTCAAGCACGTTGCATCTATCAACCGTGCCTACAGTTCTCTCTATCTCGACCAAGCTTCGTGGTGATTCCAGCCATAGTTCTCTTTGTCGTGAGCCTCCTCATTGGATCACGATTGGGCATCGAATTTATGCCGCAATTAGAAGAAGGCGACATGGCCATTCAAGTCTGGCGATTACCCAGTATTTCAATGAGTGAATCAGTAGAGACGGCTCTGGCTGTGGAACGGGTGGTACGGAAATTCCCTGAAGTCAAGCAGGTTGTCACCCGGACCGGAAGCCCTGAGGTAGCAACTGATGTTATGGGCATCGAATTGTCTGACGTATTCGTGGTGCTTAAGCCGCTTCATGAGTGGACTAGTGTGTCCACGAAAGATGAGTTAATCAAGGCAATGCAGACAGCCATACTTGAGGCTGTTCCTGGCGTTACACTGGGCTTCACACAGCCGATTGAAATGCGTTTCAACGAACTCATTTCAGGATCTCGATCAGATGTGGCCATTAAAGTTTTTGGTGAAGATATGAACATCCTGCGACAACAAGGAGAATTGATTGCCAGAACCTTGAAGCAGGTATCTGGCGCAGAAGATATTCAAGTTGAACAAGTCACAGGCATTCCAAGAATTCGAGTCATTGTGGATCGAGAGCAGATTGGGCGATATGGTCTCAATGCAAAGGATGTCCTCACCATCGTTGAATCAGCTCGTGTTGGACAAACAGTTGGAACCGTATTCCAAGGTCAACGTCGATTTGATCTTATTGTACGACTCTCGGATGAGGCCTCGGCTGGTCCCATGGCACTCAGGAATATTCTCTTGACCACAACACACGGAGAACTTGTTCCCCTGTCACGCGTCGCAACGATTCAAGTCGATGAAGGTCTGGCTCAAATTAGTCGAGAAAATATTCAACGTCGCCTTATGGTGGAAGTCAACGTACGTGGCCGTGATCTCGGTTCATTTGTCACAGAAGCCCAACGCGTGATCAAACGCTCAGTGAATCTGCCAACGGGCTATTACATTGAATTAGGAGGGCAATTCAAACATTTAATCGAGGCATCAAACCGTTTAACCATGGTCATCCCCATTACGCTGGTGATGATCATCGCTATACTCTCCGTCATATTTGGTACCCTGCGTCCCGCATTACTCATCTTCTTGAATGTCCCGTTGGCATTGTCAGGAGGGCTCTTTGCTCTCTGGGTACGTGGGCTTCCTCTTAGTATCTCAGCCATGATCGGCTGTATCGCCTTGTTTGGAATCGCTGTCTTAAACGGAGTTGTCCTCGTCAGTCGCATTCGCTCATTAGAATCAGAGGGACTTGCAACTATTGAGGCGGTGACACAAGGATCAATGGATCGACTACGACCAGTACTCATGACAGCACTCGTGGCCAGTGTAGGCTTCTTGCCAATGGCCATAGCCACAAGTATGGGAGCAGAAGTGCAACGTCCTCTGGCCACTGTCGTCATTGGGGGGTTGATCACGTCCACGGCCTTAACCTTGTTAGTACTCCCATCTTTGTACGGCATGACGGTTCAACGCAAACAGTCATCTGACTCCCCGACTAGCAATGAAATCCCGGTGACCACACAATAAGAACTTGACCTAATCGGAAAGACCATTATCATGCCTATCTTCATCCTCCTTTATCTTCTACTTATGAGTGGAGCATCTTCCCTGTTCGCAGAAACTCCTATTGATTCGACCAGCAATATGACGAAAACGTTTACCCTTGATGAATTACTCTCCATCGCATTGCAGCACAGTCAAATCATAAAAAAAGGACAGGGTATTGTTGAACAAAAAGAAGGTGATGTCTTACAAGCGTCCAGCTATCCCAATCCGACAATCAGCCTGCAAGGTGGCCGTGGATCGACCAGAGACCCTTCAATGGGCACGTCAATTACAGAACGCTATGTCACACTTAGCCAACCCTTGGAATGGCCTGGCACACGCCAAGCCGAACAACACGCTGCACAAGCTGGAATAAAGAGTGCAGAAGCCGGACTCGCTGAAAATAAGTTGAATGTCATTGCAGGAATGAAAAATGGGTTCTATGATTTATTACTGCGAGAACGAGAATCCGCTCTTGTCCAAGAAAATATCAAAACCATCACACAATTACAGAAAGCGATCAAGGCCCGGGTAAAAGCTGGAGAGGCCCCACCATTCGAAGCCGTCAAGATGAAAGTTGAAGTCTTAAAAGTACAAAAAGCATTAATTCGGACCAATGGGGCCATTCGTTCTGCCAAGGCCAAACTCAATAGTTTAACGGCAGGAAGGTTAGGCCATGCTTTCTCTGTTCGTGGAGAATTTGAAACACGATCACATGATCTCAATAGTACAACACTTGTCGAACAATCCTTCTTCACACATCCTGCTCTGTTAAAAGGACAAAAACGTGTGGAAGAGGCTAAAGAACGACATCAGCAGGAACGACAAGCCCGAATCCCCAACATTACACTGAATGGAAGCTATCAACGCGATATTGGACGGGAAGCGTTTATCGGTGGCATCTCCTTTCCAATACCATTGTGGAATCAACGTCAAGGAGAAATTGCGCAAGCGAAAGGTAGGATGAGACAGGAAGAAGCCAACCTACTGGGAACGCGCACAAGACTGCAACGGGGTATTTCTCAGCATATTGAAAACTCGAAAATTGCTGTGGCTCAAATCTCGACGTATGAAAATGGTCTGCTCAAGCAAGCGAGAGAAGCTTTACGTATTGCGCAGGTCAGCTTTAAATATGGGGAAGCCAGTCTATTAGATGTCCTAGATGCACAACGAATTCTTAGAGAAACACAACTTGAATATATGCGCGCCAAATATGACCTTTCTATTGCACTGACAGAACTCGAACGATTAACGGGAAAGAATCTCGAATAGCTATTTCAATAAGATATCTACTCAGAGCATATTTTAAGAACTTGCTGTGTATAAGAAGCGAAAAAAAAGCCTTTCCCAGCTACAATAAATTTATCTACTTTTACTTAGGTTTTCTCTATTTAGTCTGTACGAATGAGTCGCTCCATGGTATAAAGACTGTGTTAGGAATTTTCTTCAGGCACGTTAAAATTCTCGAGAGCTGGCGTAGCTCAGTTGGTAGAGCAGTGGTTTTGTAAACCACAGGTCGCAGGTTCGATCCCTGTCGCCAGCTCCATATATTTCTCTTCACCTTTCTTCTCTTCCTATACATTATTCACTCTTTCACTCACGTCCCAAAATACATGATCCCAATATTTCATGAATGAAAAGCCCTCTGATCAGATGACTAGTGGCCTTCGTCTACCCACATTCAACCGTCGCGTCCACCACGGGCATTGCGAAACACTTCGTAGAACACTCGATACTATCAATACTTACGCAGTCAGTTGTTCTATAACTTTTCGATGCGGTTGAACGAGCCAGAATAAGGAATCTAATAAGTTGATTGATAACGATAGGCCATCAGGTTTTAAAATATAGGAATTGAGAACATTCTTGAAACATTAACCATCAGAATTTGAATCTTCAAACTTTCTGTATCAATTCATACAATACTCTTCTAGCCTTATTCATATCTTCTTCCCATTCTCAACAGCTTTCTGGTCACCTCATTTCACATTTCCTCTTAACGCCCTCATAGATTGTAAGCAAGGCAAGCCTCTCAATGTAGGGTCTCTAGGCGAGGGCTTCATGAAAGGTAACTCTGTAGAAAAGAGCAGATCAGAGAGGACTTTACCAGTAGATATCTGGACCAGAGAACCTATACATCACCTCTAGGTGAGATGTTTAGAGACTACATTCAAAGTGGCGAAAGGATAACTGACTCTGCTATATAAACAGGATTTCTAGGTAGACAATGGTAGTATGATAGCGATTTCTATTGAACACTACTAACGAACACGAAAATCCAACAACTCCCATCAACAAATCCTTGACTTCATCCAACGAGAAGCGTGTACTACAGGTATACAAAGTCGATGAGGTGAATGATGAACAAAGTGTCTATTGTCTTCTTCCTTCTTATATGTGGACCCCTGTTTCTTTCTAGCTGCAACGTCGATCGTTCTGATCCAAGCATCGAGAATTACTGGGAGGCACAAACTGCAAAAGGCTGCTATATGAGTGACGTACAAGAATACCCACCTGGTCTATTTTTTCATACGGTGAAACAGCAGTTGATATGTCCCGGAGATGAGAACTATAACGCCTTGAAAGCGAGGCAGAGCAAAGATGACCACGAAAAGAAATGATTTTCTGTGGTATCGCTGAGATCGCCACCTCCGCAACCGCTATAAGATTTTTCCATGTTGCTTAGACCTTCTCCTTAAATGGATCAAGTGAATTGGCTGGACATGACGAAAAGTGAATATTTTTTCCTCCCCATTCCCCACACCCTGTAGTGGTCAAGTAGTAGCTATGTAAGCATTCCTTGTTGTAATAGTTCATCAGTTACGTGCCAAATCGTGTTACCCTTCCTGATTGCTGTGATAGCCGTCTCCTGAAATCCCTTCC
>JBMYWX010000008.1:0-26338 GCA_049607825.1 Nitrospirales bacterium
TACGAATGAGTCAGAATTTTCTTCGTTATTGAACAAATTTGGATTTGAAATATGTTTTCTCGAACGGCTTTCTTTCAATGAGCAGGTCACGTTGTTTCAAGAAGCAGAGACCGTTATTTCACCGCATGGGTCAGGGCTTGCGAACCTCGTGTTTTGTAGTCCCGGCACAAAGGTTGTCGAGTTATTTCCTGCACGTGCTACAGATGCCTATTTTCGATTATGTGTTGATATGAATCTGACTTACACGTGTTTGAAAACTAGAGAGTGGAGTCAACGACCTCGAGTGAGTGACGATTTTTCAATCAATGTAGATGATTTAAAAGACGTAATAGCCACCCTTCGTACCTGCTCATCATGATGAAGCGCTTACAAGCAATGACGCAACATCTCTTAAATAAAGGCTTAGAGCTTTTGGGTTACCAGGCTATATCGAAGGCCGTCGACATGTATGAATGGCAAAAAAATCCTGCAAAGGGACGCCACTACCGTCGAGAGGCGAGCTTGCCAGATGGTGCAGAGGAATACTTACATTATGATAATCCACGTTATAGAGAACTCGAAGATCGATATGCCAAGTGTCATCCTTCTGTGACCAACTCGATACGGTGGAAGCAAGGGCACGTCAGACATGAAGATGTTCTCTACTTTCGAGGGGATAATGCATTCGTCCATCAACGTAGAGGCCTCAATATGAATACGTTGGGATATGCATTGTCAACGTACTATATGAAGGCAATCGACACACGTGGCTTACTTGAGAAGCTTGATGAGGATGACTATTTTGGTAATTTTATCTTTAAGATCGATAATAAACTTATATCAAGAGACTTGTTGGATTCGATTTGCGAGACATATTTTCTCTCTAAGCATCTTGATCTTAGTGGGATGAATATTCTTGATATTGGCGCAGGCTATGGGCGCCTTGCTCATCGACTGGTCTCAGCCACTCCAACGGTGAATCAGTACTTTTGTACTGATGCGATTGCCGTTTCAACATTCATTTCAGAATTCTATACGCAATTTCGCAGAATGAATGGAAAGGTAAGCGTGATTCCGCTTGACGAGATAGAAGACGTATTGGAATCTAATTCTATTCATATGGCATTGAATATTCATAGCTTTTCAGAATGTAGGATGTCTGCGATTGAATATTGGTTGTCTCTCTTAGTGAGACACTCGGTTCCCTATCTCATGTTGATCCCCAATGAGCGTGGTATGTTAGGTAAGAAGTTGGTTAATAAAGAAGGGCAAGACATGAAATCGGTGATTGATAGATATGGGTACAGACTCATGATCGCGGAACCAAAATATGAGGATCCGATTGTTCAACAATATGGTATGAGTCCGACGATGTATTATCTGTTTCGCCTCAGATAAATCAGCTGCGCTAAAACCCCACAGTTAATTGCGTTCCTATCATATGATGACTGTGTAGCGCGTTGTCTTTATCGTCAAAGGCGAATCCCTTTTTGTATTTCCCATAGAGGTAGTCGATTGCCACGCTCAGATTGTCGAGTGGACGCCAGGTTCCAGCTACTCCGAACTGCCATTTCGGCTCATCGGCTAGTTCTGCACTAAACTCTGATCGAACAGCGAATTGAAGGAAATCGACAGGGAAGTAGGCAAGTTCAAGATTGTAGGAAAAGGGTTTATTCGATTTCTTTTCAAATTCTTTGAATTTTCGAATCGCCCTTAACACCTCCGCCGTCATTTCAAATGAAAGCATCCCCATACGTACATAGGCATTCCAGGCTGACACACGACGCAGATGCCTATTCTTAAATTCGAGTAGTAATTCGTCTTGGCTTTCTGCGAGATCAGAGAGGTACCCCGCGCCAACAATCATAGACTCATCGTCCGACGTATATTCAAGGTTCAAACCCCAGTCGATCTCATTCTTGTTATTTTGCATATCCACCTTACTGTCTAAGATGAATCCTGCAAGTTCAAGAGAATCCCAAAAGGTATAGTCAAGCTGTAGCGCTGTGCCCCTTGTCTGAGCAAATTCGAGTAAGGGGCCTGTGACAAAGTGGCTATAGTATGCCCCAAACGGCACATAGAGTTGACCAAGTTTCATTCCGAAATCCGCAAGATCAATCCCGACTAAGCCTTCATCCAATTCCTGGAAGTGGCGACGTCCATTTTCTTCAATAGCAAACAGGACTTCGACTTCAAGCCATTCATCGTATTGAATCTCGAAGCCAAGCTCGATGGCCAATTCGGGATCTGGATTTTCTGTTGAATCTCTTCTAGCGACAGAATTGTTTCTTTTATATTCTTTTTCTACGTCAAGCACGCCGCCAATTTTTAACCATTCGGTTACCTGCGTGCCGAGCCCTGCTTCTCTTCGTTCTTCAGGGTTTCTATAGATTCTGACGGGTTCACGCGATGGTGATTCCGAGTTTGTCAGCGGTTGATTTTGCGCCCCAACGAAGTTTGGTGCAAGGACAAGCAGGAGTGCCAGTGTACGTATCAAAATCATATGAGGTAAGAAATCTGTTCTATCAACGAGAGCACCCTTTACTTGCTCTGGTATTCTAATGAGATACGTTGTATTTTGCGATATGATTTGTCCGTAGGTAGTTCACCATATGGTAATGTTGTCGCATGGATGATTTGGTTAAGATGAAAGAGATGCTAATGGTTGTCGAAGGGAAGTAATGCTCTTTTGATTCTGTGTGGGGATTTGTGGAATGAGACTTTTGTAAACTATTGGCGACGGTAAGTCCCACTGAACAGACAGATTGTGTATGGCACGATGAGAATTTTATTAATTGAAGATGACCGAGTCATCGCGGATTTCATTCAAAAAGGCATGAAAGAGGCTGGATTCATGATTGATCATGTTGACGATGGAGTGAGAGGCCTCGACTCGTTGCTCTATGACAGTTATGACCTTGCAATCCTTGACCTTATGTTGCCAAGGCTCGATGGTCTTTCTGTGATTGACCAATTGCGAAAACAGAAGAGAACCCTTCCTATCCTTATCCTGAGTGCCAAACGCTCAGTGGACGAACGCGTCGATGGCCTCCGCCATGGCGGAGACGACTATTTGACGAAGCCTTTTTCCTTTAGTGAGTTACTGGCGCGCGTTGATTCACTCTTACGGAGGAGCCAAAAGATCGCGGAGCCATCAAGCCTTTCTTTTCAAGATTTATCAATTGATCTTCTTGCCCGAACCGCGAGACGGTCAGGGAAAAAGATCGATCTACAACCAAAAGAGTTTGCCTTATTGGAGTACTTATTGAGGAATGTTGGCAATGTTGTGTCGAAGACCATGATTATGGAACGTGTCTGGGATTATAACTTTGATCCTGGAACTAATGTTGTTGAAGCGCGTATTAGTAAACTTCGGGAAAAGGTCGACAAAGACTTTCAGAAGCCGTTGATTCACACCGTCAGAGGGTTAGGGTATGTATTGAGAGATAACGATGCGTAAATTCCCTAATACCTTAGCCTTTCGTCTGACACTATCGTATACCTCAGCATTTCTCGTGTCTTCCATTGCGGCCTTCTGTGTGTTGTATTTGTCAGTCAATACGATTCTGAATACCCGTATGGACGAAGATTTAATGGAAGATATAACTGAATACCAGGTCCTTCACAGTGCTGAAGGTAGGGACCGAGTGATTCAAGAACTTGAACGAGAGGTGGGATCAGATGATGAAGGGCAAGTTTTTCTCCGTTTACTGAGTGAGCAAGGCGAAGAGGTCTATTCCTCAGATTTGTCTGAGTGGAGCGAACTGAAGACCAATCAACGGTTGTTTCAAAATGTGCTGGATTCGAATGCAGTACATTCCTTAGAAACTATCGAGCTTGATGAGCAAGAGTTTCCTGTGCGAGCGAACTATGGGTTAATTGCTCCGGGACTCGTCTTGCATCTTGGAGAGTCTTTGGAAGAAAAAGAAGAACTCATGGATTTGCTTCTCACTGTATTTGCGGGAATGTTCTGTATTGCCATTCCACTGGCTTCCGGGGTTGGATGGATGATCGCGCGAAAGGCGGTACGAGGTATTGACGAAGTGAGCCGTGCTGCTGTTGATATTGAGAAGGGGCAACTTGATCGTCAGGTTACAATGAAGAATCAAGGCGATGAAGTACAAAAGCTTGTTGATACATTTAACTCTATGGCCGAGCGCATCAGAAATTTAATCGCTGAAATGCGAGAAATGACTGACAATATCGCACACGATCTTCGAAGCCCATTGTCCCGAATTCGGGCCATCTCAGAAAGGGCTCTCTCGCTAACGGATACCGAAAAGGATTACAAGGCTGCGGCCTCAGATACGCTTGAGGAATGTGATCGACTTCTTCATTTGATTAACACAACGTTGGATGTCGCAGAAGCAGAAGCAGGTGTGATGCATAGGGATCAAGAGCCGATCAATGTATCAAAGCTCATTGAAAATGCGCGTGATCTGTTTGAGCCTGCGGCTGAAGAAAAAGGTATCACGCTTTCATGCAAACTTGATCCTGATTGCCGAATTGAGGGGAATCGTCAGATGCTTCAACGAATGTTAGCTAACCTCCTTGATAATGCGTTGAAATACACACCGCCGAAAGGTCGTGTGTCGATCGACCTCGTGGGTCAATCAAGTAGCCTGTGCGTGAAGGTTGAAGATACAGGTGTTGGCATTGGATCGATGGATCAACTCCGTGTGTTTGACCGCTTTTTTCGGTGCGACCAAAGTCGTTCGAGCCCAGGTTGTGGCTTAGGTCTCAGCTTTGCCCGTGCCGTGGCTTATGCTCATGGAGGCGACATTACTCTTGTAAGCGAACCGCCTCAGGGTAGTACTTTCATCATTAGCCTACCTCGTCTCTCATCTACCTTCTAACAACTGTTTCTGACTACCTTACTCATCGGTAATACAGAGATCAGCTTCTCGTAAGCTTTGTCTAGTATTGTTTTTTATGAAGACGGTGAGCATGAAGTGATATCTCACCAGTGCTCACAAAGCTGTGTGCCTGACGTCTAGAAGTTCTCATCATGCAAAAAACTCTCAGAGTTGGCCCTATCCTTTTTCTAGCTGTACTCGGGCTGTGTGTTGCAGTTTCTGTTCTAGTGGCTTGGGCAACGGACGATTCGGAAATTTCATTCTCTAAAGCGGAACTCTTTTTCGAGCTCAACAACACAGATGGAGATTTGAGCTTTCATGCTTTGATCGACGGGGAACAGTTGAAGAGTCTAGAAATCTCGGACTCGAAAGGGAAACGGGTACTCGAAATTAGTGTAAACAATCGCTTGCAGAGCCAAGGTTTTAGCGAGCTCTTTTTTGAGAGTGTCGAACATGGGTTTGAGGAAATTTTGCCCCAAACATTCTTTCGTCAGTATCCGAAAGGGATCTATGAAATCACAGGCAAGGTACTTGACGGCACTCAGCTTACAAGGCAAGTCACACTCACCCATGTCATGCCAGCCTCGCCAGAACCGACTGTGAACACATTACCTATGGCAAAGCAATGTGATCCAGAAGAATCTGGCTTTGACATCACGGTCACTAGTGCGCCAGTGACGATTGCTTGGCCTGCGGTAACGACTTCACATCCGAACTCTCATGGCCGTGGGGCGGATAGCCAGTTGCCAGTCTCGGTTGAGATTCATCATTACGAAGTTGAGGTTGAGGTCGTGAACGGAGCATTGCCATCATTGCTGAACGTTATTCTTCCCCCAAGCGAGACCTCCATCACGATTCCTGAGGAATTCATAAGCTTAGGCAAAGAGTTCAAATACGAAGTTGTCGTAAGTGAGAATAGTTTTAATCAGACCGAAATTGAAAGTTGTTTCACTTTGAAATAGCTGTTGTGATTGATCTTGTACATTCTAGGGTTGGGGAACCTCTATGTAGACTATGCTTGTGATCCTATCATCATGAAGACGTGATCTCATTTCTCTCCTTTTCTAGTTGAAGGGATTGAATCGAGCGCGAACTCATAGAGCCTCCCCAATCC
The DNA here is from genome assembly GCA_049607825.1 of Nitrospirales bacterium. Classification (GTDB taxonomy): domain Bacteria; phylum Nitrospirota; class Nitrospiria; order Nitrospirales; family UBA8639; genus JAGQKC01. Next base: position 5,950 of record JBMYWX010000008.1, read on the forward strand.
TCTATAAAGGGACCTATTGAAATCTGATCATTGGATTTTTATTAGGTCCCTTTATAGAGGATTGTTTATGCCTGGAAAAATGAAAATGCTTTTTCAAGCTTTTGCACGCGGAGCTATGACTTGCGGGTTACTTCGAATGTGAAATTGAAATCGGCCTTTCCAATGCAGGACTGTATTATTGCAATCATGCGGGAGGACTTCGCCCATTCTATTGAGATCGTCGACTTTTGAGTACAGTCCTTTGATAAAGTGGGAGTATCGACAATCACAGAACGTATCGATCGTTTGCTGATTTTTTGGTTCGAATATTAGAGTTTGATTGTCGTCCAAGAATACAAACCATCGATGGAAAGACCATCCACGACGTATAGGATTAGGGAAGTTATAACCCTGTTCATAAAATGGACTTGGCGTTTCAACGTAACCGGCACGACCGACTCTAATCAATTCATTGCAGGCTTGGGTTGGATCTTCTACATGCTCAACCACATGAGATGCGATAATGTAGTCGAAGGTTTGATCTTTAAATGGAAGTGCTTCTAGTGTCGCCACAATCAAAGGGCGGCCATGTCGCTTGATCGATTTTCCTCGTTCAGAATTATTCTCCTGCCATAGATCTACCAAGTGCGTGGCCTCTTTATTAGGACGATGTCCAGACCCTACGTCCAATACTTTTTTCTCGTGGCGGTTTCCAAGACATCGCTGAACATACATCTTCACGAAGGTTCGTATGTCCTTGAATCTCATGATTCAATCCTCGTCAGTGAACAACACTTCCTGACAACCATCAATATAGGGAGGACATAATAGCTCATCCAGAGAAAGTTTGTTCAAAGACGAGTCATAACAATTTCGATAAATCTGCATGCTTTCTAGGAGCCGTTTGGTCTTTTGTACTCTGACATCCTTTTGTAGAAATTGTGGATGCAACGACAGGTAGATCTTAGGTTTTTTGTTGGTCAAACATACACTGAGATGTGGTATCAGATCATATTCGGCGCCTTCAATATCGATTTTAAGGAAATCAATATTTTCTGGCCCGAACAGCCGGATGGCTGTGCTCCAGCTTACTTCTGGGACTTCCATGGCGCCCTTCATGTGCCCATTGATGAGTGATGACTTACTCCGACCAAATGATTTGGCAAATGTTCCGATTTTCGTTAAGCCATCACGATTGGTCAGGGCAAGATTAAATGGTATGACATTATTCAGCTGATTACGCCGAATATTTGAAAGGAGATATTCATAGGAAACCCTATCGGGCTCAAAGCAGTAGACCTTTTTGCATCTCTTGGCGGCATGCAGCACAGTTGGGCCAATCCATGCGCCAATATCACAGTAAATAGATTCGGGTGTGAGGAAAGTCGAAAGAATGTAGAGGGTCTGAGTTTCCCACTTGCCATGATGAACATTCGTCCAAAAGTTCATATGTTGAGAATCGCAATAGAATTGGAGACCGTCGATCTTGATGCAACAGTACCCACGTTGTCGACAATACAAATTTCTAGGCATGTGTAACAGTTTGGCCAATTTAGAGTTCCTTTTTTCGGGCTTCTTTAGTGGGTTTGAGTTTGTTTGCATAGTAAAGCGATTGCTGAAGAAGAGCATAGGCGTAATCCTGCAAACTATACTTGGCAAATCTCACGGCTAACTTATCTGATGATTATCAATTGGTAATACTTTGGATAGGGTCTTGTGAATCGTGAGTAGCAAAGAAGGTCATTCCTTTTCTTCCAAGAGATCAGGAGTTGAGTAGCTGGGAACCCCTTTAGTATTGCTGCGGTGCCGTAGCTTGTGTGGATCATGGGACCTGAACTTGTGTGGCCACTCTGAGGGGCTAGTCAGCGTTTACTTAGGGAAGAGGAGAGGCGATGGGGGGATTGTGTCTTAAAAATATGAGGAATGTAGAAATTCTATATTTGAGGAATAATGACAATGTATTGCTATTTTGACATAAAAATGCTATTATAGATTTCAGTTGTCATATTTATGCCTATTCCAATCCTAGAAACATATTCTTCTGAAGGCGTTGTTTTGGCCGAAGTTCTCGCAGAGGTCTTTAAGCTCAACAACCGACTTCTTGCTGAAGAGGATAGATTAGCCCAGCCGTTTGGTTTAACAAGTGCGCGCTGGAAGGTCTTGAGTGTTGTCTCATTCTCTAAGCAACCGTTGACGGTTCCGCAAATTAGTCGCCGTATCGGGCTTTCCAGGCAAAATGTCCAGCGACTTGTGGATGTTATGGAACATGATGGCTTTGTGGGATTTCAAGAGAATCCTGATCATAAGCGGGCGAGGTTGGTCAATCTAACCGAGAAAGGACAGCAACGGTATCTGGCGATCATTCAGGAGCACATCCCATGGACAAATCACCATGTGGAGGGCATGAAGCGAGTTGATCTCGATAGAACTTTGTATGTTGTTAGGAAGTTACTTCGCCAACTTGATCGAGCAGAATAGGCCTCGGTATCTCACTCATAATCATGCTTGAGCAAAAACCTATACTATAATTATAGAAAAGAAAGAACTTTTGCAGAGATTGATTCATCTGATAGAGTAGAGTGTACTTACGATTCATAAATGAGGCCGCTGTCACTCATGATCATTGTTGAGTCTTGGATCAGTTAGCAAACAAAGGACGAGGTCACGAATGAACATTATAGAAGAAGCCACATTACCGATTACCGATTATCAAGATCGCCCTGCGGAGGAATTGCATGAGCGAATTGTCGTGGCGAAGAAAAATCTTGGCGATCAGGTTTTGATACTTGGCCATAATTATCAACGAGATGAAGTCATTGTTCATGCTGATTTACGGGGAGATTCATTATTGCTCTCCAAGTTAGCGGCTGAACGCTCAGAGTTTCCCAATGTTGTCTTTTGCGGTGTGCATTTTATGGCAGAAACTGCTGATATTCTGAGTCGATCCAATCAGACGGTCATATTGCCTGACTTAGCCGCTGGATGTTCAATGGCTGATATGGCAGCGATTGAGCAAGTTGATGAATGTTGGGATTCGCTCTCGTTGTTTATGCCAGTGGATGAGGTTGTGACTCCCGTGGTCTATGTGAATTCCGCAGCTGACCTCAAAGCCTTTTGTGGTGAACATGGCGGGATCACCTGTACCTCTTCAAATGCCAAGGCAGTAATGGAGTGGGCGTGGTCGAGAAGAGAGAAAATCCTATTCTTTCCTGATGAACATCTTGGTCGCAATGTGGCGAATAAAATGGGTTTTCCCAAAGATGAGATGATCGTATGGGATCCGTTTCAACTGAATGGTGGTAATACTCCAGAAGCGATTCGCAAGGCCAAACTTATTCTGTGGAAAGGCCATTGTAGTGTTCATCAAATGTTTCAGCCTGCCCATGTTGATTTTTTTCGCAAGCAATATCCAGGTATCCAGGTCATTGTTCACCCTGAATGTCATGAAGATGTGGTGAATAAAGCTAATAAAGTGGGATCGACAGAATTTATTATTCAGACGGTGACAAGCGCTCCATCTGGGACCTCATGGGTGGTTGGCACAGAGTTAAATTTGGTCAATCGATTGAAAGCCGAATTAACTGACAAGCAAGTGTTTTTCCTTTCACCGATGGTCTGTCGATGTGCCACGATGTTTCGGATTGATGCGGCACATATGTGTTGGTGTATGGAGAACTTGGCTCAAGGGCAGGTGGTGAATCAGATTTCTGTGCCTGCTGATGAAAAAGTTTTAGCCAAAATTGCCCTGGAACGTATGATGGCCGTAAGCTAATTCTCCAACCGTTACTTCCAGAACTTCCTCTTTCACAATCTGGTATGGATCTACCATGAGTACAGGCCTTGGCTTTCGGTCTGAAGGGATTCGTCAACGTTTGACGGGTCTGAAAGGACGCCGCTAAAATGTCAAAAAGATTGAATAATTTTAGAAAATTGTGATGATGTGATGGATTATAAGTCGACTCTCAATCTTCCTCAGACCGATTTCCCAATGAAAGCGAATCTTCCTGTGCGGGAGCCTAAGCTTTTAACGTGGTGGGCAGAGCAACAGCTTTATCAAAAAATTCAGGATGCGAGAGCCGGAAAGCCTCTCTATGTACTTCATGACGGTCCCCCTTATGCCAATGGGAAGATTCACATTGGCCATGCACTGAATAAAATTCTCAAAGATATCATCATAAAGTCAAAGACGATGGAAGGATATCGTGTGCCCTACGTGCCAGGGTGGGACTGTCATGGATTACCAATTGAACATCAGGTGACAAAACAACTTGGGGAGAAGAAGAAAAGTCTGACAGCGGTCCAACTTCGGCAGATGTGTAGGGATTACGCGACGAAGTTTTACCAAATCCAACGTGAAGAGTTTGAACGGCTAGGCGTATTGGGTGATTGGCAGCATCCATACCTGACGATGGATAAAGAATATGAAGCGGCGATTGTTCAAGAGTTCGGGAAGTTTGTTGAACAAGGTGGTGTGTATAAGGGGCTCAAGCCAGTCTTGTGGTGTACGGCAGACCAGACGGCGCTGGCTGAAGCAGAAGTGGAATATGAAGATCATTCTTCTCCATCAATCTTTGTCAAATTTCCTTTTAACAAAGCATTGGCTGAACTTGCTTCGTCAAATGTCTTTGGCATTCCAAAATTAGCTGAAGCATCACAAGTTTCTATCGTGATTTGGACGACGACCCCATGGACGTTGCCGGCTAATCAAGCCATTGCAATTCATCCTGACTTTGATTATGCCTTTGTTCGCGTAGGTTCCGAGGTTTTTGTGATGGCCGAGAAATTGGTCGAGCAAATGGCAAAGGCTTGTCAGTTATCCGACTATCAAATTCTTGGCGTCAAAAAAGGGAAAGAACAATTTGAGGGGCTGACCTGTTCTCGTCCTCTGACCAAAGGCGAATCACCTATACTCCTAGGAGATTTTGTGACCTTGGAACAGGGTACGGGTTGTGTCCATATTGCCCCTGGTCATGGTATGGAGGATTATCTACTTGCACTGAAATATAACCAAACCCCTCTTGCAGACATCCTTTCAGAGCCGCTGCAGGTGTTGGTGCCAGTCGATCATACTGGCCGATTCAAACCAGAGGTTAATGAGTTTGCTGGACAACCGGTATTGAAAGCCAATCCGGAGATTGTGAAGAAATTAGAAGCGCTAGGCGTGCTTATCGGACATGGAACCGTTGATCATTCCTATCCTCATTGTTGGCGATGTAAGAATCCGGTTATTTTTCGTGCGACGGAGCAATGGTTTGTCTCCATGGGAGAAGGCGATCTTCGGACACGCGCACTGAAGGAAATTGATCAGGTTCGGTGGTTCCCAGCACGTGGACGCGAACGTATCCATGGCATGATTCTCAACCGACCGGATTGGTGTCTTTCGCGGCAGCGCATTTGGGGTACCCCGATTCCAGGATTTACCTGTACGACATGCGAAGGGACGTTAGCGGACGCAACTGTGATTGCCCACATTGCGGAGCTCATGCGAGAGCGAGGTGCCGACGTGTGGTTTGAAAAGTCTGCCGAAGAGCTCCTGCCATCTGGAACGACATGTTCCTCCTGTGGCCATGCCACATTTAAGAAAGAGCAAGATATCTTGGATGTATGGTTTGAATCAGGAGTCAGTCATGCTGCGGTTCTTAAGTCCAGAGATACAAGCTGGTGGCCGGCTGATCTTTACCTTGAAGGCTCTGATCAGCACCGTGGTTGGTTCCATAGTGCATTGCTGGCTTCCGTCACAACAGATGGTCGGGCTCCTTACAAAGCGGTTTTGACGCATGGATTTGTGGTGGATGGTATTGGAAAGAAAATGTCCAAGTCTGCGGGTAACGTCGTAGCTCCTCAAGATGTGATCAAGCAATCTGGTGCGGATATTTTGCGTCTCTGGGTGGCATCACAGGATTATCAAGAAGATTTGCGGATTTCACCAGATATTTTGAAGCAAATGATGGATGCGTATCGAAAGATTCGCAATACCTGTCGGTTTTTATTGAGTAATCTCTATGATTTTGATCCTCGTCAGCATCAAATTTCCTATCATGACCTATCTGGGGTCGATCAATGGGCTCTTTTTCGGCTCGGAGGCCTGATTACTTCGGTGCAGAAAGCCTATGATGATTTTGAGTTTCGCCAAGCTGTTCATGAGCTTGATTATTTTTGTTCGGTAGATATGAGTGCTACGTATCTTGATATTCTCAAAGATCGACTCTATACATTTCCGAAAAACTCCGTTGCACGGAGAGGTTCTCAATCAGTCATCTTGGAAATTGTGGCGGCTTTATCCAAACTCATGGCGCCAATTTTAAGTTTTACCGCTGAAGAAATTTGGCAGGCCTTGCCGAAAAGTAGTCTGCAGCATGCGGATATGTTTAGCGTGCACGTTGCGTCATTTCCTCAAACTGAAACCGTCTGGAGTAATAAGACAATTGAACGAGACTGGACCTATCTGTTAGCGGTTCGAACAGTGGTTCAAGGGGCTTTGGAGAAGCAACGGCGGGAGAAGGTCATTGGCTCGTCCTTGGAGGCTCAGGTCAACATTCATGCTACCGCTAAACATTATGAACTATTGAAGCGCTATGAAGGCGATCTTCCTGCACTATTTATTGTGTCACACGTGCAGGTTGAGCCGAGTGCGACCAATTCAACTAATAATGGATTGGTCTGCGATGCCGAACTTGAGATTATGATCGATGTGGCAAAAGCGGAAGCACAGAAATGTGACCGCTGTTGGAATTTTCGATTAGCCGTTGGAACTGATGCCCGGCATCCGACATTATGTGATCGTTGCCTGGAAGCGGTTGATCTATAACCATGGGTAAACGATTTACCATATTGGCAGTAATAAGTTTGGCTATCATAGCCCTCGATCAAGTCACAAAGTCATACATAGTGAGCAAGATGTATCTCCATCAATCTATTCCGATTATTCCAGAATATTTCAGCCTGACCTATATTCGAAATCCTGGGGCGGCATTTGGTATTTTAGCATCGAGTAGCAGTGGGTTTAGAATGGTCTTTTTTCTCATCACCTCTCTCTTTGCTCTCGGACTACTTATCACCATTTTTGTTCGGTTAGAACCATCGGACTGGTGGGGGCAAATCACTATCTCTAGTATTTTTGGTGGCGCCATTGGCAACCTTATCGATCGTCTTCAGTTTGGAGAGGTTGTTGATTTTCTTGACTTTTATATTAATGGATATCATTGGCCAGCTTTCAATGTTGCTGATATGGCTATCAGTATTGGTGTCTGCTCACTTTTTCTTCTCTTTGCTTTCGAAAAACGAAAGCCTGCCTTGTCTCCTCAAGAAGATCCGTCTTAACTCAGTCCCACTCATACCAAGCTGACCTAAGCAGCTTTTTTAAGGTGCTCTATGAGGTAGGTATCGTGAGATATATGAATTGGCGTTTGCGGGCTTACGCATTGGTGGATTGTGTGCTGAATAGACTTTCGGGAGAAGGTGTCTTGGCTTGTTCGCTTTGTGAAGGAAAGTAGCTAATGATGCGCCGAGGATTTAAAAACTCTCGTATTTCGTGGGGAATGTCTTTCGGTTGGAGACTCTTGACAATAGAAAGACCGTCTTCTTGTGATAAATCAAGAATACGTGCTTCTTCTCTTGGAAGCTCTGCTGAGTAGAGCATGATGCAGGGGGCCATTCGTGATTGAGGGTTGATACTACTGACTATGCCAATTGTTTCGTCTGATAGCTCAACAAGGGAGCCTGGTGGATAGACGCTCAGCATTTGAACGAGTGCGACGACGGCTTCGTCCCAGAGTGGTCCGCGCCGTTTGGCATAGAGATAACACAGGGATTCGTAGGGAGTGAGGCTTTTCGTGATATCAGGGTGATTGCATAATTCATCATATTCATCAACGATCATCACGATTTTCGCAGAAAGGCAAATCTCTTCTCCACTGTATCCAGATGGATAGCCTGAGCCATCAAGGCGTTCATGATGCTGAGCAATGATCTCTAAACATGGAGTAGAAATACCAAAGAATCTTTCAGCCATCTTTCGCCCATCGTGAGGATGTTTTCGCAAAGCTTTAGAGTTGAGAGTGGTGCGATAGGCTTTGGGGCCATCACTTTTCCGTTCTGATTCTAAAAGGCCAAGGTCATGAAATAGCGCACCCATTCCAATGTGCTGGAGTTCGTCGACGTCCTGAGTGAATACTTGTGCCAGCATTATCGATAGGGCGCAGACATTTAATGAATGCATGAAAAAGTCTTCCACCTCTTCAGATGAACTCATCAGATTCATGAGTGCCATAGAACTTGTTGAGTCTCCGATTATTTTTCCAAGCGCTTCCACCATGTCAGAAGCTCGTGCCATGGCCTTCGAATGACCATTTCGTAATTCACGAAACATGAGTTTGCTTTGTTGGAGAACGCCTTGATAGGCCTGATCTGCTTTTTTTAGTTGTTTCCGGCGTGCAGTAAAGGCTTCCTGTCTCGATTCTGCTGTCTCTTCCAATTTGAGTACAGGAGTTGAAATGTCTTCTGCAACAGAGGAGAAAGGTGTTTCCTCGAAAGAAGGGTTATCTTCCTCCGTTTCCATGTGTTCTGGGCCTTTTTCCTGACGTGTTGTCGATTCGTCTATCGTGGAATCTTCAGAAGGTTTTGGGTCAGAAAGAGTGGGATCATAAAACAGTTTGACTTTCTTGAGTCCCCGTAACGTAGCAAGATCTTTCTCAAACTTAATCTTAAAGGTATTCTTGGAAAATGGATGGCTAAACCATGATCCTTCTATCTTGATATAGAGACCAATATAAAGGTCGTCACGATTTTCAAGAGGAAGTAAGGCCATAATTCGTATATGTAATGTTGGCAATGAAGGCAATAGATATCTAAATAAGATCGGTCAAGTGCGCCTAGAGCTAAATGACAATCTGTAAATCAACGTTTAGACTGTTCGTCTATTTACTAAAATTTAGCCAGATTAGGGGATAGGAAGAGACTTTAAGGAAAGGCTTCAACTAGTAGCGGTTTTAGCTCGATCGACCATTTTACAATAGGAGCAGATACCGGTGCTTGTTGGTTGGCTACAGCACGTGCAGGGTTTGAGTGTTAATTGATCTGTGTCCGTCATAGATCCCTGCATGGGCTGCATTTTGGCTTGTTTTTTAAGGAACTGTCCATAGAAAGTGTGTTTCGTGCCAGGGGACTCCGCTTCAAGTCTATTCAGCACATCTTTGTACACAAGCATTTTGGCTCCTTTAGCCATGGGGCATTCATCAACCATATAATCGATTCGGTTAACGATTGCATAAGCCGCAATTTCTTGTTCTGTTAGACGATAGAGGGGTTTGACTTTTTTGGCAAAGCCTTCCATTGATGCAGGGAGTGTTGGACTTTGTTTCTGGAGATATTCTTCTTGCCAATGAAGGACATTCCCTAATAGTCGTGCTGCTTCATCATCGAGATTATGGCCAGTGGCCATGACATCATAGCCACCTTCAATGGCCGCTCGGTTAAATTGATATCGTTTCACTGTTCCGCAGGCGGAGCAAGTTGGGCGTCGAATGAGGTTGGCAAGATCTGGAATGCTGGCTCCTTCTTCCTGTTCAACCTGATGGATGGTGAGTGTGGCCCCACAGGGTTTGGCGACGTGTTCGGCAAACTGTTCGACCTTTTCACGGGAAGTGAGGGAGTAGCTGCCGATGCCTTGATCAACATATAAAGCATCTGCCTGGTAGCCAAGCTTCAGGAGAATTTCCCAGAGGGCAAGACTATCTTTTCCACCTGAGACGGCGACGAGAATGTGGTCAGTCGAACTAAACATTTGTTGGGCTTTAATGGCCCGTTCTACTTGGTTGCACACGAAGTCGGTGAGGTGAGTTTGACAAAATGCGGTATTATGGCGAGGGAGTTTAAGGACAGCCTTTGTAGAGCATTTTCGACATTTCATGGCCTATCCTCCCGAGATTACCGGACGAATTTCAATAATATCACTATCTTCCAGCCGTTCATCTTCAGTTAGAAGGTCTTCTCCACGAATGACTAAGTATCCTTCTGGAATGAGCTGGAGTTCTTTAAACACGTCCAAAACCCGCTTGGGCCCGGCAATTTCAATGTCACGAGAAGGATGACTGAGATGAATCTTCATGAAGCTCATCATCATACGATTGGAGTAGGGGACTTTGCAATGAGATCTGTGGGGTATTGGGAAGTGGGACCTTGGAAGGTGAATGTACTGTGTACAAGTTGAAATTTGCAGTGCAGATTTAAGATGTTGTTTGGTAAAGCCGAAAAAGGTGCTAGAATTTTCATGAAGAGTGAAATGCTAGAAGGAATGTGTAACGTTTATCCGTCTGGGAAGGACAAACTCGGGAGGACCCGAGGAGGGATACACTATGAAAGATGACCGTGAATTCATTGACTTAAAATGCATAAACACTATTCGAACGCTCTCAATGGATGCGGTTCAAGCCGCGAACTCCGGACATCCTGGGACTGCGATGGCCATGGCTCCGGTGGTCTATAGTCTATGGAACCGAATCTTACGTTTTGACCCAGATGATCCTATTTGGCCGAATCGAGATCGGTTTGTCTTGTCCATTGGTCATGCTTCGATGTTGTTGTATTCTCTCCTCCATCTTTGCGGGGTCAAATCTGTTAATGCCGAATATGAGCGATTAGGGCAACCCTCTGTATCTCTCGATGATATCAAGCGATTTCGTCAGCTTGAAAGTAAATGTCCTGGACATCCTGAATATCGATGGACTTCTGGAATAGAAACAACGACGGGCCCCTTAGGCCAAGGAGTCGCAACAAGTGTCGGAATGGCCATGGCTGAACGATGGATGGCTGGGTATTTTAACCGTCCTGGGTTCGAGATGATTAATTATAACACCTATGCCTTGTGTGGTGACGGGTGCATGATGGAAGGGGTCTCCAGCGAAGCCGCATCATTAGCTGGTCATCTTAAGTTGTCTAACCTTTGTTGGATCTACGACAATAACAAAATTACGATTGAAGGACATACGGACTGGGCATTTAGTGAAGATGTTGCAACTCGATTTATGGCCTATGGGTGGAATGTTACCAGAGTCGGGGATGCCAACGACCTTGATATGTTGACGAGAGCCTTTGAAACATTCAAAAAAGAGACAGAACGTCCAACCTTAATCATCGTCGATAGCCATATTGCCTTTGGCGCTCCGAATAAACAGGATACGCATGCGGCCCATGGCGAGCCATTAGGTGAGGAAGAAATTCGTCTGACGAAGAAAAACTATTGGTGGCCAGAAAATGAAAAATTCCTTGTGCCTTCAGAGGTCCCTCAACATTTTCAAGAAGGGATTGGTCAACGAGGAAAAGGGCTGCGAGACGGATGGATGACCTTGTTCGAAGAGTATAAGGAAAATTACAAAGAATTGGCCTATCATCTTTATCAAATGCAGCATCGGAAATTGCCAGCTGGGTGGGATAAGAATCTTCCTTCATTTCCAGCAGACCCCAAGGGGCTCGCTGGTCGGGAGGTCTCTGGTAAAGTGCTTAATGGGCTCGCACAGAATGTTCCGTGGTTACTTGGTGGGTCAGCTGACCTTTCTCCTTCAACAAAAACTCGCTTGACGTTTGAGGGGGCTGGTGAGTTTACCGCCAAGAATCGAACGGGGCGGAATATCCATTTTGGTATTCGTGAGCATGCGATGGGCGCCATTCTGAATGGTATGTCACTCTCGAAGGTTCGACCTTACGGCTCAGGATTTTTCATCTTTAGTGATTATGCTCGTCCGACCATTCGGTTAAGTGCATTGATGGAAATTCCGGTGGTTCATATCTTTACCCACGACTCTATTGGTGTTGGTGAAGATGGGCCTACGCATCAGCCAATTGAGCAGTTGCCATCGCTTCGTGCCGTTCCCGGTTTAATTACCTTGCGCCCCGCTGATGCGAATGAGGTTGTTGAGGCTTGGAAAGTGATTATGGAATTACGACATGAGCCAGTTGTCCTAATATTGACTCGTCAAGCACTTCCTACGCTTGACCGAACGCAGTATGCCTCGTCTACAGGTGTGGCAAAAGGTGCTTATGTGCTAGCCGATGCACCTGACGGAGAGCCTGACGTTTTATTGTTAGGCACAGGGAGCGAAGTTGCAATGTGTGTAGAAGCCTATGAGCAACTCAAAATCGAAGGAATCAAGGCTCGGGTGGTGAGCATGCCATCCTGGGAGTTGTTTGAACAACAATCTCAAGAATATCGAGACTCTGTCATTCTTCCTCATGTGACAGCGCGGGTTTCTGTAGAGCTTGCTTCAACGTTTGGATGGGCGCAGTATGTTGGAAGCACAGGTCAGAGTATAGGCATGAACACGTTTGGTGCGTCGGCACCGCTCAAAGAACTAGCGAAGAAATTTGGTTTTTCCACTGACCATGTTGTGGCTGCAGCCAAATCACAGGTTGAGGCTGCTAAAAAACTTGAACTGACTCACTCTACGTCCTAATTTTGGTAGAATATTGCGGGAGATGCGTTTAATTCAACTACGGTAATTGAAAGTTTAAGATTTCATGTTGAACGTGAAATATTTACGCAAGGAGGCTAACTGATGAATCCCCTCGTCCAACTTCGAGAATGTGGGCAAAGTCCCTGGTATGACTATATTCGCCGTGGTTTGATTACCTCTGGTGATTTGCAGACCTTAATTGATCAGGACGGGCTCATGGGGATGACTTCGAACCCTGCTATATTTGAAAAAGCCATAGCCGGTAGCACTGATTATGATGATGCGATCAAGCAAGCTGTCTCGGAACTTATTGGGGTGAAACAAATTTATGAGCAAGTGGCCATCAAAGATATTCAGGATGCTGCGGATGTGATGCAGGGTGTGTATGAGCGTTCGAATAAACGCGATGGGTATGTGAGTTTAGAAGTATCTCCAGATTTGGCTTATGACACTCAGGGTACTATTGAGGAAGCCGTTCGGCTTCACAAGGCCGTAGGCAGGAAGAATGTCATGATAAAAGTTCCAGCAACAGCGGAGGGCATACCGGCTATTGAAGAACTCTTATCACGCGGCATTAATATCAACGTCACGCTATTATTCAGTGTGAAGATGTACAAGGAAGTAGCGTTGTGCTATGTCCGTGGACTTGAACGTTTGGCAGCAAACGGTGGAGATGTGAGCCCTGTTGCGTCGGTGGCCAGCTTTTTTGTCAGCCGAATAGATGGCATGATTGATAAGCAACTTGAAGCGAAGATCAAAGCGGAGTCGGATCCAAGTCAAAAAGCTGTGTTGGAGGGACTGCTAGGGAAGGTCGCAATTGCGAATGCAAAGCTAGCGTATGAAACGTTTGAGGAGGTCTTTGCAGGAAAAGAATTTCAAACATTGAAATCTAAAGGTGCTCAGGTTCAACGGGTGTTATGGGCAAGTACTGGAGTAAAGAATCCCAGCTATCCGGATACGCTCTATGTTGATCAACTCATTGGCCCAGATACAGTTAATACGATGCCCGAAGCGACGTTTGCTGCATTTCGCGATCATGGTACTGCCAAGTCTACGATTCAAAGCGGTTTAGCTGAGGCCAAAGTCACCATGCAGCAGTTGGCTGATGTGGGTGTTTCCATTGAAGAGGTGACAGAGACACTCTTACACGATGGCGCAAAATTATTTGTCGATGCATTTGAACAATTGATGAGCGTGATTAGTCGTAAGAGAGTTGAAGTGCTTGGGACTCAATTGGATCAGGTGAGTTATGCTCTTGGTGAATGGCAGGGCCAGGTAGATGAAACGCTTACGGACATGCATAAGAAGAACATTGTGCGTCGGGTTTGGGCAAAGGATCCGACTGTTTGGCATCAAAGCCCTGAACACCAAAATATTATTCGAAATGCGTTGGGGTGGATGAGCATTTCGCAAGAGCAATTACCTAATATTATGAAACTGCAAGAAGTTGCGAAAGACATCAAAGACGCAGGGTTTCAACATATCTTGCTGCTGGGGATGGGAGGAAGCAGCTTATGTCCAGAGGTATTACGAATGACCTATGGTGTGGTGGATGGGTACCCAGAATTACATGTGTTGGATAGTACTGTGCCTTCACAAGTTCGGGCATTTGAACAGCAAGTGGACTTGTCAAAAACGGTCTGTATTGTGGCCAGTAAATCCGGTTCGACTACAGAGCCGCTGGTATTCCAGAAATATTTCTATGATCGTATGCAGCAAGTCGTGGGTGATAAGGCTGGACAACACTTTGTGGCGATAACCGATCCCGGATCGTTGCTTGAAGGTGTGGCCAAGAAATTGAGCTTTCGGCACATTCTGCCAGGTGTGCCAGAAATTGGCGGGCGTTACTCAGCCCTTTCCAATTTTGGAATGGTTCCGGCAGCTCTGATGGGTGTCAACATTGAAAAATTCCTTCATCAAGCCGAACGTATGCGCCATTCTTGCGAAGCATCTGTGCCTGCTCAAGAAAACCCCGGTGTGAAGTTGGGCGCGGCGCTAGGTACCTTAGCGAAGGCTGGTCGAGATAAATTGACGTTTGTGACATCTCCTTCTATATGGGATCTTGGAGCATGGATAGAACAGCTTGTGGCAGAGAGCACAGGAAAAGAAGGTACTGGTATCGTTCCAGTTGATGGCGAATCCTTGGCATCTCCCGAGGCCTATGGCCAAGACCGAGTCTTTGCTTATATCCGCTACTCAAAAGAACCCTGCTCTGATCAAGATGCCAAAGTTTCTGCACTGGAGAAAGCCGGTCATCCTGTTATTCGAGTTGACTTCTCGGACCTGATCAATTTAGGGGCCGAGTTCTACTTATGGGAAATGGCGACAGCTATAGCTGGATCCATCCTTGGTATTAATGCTTTTGATCAACCAAATGTGCAAGAGAGTAAAGATTATACGACAGCGTATCTTGACGAATTTAAAAAAGTCGGGGAACTTTCAGAGACTGAGCCTGTGTTGACTGAGAATGATTTACAGGTGTACGCCGATGAGGCGAACGTCAAAGCGCTTGGTGGTGCTTCTACGTTTGATGATGTCTTAGCAAGTCATCTCTCGCGGGTAAAGCCAGGTGACTATGTTGCCATCAATGCCTATGTGGAACATACAGATGACGCCCAGAAGGTTTTACAGCAAATGCGAACTAAGATTCGTGATGCGAAACAGGTTGCTACGACGTTAGGCTATGGGCCACGATTTCTTCACTCGACAGGACAATTACACAAAGGTGGTCCTAATTCTGGAGTCTTCATTCAGGTGACCTGTGATGACTCAGAAGACTTGAGCATTCCTGATGAACCCTATACATTCGGGGTTCTCAAAGCGGCACAAGCTCTGGGGGATCTCAAAAGTCTCACGGCCAAAGGTCGACGTGTGATTCGGGTGCATATTGGGGCGGATGTAAAAAAAGGCTTGGCTCGTCTCGAGCAAGCCATAGAAGCCAGCTTGTGTGTTGGCAAATGCTAATCTAAGTATCAGTAGTGCTGGAGTTGGGATAAGAACAGCACATGACTACAGTAAGAACGCCTCTTGGGCTGTATGCCCAAGAGGCGTTACTTTTTTATGGTAAATCGATGAAGCAATGCTTATAGGGAGAATGTTACTTGCGGCGTTGTTTGGTGATGTCGAGGGCGGCGACCCGATAAGCTTCGGCAAGAGTGGGGAAGTTAAATATGTTTTCGACAAAGCTGTCAATTTTAACCTTATTGAGTAAGCCCATTTGTCCAATATGAATCAGTTCAGTAGCGCCTTCTCCAACAATATGTACCCCCAGCAATTTTTCGCCTTTGGGGTCAGCAATCATCTTTAACAGGCCAATCGTCATTCCTGAAATCTGTCCTCTCGCAATTTCATTAAACTTCGACCGTCCGACAATCGCCCCTCCAAATTTCTCTATGACTTCCAGTTCACTTAATCCAACACTCGACATTTCAGGGATGGTGTAGATACCCATCGGAGTATTCTCCGGATTGCCTCCGGGGTCCAAGCCAAAGGCATGACAGGTTGCTCGTCGTCCTTGTTCCATTGAACAGGAGGCGAGCGACGGTGGCCCAATGACGTCTCCGACTGCGTAAATATGGGGAACAGTTGTTTGGCATTTGTCATTAACAGGGATGAGCCCACGAGATGTAGGGGTGAGCCCGGCTGCTTTGATATTCAATCCTTTGATGTTGGCAATTCTTCCCAATGCGACTAATAGTTTTTCGCTTTCGAAGGTGTCTCCATTTTCCAGGGTGGTGATGACTTTCGAATAACCATCCCAGCGGGCCTCTTTAATTTTTTGTTCACCCTGATAGGTTCCCCCACTGTCCTCGAAAGCATCACAGAATTCATCGGTGAGTTCTTTGTCGAGAAACTTAAGTGGGCGATCTGACGTATCAATCATGGTGACTTGAACACCTAACAGCGCAAAAATTGAGGCATATTCACTCGCGATCACCCCCCCACCCAGCACGGTCAGAGATTTCGGAAGATACACGAGTGAGAGAATTGAATCGCTGTCCAAAATGTGTTCATGATCTACTGGAATGTTATCTGGAACTCGAGGACTTGACCCGGTTCCAATCACGACGAAATTGGCTGTGAGAGTGACCGGTTTACCGTCAATTCCACTTATCTGAACTTCTCGATCAGACAGAAATTTCGCACGACCGTGAAACCGGTCAATATTATTACGACCAATCTGCTCTTTCATGAATTGGCCATGGGCTTTGACGACTTGATCGAGTCGTTTCATGAGGCTCGCAATTTTAATATCATCGCGCATTTTGAATTCAAAAATTTCTGTCGTGCGTTGAAATCGAACGATCTGTAGTGCACTCTCTCGCATGGTTTTACTCGGGATGGTTCCTTGGTACACACAGGATCCCCCCACATCTCGATTTTGCTCAATGAGAGCCACACGTTTGCCAGCTTTCGCGCCTTGAATGGCGGCTTTCTGGCCAGATGGTCCACTGCCAATCACGACGATATCGTAATGTGTATCATTACTCATAAGATCATGCATTCCACGCTAGAACGAATCGTGTCTTGGAGTTCCAGTAAGGCATCCATATCTTCAGGGTAAAAGTTTAGATCTTGCACGACGGGTAAGGCACGAAGGGCATCTTCCTCAATAGAAGAAGGATCGAGCTGGAAGGAAGCCATATGTGTGGCCATGCAGGTAATAATCGCGCCTTTTGTCGGAGATTGGGCATGAGCGTAGGTATGATCTTGGTACAGGCAAATAGTTTCTTGAACGGGATCTGGAAGTTTCCAAGATTCCGCTAATTTCTTCCCAACTTGAACATGGCATTCATTCATGAGTTGTTCAATGATCGCCCAGGAGGGTTTCGTTTCAGCGTCCTTGCTTATCTCGAGAATGGAGTGGAGTATCACTGGTTTTCCAATGCCATGGAGTAAGCCACAGAGGAAAGCATTTTCTACGTTGTGCCGAATTTTTCGAGCAATTTCTTTTCCGAATAAGCCTGTCGTCAAGGCATGTCGCCAAAGACCTTTGACTTCTTTTTCATAGCCTTTCACGTTGAACACACCAGATTGGACTGATACGGAAAAGGCAATACCAGAGAGCATGTTCAAGCCAAGCCAGGCAATGGCTTGTTGTAAAGAGACAATAGGAGATCGTGGGAGATATGCAGGGGAATTGGCAATTCGTAAAATCTGTCCTGCTAACGCTTGATCTTGTTGAATGAGAGACGAAAGTTTGGTGGCGTCGGCATTTGGGTCTCCAGCTACAAGTAGGACTTGGTTTGCAACCTGTGGCAAGAGAGGAAGATCTAACTTGCCTTGTTCGAGTTGATTGAGAAGAGTCACGCGTAGCTCTTCGAGTACGTCCTGTTCAGTCGCCATCGTCGTTGGTGTAGTCATGCTTCTCTTGTCGGTTTCTCAGGGCTGACCCTTAAGAGGTTTATTGAATTACGTAGTTATACTTTCTATCCTAAAAGGTGGGGTAGCCCGGAATTGACTGACACCGGAAAATGGGGACAAGATTTCCCCAGGAGGTGTCACATGAGCCCACGCCAGAATTTTACGTCTGAGTTCAAGAGGGAAGCCGTGCAGTTGTTGGAAAGTGGTAGCCGGCCGGCTGACCAAATTGCGCGCGAACTCGGCATCAGACGCAATCAATTGTACAAATGGCAAGCGGAGCTAAAGACGCACACCAAGTCATGGCGTTTCCGTGGTCAGGTCGTCGGCCGAACTCCAGAAAAGGGGGCAAGTCTGTTATTGCACTGTCAAGCCAACGTCATTCCTTGTCTTCCTTCACTCTATTAACTTTCTTCAAAGCTTCTGCTCACAATGTTTTGACCCCCATTCGATAGTGAAGATCTGTAGATTTTGGCCACACGCTTAGCTCAGGACCATGACTATTGATTACATGCTGTGATCATATAGTCATCATGTTCATCACCTGCCTTGCTCAACCATGATGTGTATAATGCAATATATTTACACACATCATGGAGGGCCACCATGCGATAAAGGGGGCAAGTCTGTTATTACGTTGTCAAGCCAGAGTTCTCACACACCTTCCATCTAACTAATCCGCATTTTCCTTCGTGATTGTCCTATCCGTTTTTCACAGACGAAGGTTTCGTCATTACCAGCGATTGCGGCGGAGTTCCCGACTGATACTCGTATGATTTAGCCGCAGGCGGCGAGCGATTTCTCGCAGTATGCGCAACTTTTTGCCGCATCCATAGATTAGATGAGTAACCGTTCCTTCTGATCAAGATGACGATAATGTTTTTCCATACACCACCTTCTGCTAAACAAGGATAATGTACTTGCCGTCAAGTCGTAAGTGTAGTTCTCTCTGCACAAGTGGGACGAATTGATTGAGGAGGGTCATTAGTGAGAAGATGAATAAGGGGTCAAGTGTGTTATTGCATTGTCAAGTCAACATCATTTCTTGCCATGTTTCACTTGATCAACTCTCTTCAAGGCTTCTAGCTCACAATGATTTGACTGCGATTCAATAGTGAAGGTCTGTCGATTTTCCCCACACGCTCGGCTCAGGATCATGACTATCGATTACATGCTGTGATCATGTAGTCATCATGTTCATCATCTGCCTTGCAAAAAAAAGGGGAGGAGTCTGTTCAGATTGAAATGAGTTTTGAGTTGAAGGGAACGTAGCCTACGGCGTTTGAATCAGGGGTGACCCATCAGGATCAACGCTGGTCCTTTGGATGAAAGGTTTTGTACTCCCTCGAATTCAGAAATCAACAGACCAATTAACTGAACCGTGCCATCGCTCTTGTGCCTGTGGACCGTTCAAGGATTGATAGACGGGCTGTCCGTACTCGATGGAAATTTTGTGTTCTCTCAGTAGGTCAAAGACTGTGCCTTTGGGAATGGCTGAAAAGCCGATGGTCGTTCCACCCGATAGAGAGATCTTTTCTCCACCGAAATTGTTCGGATTGGCGGCGGGTGTCGGAAAAATTGGTCCAGGAAATGCGTCGTCGGTGCCTCTAATCTTCCCACTGATTTCCGTGTTAAGCCGGATGAAGGGCTGGAACCTCGGGGAAGGATGCGCCGTGACTGAAACCGTGCTGATTTGTCGATTGCCTAGTCGGTACCCACGAGAGTTCCTACCAGTCCGAATTTTTCCAAGCACACGCAGACTCCAACTGAATGAGCCGAAGGGCTTCGTATAGGTTGAAGCAAGTGGTCCTGTGCTTCCCTGGTAGACAGCGCCGAGGAGTACGTCCCAGGTTCCCGACCCAATTTGCATCGTATAGGGTAATTGATTGCGAGATCCTGGTGAAGGGGTATCCCCTTTTTCCCGAATCGAGCCTGTTGGAAGACTGACCCCTATATTTAACGCGAAGGAATGTGCCTGGGTCCTCAACATTCGAAACGACCCCATCATATTGATGTCGCCGAATCCCTCAGATCGAATAGTGAAATCGCTGAAGTTCGGTCCCCCGACGATGGCATGATGTCCAGACGATTGGAGAATATAGGGAACTTTAATGTGAGCCGTCATCCACTCATTTACATCCATCGCGAACTCAAATGAATGAGCTTCTTGGATGATGGCATCTTGAAGAATCGGATAGGTGACACCGTTGGCAGGTCCGATGAGTGCGGAGTCTGAAATGTTGTTCGTTCCGTTGCGAAACCCATTGAATTCTGCGTGGACAAAACTGTAGGAGACATGCAGACGGCTCGAGTTCCACCAGTTATCCGATTGTTCGATTTCCGCATTTTCTTCGACGACTGAGATTTCCATTAACTCTGAGAGGCTCAAATCCGTGAGGTCGGCCGGAACAGATTGGGCGTTCGAATGGCTAGGGACTATGATCAGTAACAGCATGCACAACCAGAAGCAGTAAATGAAGATTCGATTAACCATAATTAGAGTTCTTCTCAAGAAGTCGGAGTCGTTTTGTTTCTGGCGTTCTTAACTGGACAAAAACAACTTAATCTTTCTTGATGATTTGGAGAGATTATCGGAAATCTTG
>JBMYWX010000009.1:0-7625 GCA_049607825.1 Nitrospirales bacterium
TCTGTGTCAGGATGCTCCGTGACAATCTCGTTCTTCCAGACGCCACTCAACGTGCGTCCTGTGGCCAAGTCGATTCCTGCCCCAATCGCTCCTTGATGAAGATTGGCTTTGCCATCTGACATACGCGTTGGTAAACGTACCATCGCCATAACGGGTACGCCGAGAAAAACAATAATTCGGATATCTGGAATTCCCTGGAAGCTAATAGCTTCAAAAATTGGATCAAATTGGACTCGGTACTCAATCAAGGCTTTATCCGGGTGTCCTCCAAGGCTATACAGGCCACTCAGCGTATTGGAGACATGATGGTCAAGATCTTCTTGACTCATAAATGAGCCACTGGCTTTTCGATAGCGGTCACTTCTTCGGCCTGTGATGACGACAATGCCATCCCCTCCACTCCCTTGTGCAGGTTTGATCACAAAGTCTTCATAAGGCTTGAGAAGGGAAGCCAGGCCTCGAACCTGCCGTTCTATTTCGATGACTCCATAGAGATTGGGGACTGCGAGTCCAGCTTTTTCAGCGAGTCGTTTAGTCGTCAATTTGTCATCCACTAGTGGGAAGAGATGACGCGGATTATGCCAGAGTGTGTATCCAGCATTGCGGTGATTTAATCCTAAGACGCCGCGTTCGGCTAACATGTTGGCGAGTGTAAACATACAGTTCTGTCGTCGAAATATTTCTATTGCGTTAAGGCTTTAAACCGTCGAAGTTCAAGCAGTCGGAACCCAGAATATCGCCCCATGAGTAAGGTGCCTGCCAAGAAAAGAAGTAATAATTCGGGAAACACAAACAGAAGGTATTCCATGTATGACATAGACATGGCTAAATACGTGAGTGACGCCACAGCTAAACTGCCAAGTCCTTGTTGAATTGATTCACTCGCTCCGCGTTCTTCCCATACAATGCACATTCGTTCGATGGTCATCGTTAAAATCACCATGGGGAATAAGGCGACAGAAAGTCCACGATCTAACCCGAGTTTGTGGCTCAAGACACTGAGTATGGCCATCAGGAGTATGACAATAATGAGGAGCGACGCTAAACGAGGGACAAGTAACAATTTCAAATGTTCTAAGTAAAATCGGACTCCTAACCCTAACGCGACAACCAATGAAAACAAGACGACTCCCCAGAGCAACTGAGTTTCCCGAAATGCTAAGGCCATCAGAATTGGCATAAACGTCCCAAATGTCTTCACGCCAACTACGTTGCGAAGTACTAATAACAAGAGTGCCCCCATCGGGACCATGAGCAAAATTCGATAGACCGCTTGCGCTTCGAGAGGGAGACTGAATAATGAAAATTCCAACAATTGTGGAGCTGTTAACTGAGTTTGGTACATGGCTGCACGTATGGCTTCTTCTTGATTGGGGGCTGTGGTCATCGTCATTGATAGTTTGTCGCCCCCCTCAATGTGCATCAAGGGCTGCTGTCCATGCCACCATGTGAAATAATGGCTGGGAATACTAGGACTTCCAGTCTCTGGATCGTAAAATTTCCATGTACCTTTCTCAAAAATTTGTAACCAGTGTACAATTTTGGCTTGTCGTTGAAATTCTATCAGTCGAATACCGTGGACCACACGACTTGGAATTTTGGCATAGGCGAGAATATTCGTTGCCAGTTTGAGTTTATTCTCAGGGGAATGGTCTTTGCCCAGCAGCAGTTGAAGATTGGGATCAGTTTTGGAATGTTTCATTCTGGAAAAGAGTTCAGTAACTAAAGTAGCTGTGTCAGCAGACTTTCCTTTAATGTCCGAGAGCAGTGCTTGGCCTGCAGCAAATTGTGCCCCTTCGAGAAATGGTTGAATGATTTCCGGAGGCTGGGGTTGGGAATGTGGGTTATCCACTTCAACGCGACGAACGGTGGCTCGATAATATAAGTGTTGTTTGCCGTTCGCTTTTCGAATGGCCCAGGTTGCACGTCGGTTCTCATCATCTTTGACCGTTGTTAACCCGTAACCTTGTGAAATGAAGTTTTCGTCGACAATGGCATAGCGACGGGTGTTCCGTGGTAATGCCAGAGACACTTTAACTGGTTTATTTTTGGCGAAAAACGTCAAGTGCGCTTCTACAATCCAGAGCTCGGCCTGAGTTTGTGGAACTAACGGGAATTGTAAAAAGACAGCCTTGTAGGCGAAGAGTCCAAGACCCAAAATTGAAAGACACACGACGAGGATGTATAGGTGACGTTTGTTCAAGAATGACTATTCTTCTGCGCAGTTGGGCTCATGTTTGTAGGTTTGTGCGGAATCCACGACGGCATGGCGTTTGAGGAAGTTTCTGCCAATGAGCATATTGTATTTAAAGTTTTTCCGATTAGCCAGGTTGACTTGTGTGTTGTGTTCGAAGATGTTGCCTAAGCAAAGATCAAGCTGAACGACTGGTCGTCGCTGGGATTCAGCCCCCTTTCGTTTGATCCTGACATAACGACGTACCGGTTTTTTGAGCGTAATCGTTTGACCTTCCCGTGTTGTGACTTGAAATGTCACCCATCGTTCTGATTTAAGGACGATTTCTTCGAGATTCGAGACGTTCAGTGAAGAAGTGTCCGCTCCCGTATCGACCTTAGCGTGCAGCATAATGTTTTGAGGAAGAATTTGAACTTTTTCGATCCATCCCACCACAAGCTTTGGACTATGATCCAAGACTAATTCGCCATGTGAATTTGGCAAAGGTGCCAAGAAGATGAGGCAACTCAAAGTAAATAATGTTCTACGAAAAATTGATTGATACACCATGAGCTCAAATCCTTACTTGAGGAGGCGTTTGGGAAATGCGTAAAAAATAATAGCAATAAACATTGTCGTCAATCAGACTTATGCTAGTTTAGACTAGCACGAAGATTATAGAGGACGAGTGTGATTCGCAAGTGGCGTTAAGCTCTGAGGTTTCTCTTCAGCCGGTAACTAGTTGAAAAATCTTGTCTATGTGCATCAGTAATTTCCATTTATCGATTATCGAGTTCATGTCTATCATTTATTCGAGAAAGAGACCTACTCATAGGGTATCTTTCGTTGATACTTCAGTGTCAAATCTATTCACATGCAAAATGTAGAGGATATCAAAAAATATCAGGACTTTCATGATACTTATTTAGCAATGGTGATACTAGGGGTTCCGGATCGAGGCACATCAGTCACAGTCATCTGGAATAATTGATAGAGTAGACGAAATGCTTCCCGATTCCATATGTCTTCTGCATCGTCACGAATACTGTAATACTCACCATGATAATGTACGGAGAGTGTTGCATCATTTAAGGGCAAACCTGATTCAAGGATGGACATGGTGCGTACGGGATTTTCCTTGACCGATGGCGTGCGTGAATCCTTCTGTACATCATATTCTGGTTCGTCCTGAATGCTACGTCCAAGGAAATTGAGAATCGCATGAAAGCTCCGAAGCCGAAAATTTCCAAAAAATGGATATTCTCCACCAGGGAAATTTGGTCGGATATCTACGGTCAGGTCATTGGGGGGCCAACGATCTGCTCGTAATTGGAGTTCGAGACGCTCTTGGTTTGATAATTGTTCAGGGTCGTAGTTCGTAATCACAATCCGACCAAGAAATTTTTTCCGTAGAATATACTCTTGTTTTTTAGGGTCGATGGTTACCTGATACGTTCGCTCGAGTAGCTGGAAATCAGTTCCGGAAACATGGGCAAAAGGTAACGTCCATTCCTTATGTATAATGAGCGGTTCGACATACAGTTGATTGTGATCTTGCAATGTAGAGAGATGCAGCACGACTTGGCGAAATTTTGTATAACCGGCCTTGTCTCTTGGACGATTATAGTACACAGTCTCAGCATGATTCTTAGGAATGCGTAATTCGGCAGCCATGAGTCGTAGGAGAAGGTCAATATCGACACCTTGGCGCAACAATAGGGTCAGTTTGCTCTCTTTCAAAGGAGTCAATAATCGATTGGTAAATTCTTCTCCTTCGATTGGCGCAATACTGACAGTCGGATTTTCCGCCACGCTTGTACCGAATATCGGTAATAAACTTACTCCGCCTTCTAACCCACCCAGAGGAGGTGTGGCACCAGCGGTCATACGAAAGTCAAACGTGGCAGCAATATTCGCCACTCCTGTGAAATGAATAGGCTGATGATTATGAGCACGGGCAATATTCAGGAGGAGTTGTTCCGTCATGGCATCAGTTACTGCATGATCGTACGCCGTTACGGCTTTCTCCAAGGCAAAGGGTGATAAACAGCCCGACAAGCTCATGATTAACCCACACGTCAGAACTGTAATTCTAAATCTTCTCATTTAGATTAATCCATTTCCTTTTTCTTTGACCGCCACGGGGCAGCTATCCCATATTCACCATGTTATTCGACTCGAATAATAGAAGTCGTGCATGTGACATGTTGAGTGATACGAAGAGTACGTTAGTTTCAAGAAGGTCGTGTTTGCGATTTGTGAAAATGATCATACAACTGATTATCATAAACATAGCAATGAGTTTTGACTAAGTCATTTTTGAGGGTGACAAAATTTCTATTTGTTGTATGGAGTAAATATTTGTAATTCTGAATCTTTTACTCATGTCTGTATGCAAGGCGCTCTTTCCTAAGGCGCTGTAGTCATGAGTGGTAAAGGAAGAGGAGAGCGTACATGTAAATCTCTCTGAGGGAATGGAATCTCCACTCCGCGATCCCGAAACTTTTTCACAATGGCACAATTAATATCGGAAGTCACTTGGGCCCGATCTTTAGGAGATTCTATCCACACGAGCAATCTCATATTCCATGAACTGTCTCCAAAACTTAGTAGCCAGGCCTTTGCCTTTGGTTCTTTTAATACCTGTGGATGCTCGTTGCCGGCGGATAATAAAGCATCAATCACAGTTTGTAAGTCGGAGTTGTAGGAAACGCCAACATCAATTTCCACTCGTGTGCGTGGATCTGCGTGTGACCAATTTGTGACGGTGCCAGAAATAAATTCTGAATTCGGGATAATCATGGATATATTATTTAGGGAGCGAATCGTCGTTGATCTGATATTGATTTCTAAAACATCACCCTCTACGCCGCCGACTGTGACCCTATCTCCCACGATGATTGGGCGTTCAAAGAGCAACATGAGTCCAGCGATGAAATTTGAGGTGAGGTGTTGAAGGCCGAATCCAATACCGACGGATAAAAATCCAAAGATGACGGCAATACTACTCAGGTCGATCCCGATAAATTGAAAGGCAATGATACCGCCTAGCAACCAGAGAATGTATTGGACCATTCGAATGAGTGTATAATGTGTTCCAGCGCTGAGTTGAAGTCGAGCCAGAACTCCTCGTTCTAGAAAAACTCGTGTCATTTTGCTTGCGAGAATGGCTAGTCCAATGGTCACGAAAAAAATGAGTAACGACGATATGGTGATCGGCGTCTGATTCACTGTGAATAACGAATATTGCAAGAACCGCTGCGTGGCAAGCCATGTGCCGTCTGACATGTCATACTCCTTTCCAAGTAGATGGAATTCCAGTTTCAGGGGTAGTGAAATGATATATGGATAGTTGCGTCATCATAGCATTGTGGCATTGTGAGTATGTTGATGCCCGGGCACATTCATCAAATTGAATAACAATTGGTTTATATAATCACGTTGATTTGATAATTTGATTATTGTGAGGACTTTTATGAATGCAGAAGACGGATTAGTGTTTGCTTGCAGATTAGATGGACATGGTGGAGGAGATTCATTGACCTGGGATGGGATTCATGCTTGGTCTTCTGAGCAAGGTCTTTTGTGGATTCATCTTGATCGGATGGGCGCCAATAGTCAACGATGGCTTCAAGAGGAAAGTCACCTGAATCCTATTGTAGTTGAAGCCTTACTGGAAGAAGAGACACGCCCTCGAATCATGCTCTTTGACGATAGCTTGTTCATGACACTTCGAGGGGTGAACCTCAATCCGGGTGCTGATCCCGAGGATATGATTTCTATTCGTCTGTACATCGAATCTGATCGCGTCGTGACCGTTCGACATCGTCGACTGATGACAATGCAAGATATTCGTACAAGTTTAGATGGTCATGTTGGCCCAAGAAATTCTGGAGACTTTTTGACGGTGTTGGCTGATCGATTGATGGAGAGAATGGCTCCCGTTGTCAGTCAGTTAGATGAAGAAATTGATGATGCAGAGGAGCAAGTCATTGGACAAGCTAGCTATCAGCTTCGCAGTCAACTTGGTGTCTTGCGACGCCAAACGATTGCATTGCGTCGATATATTGCACCACAGCGCGAAGTGATCTCATCTCTTCATCTTGCACAACTCACATGGTTGAGGCCATCACATCGTGCCAGGATTCGGGAGGTGGCTGACCACCTGATTCGTTATGTCGAAGATCTCGATGCCGCAAGAGATCGAATGGGAGTCATGCAGGAGGAGCTAACGGGAAAATTATCGGAACAGATGAATAAAACGATGTACATTCTCACTGTATTAGCTGGGATTTTTCTTCCTATCACGTTTGTTACAGGATTACTGGGTATCAATGTCGGGGGCATTCCCGGGTCTGAAGATCCCTGGGCTTTTACCATCGTCTGTTTGATCTTAACTTCCTTTGCGGTATTGCTCGTGGGGCTCTTTCGTTGGTGGAAATGGCTATGATGTAATTCAATTGTTGATCATGTCATGTTTCTTAATTTCTCAGTCGCGTGGTGTTTACTTTCCTAATGCACGATCGAGGTTGAAGGCGGCACTGATGAGGGCGAGATGGGTAAATGCTTGTGGGAAATTTCCAAGGGCTTCACCGTGGTGACCAGTCTCTTCAGCGAAGAGCCCCAGGTGATTCGCATAGCCTAACATTTGTTCGAAAAGAAGTCTGGCTTCGTCCAACCTTGCACGATCAACTTTGCCAGCTCGAGTCATAGCTTCAACGAGCCAGAAGGTGCAGATGTTAAAGGTTCCCTCTTCGCCTTTGAGTCCATCCTCGGTCTCGGAAAGATTGTAGCGGTAGACCAAACCGTTGGAAACCAGTCCACCATCTTCAGGAGACTGGTTAGTGGCGTCAAGTGTTTTGAGCATGCGTGGATCGGTAGGGGAGACGAAAAAGACAAGTGAGAGCATGAGGTTGGCTGCATCGAGAGAATCATTACCGTAACGCTGAATAAATGCTTGCCGTTTGGCATTCCAACCCTTTTCCATGATTTCTTCATAGATCTCATCTCGTATTTTTATCCATCGATCACGGTCAGCTGGAAACGAACGTTTATCGGCTAGTCGAATACCACGATCAAGGGCGACCCAGCACATGAGCTTCGAGTAGACGAAGTGTTGTTGACCACCTCGTACTTCCCAAACCCCTTCATCAGTGCGATGCCAATTATCACAGACCCAATTGATGAGGCGGCGGAGGTGAGTCCAGAGGTCATAAGAGATTGGGGTGCCGTACTTGTTATAAAGATATACCGAGTCTAAGAGTTCACCATAAATATCCAATTGCAATTGGTTGTAGGCTCCATTGCCGACCCGAACTGGCTTCGAGCCTTTGTATCCGTCTAAATGTTCTAGTGATTCTTCAGTGAGGGTATGACGACCGTCTATGCCATACATGATTTGTAATGAGCTGTCTGGATTTAATTCATGACAGCGCGCCTCTAGCCAATGCAT
>JBMYWX010000009.1:7635-25683 GCA_049607825.1 Nitrospirales bacterium
ATGAACTGTGCGGCTTCATCGGTAAACCCAATGCGTAGTAGGCCATAGATTGTAAAGGCTGCATCTCGAATCCACGTGTAACGATAGTCCCAATTACGTTCTCCTCCTATGCCTTCCGGCAAACTACATGTGGGGGAGGCGACAATAGCCCCTGTGGGTTCAAAAGTCATGAGTTTTAAAGCTAAGGCTGAACGATGCACCATTTCTCTCCAACGACCCGTATAGGTGCACTTCGATAACCATCGTCGCCAGTAGGTTACCGTTTGTTTGAATAGGTCTTCAGCTTGATATTCAGCAAATGCGAGTTTTTCATTCTCACCCTGGGGAACTTCTTGAAGTGAAAAATCGACTTCTTCGCCTTCTTTGAGGGTGAATTCTGCTACGACCCCATCGTCCTCTTGTTTGAGTGTGATGCTGGTTCCCAGATGAAGTGAGAGAGCCTGAGATTCGAATATGACACCATCTTTGGTCCTAATCGTTTTATGTGTGTCGCGTGCATAATTAAACGCAGGTTGACATTTGATACGAAAATCCATTGTTCCACGAATAGCTTGGACTCGACGAATCAATCCGTTGGGGTGTCCTTCACTTGGCTGAAACCCCACAGGCATAAAATCAATCACTCGGCTCACGCCCTGCGGAGAAAGAAACCGAGTGACGAGCACATTCGTATCTGGCCAATAATATTGTTTGTTCGTGACTTTCTTGGATGTGGGGGCAATGGAGAACATGCCACCTTTCTTATCGTCTAGAATCGCCGCGAATATACTTGGGGAGTCAAAGTGTGGGTAGCAAAACCAATCAATTGAGCCGTTCATGCCAACCAAGGCAGAGGTTCGCATATTCCCGATGAGTCCATAGTTTTCAATAGGTTGGTATGGCATAGAATGCTCCCAGTGTGTGTAATCTACAATGGCCTATCGGAGAATCAGCTGTTGAACATTACTAAAATTGTACTGGTTGTTAGTCCTTCTGTCACAAAACGATTGATTTAATCGCATGTCCTAACTTTTCCTATTGAATCGGTGGAAATCCTTGTAAAGGCGACGTTCCCGTCTGCTCTCGTTGACTTCGAGGGAAGGCTAGTGTCAGACTCTCTTTAATCCCCCTATCACTTTTATTGTCGGTCATTCTATATTTCTAGGAGGTGTTGAATGAAGCATGTATGCGCAGCGTTACTCGTCGGACTATTTGTCATTGGAGGTTATGGCATATCTTCTGCCCTTGATCTCGGCATGGGAAAGGGAGATATGGAAAAAGCCAGCACGAAGCTGAAGGAAATGTCTTCTGAAGGAGAAGATAAGGTCAAAGAAGCAAAGGGTGAAGCAAAAGAGAAAAGTATGGCCGAAGATATTCAGTCACAGGCAAAAGAGAAAATTAACGAGAAAATAGATGACATGCAGGGTAATATCGTTGGTAAGTAATAAGCCTATTGTACGTGCCTGAAGGTCAATTACGTGATAAAGAGGAAGGGTCTGCGGAAAAAATCTTCGCAGACTCTTTTTTTTGACTGATCAGGATTTGATGTGAGGAAATGAAAATGGGTTGAGGCGTGCGAATTTGATTTTTTGTCGTGTATAATTTAAGTGACTCCGCTATTCTGGACTTGAGCTTTCCCATTCTTCTTCATCTTTATCATCATGTTCGAACGGTGCGGTGTCTTGCTTGGATATCTGTCGTTCATTACTAGTCCTCGCGTACTCGCCTGGCCAATGTTTAGCGTGAGAATCCACAGTCTGTGGTAACAATCGATTCTTCTGAGAGACAAGAAAGAGTGTGATGATTTTCCCAGTTTGTTGGTCTCGACTCATTCCATAGTTCCATCCGCTAAAGATTCTAGCTAGACATTCTTCGACAGGAAGATTCCAGAATTTCTTTGAAATTCTGACATTTTTTATCGTACTTTCCTCGAGAGCCATGATATCGAATTGACCTTGTTTCGCGAGCATGTTTAGGACTTCTTGAACTGTGGTTTCTTGAGCATTAATGGTCAGTCGATCTTGTTGGAGATGGATCTCTGCTTGACTGGGCCAGGTAAAGCCTATGATTGCGATGGTTAGCAAGAGAATCGCAAATGGATTGAGCATAGTCTGCAGTCTTTCTCCGTTCTAATTTTTCGCATCCAGTGATTATGACTGGGCCTGTTTGCCCAGTCATAGTCAGTATGTGACGTTTTAATTTCCAAGTCTTAGAAAATCATCGCCTTGACTCGATTTCGGACTTTTCTATTTGGAATATCATCGACATCAATCTCTTGGGCCGGGACTTGAGTCAGGTCAAATACCTGAATAGCTTCCAGGTCTGGGTTGGTGCAGACTAATGTTTCGACGTCTTTGAGGTGTAACATCACGCGTAACCCATTGTCCCCATCATCAGTGCGGTCATTCCGTTCACCTTTCAAGAGGAATTTAACTAAATGATCGACGTTCAGGGCATCCAATGTGGCTTTTCCATCAACTGCATTGGACTTATCAATGATTTCGCAAAATCCTGGAGACCCGCTCACACCCATAAGAGGAAGGTTTGTGCGCAGGCTGAAAAAAATTGGATTTGAATCTTGTGACCCAGGTTTCCCGGGAGGGTTTACATTAAATTCAATATTTCCACTCTCTCCGACTTCTCCAATTTTTCCAAACATCACGGCATCCTTACCTTTTCCGCCTTTCCATGAGATCAGACCTATCGCCAGGAGCTCACATGAAAATGTCATTTCCTCTTCCACCAAAGGTTCGATCACGATTGAAGGGATTGAAGTTTTCAGTGCCTCCAATGATGATGTCATCTCCATGATAACCAAAGTGCAAGTCAGTGCCTAACTTCCCAATAATCAAATCATCGTTCTGAGTCCTGCACAGAACATCGCCAAGCTGCAAAGTTTGGTCCCGACCTCCTCCGGATAAGACGGGATCCTGTGGTTGAACTGTCGGGTTAGAAATATTGTTCAGGTCAGTAGCTCGGATGATATTGTGGATTCGAATGTTGTTGCGTTTTTTCCATTTCCCTGCATCCGCAGCATTGATCATTCCCAATCCAGCCAACAATGCCATTTTGGGCAATACTGATGTGAATGCGGTGTGTCATGCTCTCCCCCTTTGTAGTGACGAGTGATTACAGTGTTGGTGATGTTGACTCACATTCAAGATCAATACTCGTGAACGATGTTGCTGGGTAAGTCGAAGAGCGAGAAGAAATGGTTGTAATTATTTTCTGATGTATAACCAATAGTAAGATAGAGACCGCACCAATGAAGGCTTCTTGGTTGGGCTCGATCGTTGTGGCTAAGCCAAGAATAATAGTAGGAGTTGAACGGGAGATGGGATGGTTCGAACGCTTAGTTGAGTTCGACGTGTCGTGATACCCTGAGCTCCGAATCAGGATCCACATTCCAGGATTGCGTACGAATAGACAAAGAAGTGTGTTGACAGGTAGGTGAAATTTGAATGAGTCCCCAACCAAAGGTAGGGTCTTTGCCTTTAATGCCTAGGTCCACTGCAGTGGTGGATAGTTTGTTAGTGATTTGGGGAGGGGTCCAGTGTGGGTGGGATTGCTTGATTGTCGCAGCAGCTGCGGTGACAAACGGTGCGGCAAACGAAGTTCCTGATTTAAAGACACCATTGCCGTTTTCATGTGGAACCCAAATGTCGACACCGGGGGCTGAAAAAGCAATATATGTCCCTCTGTTTGCATGCCGATAGGGTTGCAGCTGAGCGTCTAATGCTGTAACGGCTATTACACCAGGTTGGGCTGCAGGATAAGTGGGACTACCCATAAGGCCTGCATTCCCACTCGCCGCAACGATTGAGATGCCCTTACTGAGAGTGGTCTTGATGGCATAAGAGAGTAATGCATTAGCCGGACCGCCTAAGCTGAGATTAATGACCTGTACGTTTTCTTCGACAAGCCAATCTAATGCACGAACAATGTTCCATGTCGTGGCTTCAGTGTTGCCTGCTTTGGTTTGCCGAAAGGCTTCTGCGGCAAACAATGAAGCGTTGGGTAGCAACGCGTGGATCGTAGATTTGGAATGTCCAACGAGGAGTATTGCTATCGCGGTTCCATGATGAGTCAATGCTTTTGTGGTATTCGCAGATAAAAAAGAACTAGTGTGAATGCTTTGATGCGCTATGGGTAGACGACTGAGGTCAATAGGAGTGTCGATCATCCCGATTGACAACTCTGGAGTGGTACAGTGTCCGCGTTGTTTCGTCCATCCGACTAATCGCTGCCCATAACGCCGTGGATCATTGTCGTCGGTTGGGCCTTGCAAATAATAGTGGTGATTGGCATCGACAATTTGTGTGGGAAATGCCTGTCGGAGTGTTGCGATCCCTTGTTGCACTGTTGTGCCAGATGGGACCTGCAAGATGCTCATGACGAAGCCAAGGCTAGTCAGAATGCGTCGTTTTTTCTTTGTGTAGTATCGTGCCTGCGCAAATTGATCTAATTTTTCTGCCTCAGTTTCATTGGCATTAATGACGCAGACTTCTCCTGGTTCTAGGGCGTCCAAATCAATATGATTTTCTATACCTCTGGTTCGAAGCTGAGCAAATTTCTCAGTGGTTGTGGCGTTGGAGTTCAGGACAATTGAGGCGTGTCCCTTCTCTTTAGTGTGATCTGACACCGGAGAAGGTGGTGCTGTACACGAGGTCGAACAAAAGAGAAAGATGATGAGAGGTAGTAGTGTTGTAAGATGGGACGTTCCCGTATGCATTGTTGTTGTCTCCATCTCTAGTCTTTCGCGACATGCTGGATAATAGCTGTGTGTTGACGAAGTTGGATGAGGGCTTGCTCAATATGTTGCGTGTCAGAGGAAGCCAGGTCGAGGCGAACCCGATAGATTCCCAACGGGCTTGGACCTTCCATAATGCTACCATGGACTGCGCGTATAACTTGACTAATTTGTGCGGTAGTTGCTGTCGAGACAAACGAGATTTGCACGACAGGTCCCTGAAGTTGAGGCCCTGACAACGGCATCATTGGTTTTGAGAGAAACCAGGCATCAACGAGTAGTCCGGCTTGGATCAATATAATTAATGAGGCTGCAATGGCTAATCCTGTGTGCCACCACTCGGATGACAGTAGGGTCTGTGTGGGAGGGACTTGTCGGCTGGCTCTTACTTCGCCTAGGAGACGGTTTAGTCCAAGCTCCCCAGGAGATTCGATTGGAAAGTCTTTAACTTGTGTCCTCATTTTTTGGAGAAGAGTTATTTCTTGTTGGCATAATGGACAGTATTGAAGATGTTCTTCGACGACCTGTCGCTCCTTATCGGAAAGAGTACCATTGACAAACCATGGTAATAGTTCTTCAGGGTGAGTCGGCTGTTTTGTCGGTGTGTCCTTCATTTCTCTTTTACCGTATGCGCCTGGTGAGGCAACGTTTGAGTGCTTGTTTGGCATGAAACATACGGGCTTTGATTGTCCCTTCTGGACTCCCTACAATTTCGCCAATTTCTCGATACGATAAGTCTTCAAAAAATGCCATGTGTACGGTTTGTCTCTGATCTAGTGATAGTTTATCTAAGCAATGGTGCATATGAGTCCCAAGTTGTTTTTGGGTGAGAAGATCATACAAGTCCTCTTCTGATTCTTCCGTGGCCGTGACTTCCAACGGCTCCATCCTATGTTTACTCTTGCTGCGTATGCGATCAATGACTCTATGATGTGCAATGCCAAATACCCATGTACTTACAGACGAGCGACCTTCATACTTCCCCGCACTTCGCCAAATTTCCCACATAATGTCATTGAGTAAGTCGGCGGCTTCATGAGAATCGTTTAAACGAATATTTGTAAATGCATAAATTCGTGATTCAAAAGATCGGTAGAACTCGGTCAGTGCGCTTTCATTCCCCTTAGCAATTTCTTGAAGAAGAGAGCGGTATTTTAATTCATGATCGTCTAGGGAGCGGCTCAGAGAGTCAGTCTGTGTATCTGGCGGAACGGGGGGAGTGCCAGAAGTGGGTACCATAGACAGTTTCCGATATGAAGGTTAGGGATCTACCGGATCTTAAGAATTAATGATTTGAATCCATGCTCTTGTAAAAACGGATTGTGCCGAGTTTTTTGTTGAAGGTCAATAAAGAAGATGCAAGTGAAGTTGGAAATGGAGTGTAGAAAAAAAGAGCCTCACCGAATATCGATGAGGCGCTAGTGAAACAGACGTAATGTTGATGACGCTTAAGGCTTGATGGATGTATTGGCACCTCTTGCTCTTCTTTTCCATAAGCCGAGCCCTACGATTCCTGAGCCTATTAAGAGTATGGTCGACGGCTCAGGGACAGGTTCAGGTTGTGGTTCACTATAGAGAAAGTCATCTTGGACAACGACGTCGATGCCGTTGGTCGGATCATCGTTCGGACCGATAGCGGTATTTCCGCTTGTGATCTGGACCTGCGCCACACGTTCAGTCGTGAATGTTGCGCCAATAAATGACAGGCCTTGAGGATTGGTCGGCGCAAAAAGTGAAAGGAGTGATGCTCCACTCGAATCGAGAAAGTCTAACTTGGTGGTGTTCTGAAGGTCGACATCGGTAAAGATTGCCCCGAATCCGCTGACGGTTGCGGGGGTATCAGTGGCTGAGACAAAGAAGTTGACGTCAAGAACATTAGTTCCAAATGAGGTGAAAAGACGAGGCGCACTAAAGGGTTGAAACTGATCTGGATAAGTGGGATTTATCGAATCAAATTCATTATCGACTCCATCATTACTGACTCGGAATTGCGAGCTTCCTGGGGTGTTGAATATTGCGCCACGAGTAACCCTTGTATTGAAAAAATCTCCAGGCATGTTGAAGGGGACAATACCTGCATCCCAGTTAATTTGTCGGCGACCATTCGCAGTTGGGCCTGGGGCATTTCCGTTATTGGGGTCCCCTAGGGCAGCCTGGAAGGCAGATACCGTATTGCTGATGTCGGCGTCGTTATCCTGAAATGTCGTTGGGATGGCATTGGCCATGGATGGAAAGGTCAGAGCAAAAGTGACGATGGGTATGAGGGAAATGTGTAACGGGTGCATGCGTTTCTCCTTTTAGTAAGAGCTTCAGGCCAAGACTTCATGACTGATGCAATAAGTTAATCACCTAGCTACGTGGTAGTTGTCTATATGGTGTTTATTGAGTAAGTCGTGTGGAGGTTAGAAATGGTTGTAATTAATTTCTCTCGACTGGAAGGTTTTGTTAACCGATTGTCTAAATAGCTCGAGACGTGAAGAGGTGTGCTCATTGATGCCAGAAGTGGTGTACTACTAAATTGGAAAAAGGCGGGGACAGACGAGTCGTAGAGTCAAATGAGTCTAGAGGAGAGATCCTATCATGAGGGCGGTGCAGTGAGTGTGGCGAATGCCTTGTTAATCAGACTTCAGAAGAACCAAATACCCACGTCGGTTTAAGGCATGGCAGGTTTCATTATTTTCAAAGCAGACGGGGTGAGTATCACCGAAAGATACTGTCGTGATACGGGTTTTGTCTACTCCTAAACTTACGAGATAATCTTGAATGGTGAGCGCACGTTTATCTCCTAAGACTAAATTATATCCTTCTGCTCCTCGATCATCGCAGTGACCTTCAATAATTAATGTACTCTCCTGGTCGTCTATGAGCTGTGCGGCGGTGAGTTCGAGAATATGTTTTCCTTTATTCGTTAATAGCCAACTATCAAAATCAAAAAATAAACTTGGGACGTACTCAGGGATGTCTACTGGAGGATCGGGTGAATGGTAAAACGATGCAGGAGTAAGCATTGGCCTGGCTATCGTTGACTCCATGGGCACAATGGGTTCTTCCTGGAGCTCTTCAACTGTGCTTTGGTCTATTTCAACATCAATGGTGGGATCGAGGGCCAAGTAGGGAGTATCTGTGACTTCTGCTTGTGGTTCATTGGAATACTGATGTGTCACCATTGACCCACAAGCGGAAAGATTGGCACCCAGAATCACACATAAAAACAACGAGTTCTTTCTAGTCACATACATGATAGCTCCGTCACATTGATGATGGTTGAGTAGTGAGCCCTATAACCGATTGAATTTACTTTCGTATGTCCAACCCGTTGATACCCCAGCGTAAATCAGCTTGGGACAATTGAACCCTATTTGAATTCGTTCTCATTGTGTGTTTCGGGGAGATGTGGCCAGTTCTTGAGTGATTCAGAGTGAGATTTTCCATAAGCCTAATTATTCAAGGTGAATATTTCTTTTTATCAAGAATTTCTGGGGTTTACTTGATCTTGCTGGTGGCTTCTTTTCTTGTGAATAAACATGAATTTGATGGACTGACCTGAAAAGGGGGAATAAATGGGGTGAATTCATGTGTTGAGAGTAGCCAGAATTCGAGAGTCGTAGGATAATGAAGAATAAGGAAGGTTTGAGCATGCGAAAAATTCTAGTGTTAGGTGGTGGGAAAATTGGATCGTTGATTGCTGTTTTATTATCAGAGACAGGTGAATACGATGTTCATCTTGGTGATGTGGATAAGGACACGACGAAAAGACTCGATCACGAGATTGAGAATCCTTACTTTCACACCCATGTCATTGATGTGATGGCTGAGCACTCTCTAGATACTTTTCTCTCAACCACGAAAGTCGATGGCATTGTCTCAAGTCTTCCATATTTTTGTAATATGAAGGTTGGAGAAGTCGCTCGGGCTCATGGTGTGCATTACTTTGATCTGACGGAAGATGTCACGGTCACAGAGAGAATTAAAGCCTTGAGTCAGGCTGCTTCGCAAGCCTTTGTCCCTCAATGTGGGTTAGCCCCTGGATTTATCAGTATTGTCGCCAACGAACTTATGACACACTTTGATTCCATTGAATCAGTGAAAATGCGTGTGGGTGCGCTTCCGGTGAACCCGAGTAATCGATTGAAATATTCCCTTACTTGGTCCACCGATGGTTTGATCAATGAATATGGCAATATCTGTTATGGCATTGAGCAAGGTGTCAAAACTCCTTTGCAACCATTAGAAGGATACGAAACGATTGAACTGGATGGGTTACTTTATGAGGCCTTTCATACATCAGGTGGGTTAGGCACATTAGCTGATACATATGCAGGTAGAGTCAAAACCATGAATTATAAGACACTTCGCTATCCTGGACATTGTGAAAAAATACATCTTCTGATGAATGATCTGAAGCTCAATGATGATCGCGAGACGTTAAAGCGAATTTTAGAACATGCGATCCCGAAAACATTACAGGATGTGGTCTTAATATATACGGCCGTTAATGGAAAACAACATGGTGAGCTGTTCGAAGAAAATTATGTGAAGAAGATTTATCCTCAGACCATTGCAGGAAAGTTGTGGTCTGCTATTCAGGTGACAACAGCATCTGGGATTTGCAGCATCGTGGACTTGGTCCTCGATAATCCTTCAAGCTATCGCGGGTTCATAACCCAAGAAACCTTTAGTTTACCGGATGTTCTCGCGAATCGCTTTGGGCAGTATTTTGGGTGAGGGGTATATGGATCTATTGGCGGAATTAGGCCTTCAACCGAAGAATGCTGGAGGGTGTGCTGGCCCAGGACACTGGACCACACTCACAGGTTCCAGAGTTTTGACTTCAATGAATCCGTCTACTGGAGACCCTATTGCGCAGGTCAATGTATGTTCACCAGAAGATTATGAAGGGATCGTTCAAAAATCTGAGCGAGCATTCCAGGAATGGCGTCAAGTGCCAGCACCGAAACGAGGAGAAGTCATCCGACTGATTGGTCAGGAACTGCGGAAAAAAAAGGATGCCCTGGGTAGTCTTGTTTCGATGGAAGTCGGGAAAATTAAGGCAGAAGGGGATGGCGAAGTACAAGAGATGATTGACATGGCAGATTTTGCCGTCGGTCAAAGCCGAATGTTGTATGGCAAGACTATGCATTCAGAAAGGCCGAACCATCGAATGTACGAACAATGGCATCCGTTAGGAGTCGTTGGTGTATTTAGCGCCTTCAACTTTCCTGTAGCCGTATGGGCATGGAATGCTTGCATAGCTGCCATTGCTGGAAACACCGTGATCTGGAAACCGTCACCAAAGGCGCCATTGACGGCTATTGCGGTGCAGCATATGTGTAATCGCGTGATGGAAGAACAGGGCTATGCTGGTATCTTTTCCCTCTTGATCACTGACAATGATGAACTGGCTGAAACCATGGTTAAAGATACACGGCTTCCACTTGTGTCATTTACGGGATCAGTTCAGATTGGACGTCGTGTGGCAGCGATGGTAGGGAATCGACTAGGCCGTACGTTACTCGAGTTGAGTGGGAACAATGCTGTGATAATAGATGAAACGGCTGATTTGGATATTGCTATACCTGGCATTGTTTTTGGCGCAGTGGGGACAGCTGGTCAACGGTGTACGTCTACTCGGCGACTGATTGTGCATGAGTCTCGATATCAAGATGTCGTCTCACGATTGATTCATGGCTACCAACAAGTACGAATTGGAAATCCTTTGGATGATGGTGTGCTGATGGGTCCACTTATTGATCAGAGTGCCGTCAAGGCGTATCAAGAATCTCTAAATCAGATCCAAGAATCAGGCGGAGAAATTCTTTATGGAGGCAAGGTTCTTCAGCAGGGGGGATTTTTTGTCGAGCCAACTATCGTCCGAGCCGAGAATCAGTGGGACGTTGTTCAACGGGAGACATTTGCGCCGATCCTGTACATCATGACTTTTCGAACACTTGAGGAAGCCATTGGTTTGCAAAATAGTGTTCCCCAGGGGCTTTCATCTTCATTGTTTACCTTGGACATGCGCCATGCTGAACAGTTTTTAGCAGCCACGGGAAGTGACTGTGGAATTGCCAATATTAATATTGGCACCTCAGGGGCAGAGATTGGTGGGGCCTTTGGTGGCGAAAAAGAAACGGGTGGAGGTCGGGAGGCAGGGTCGGATGCTTGGAAGGCCTACATGCGACGGCAGACTAATACATTGAATTGGGGATCTGACTTGCCCCTTGCGCAGGGCATCACCTTCTCTTTGGACTAGAAACACAACACGTATCTCGTCGCTTGTGACTCGTATCTCGTATGAGAAAAGAACAATCATCTTGCGAATGACGAGGTGCGAGCGACGAAATTTTGGAGAAAAGTCATGGCAACTGCACCTGAAGTAGAATCTGTTGTTCTCAAGCTTGTGGATGACTACTTGTTGCGTAATCAGGCCGCTAGGACGTTTGCTCAAGGTTTAAATGAGATTAGCGTTACCCTCTTTCCCGTCATTGATCATATTACGATTCGAACATTGAACATTGATCAACGGGCTGAAGAATTCTTACAGCTTGGCTATACATTTTCGGAGACGCTGAATTATGAGGACTGGTGGGCCAAAGTGTATCGCATCGATGGGTATCCAGCGCTCTTTGTCGATCAAGCCTATGATGATGATCGTGGGAAAACGAGTATTATTCCTGGATGGGTGAACATATTTGGCGATCAGACTCTGCATCATATAGCGATTCTCGTTCATGACATCGAGCAGGCGATGAAAGAATCCAAAAAACGAGGTATTGAGTTTGCTGGAGAAGTCATTGGCGGGCAGGGAGGCGATCTTCGGCAAATTTTCACAGTCCCCGAAAAAGTGAATGGCCAACCGTTTTCAGTTCTTGAGCTCACCGAACGTCACAATGGCTATCAAGGCTTTTCCCCACCTCAAGCAAATAGCCTTATGCAGTCAACTGTGGAATAACTTCTCCTTGACCTTTGATTATTCCCTAATGTGTGGAGTGTATTTTTTGTGACAAAGTCTGTGCAGAATCTAGTCTCTGGCTTCTAAGACTTTGTAAGGAATATCCCTTCTTTCAGAAATTTGGGAATCTAGACTCTCTTGAGTGCAATAGTTCTAATTATGTAATAATTCGATAAGGTTTATGTGTCTAGATTTGGAATTTTTGAAATGTCAAAGTTTTAAGTGTACGTCCAAGTCCAACGAGGCAAATGGTTGTTGCATTAGTCTTTCTCTTCATCGTTCTTGTGGTTACATATCAACTTATGCGTGCGATAAATGCAAAATTTGTTTGGTCTTATACAGGAATGGCATTGGGTTCTGTCGTGCTTCCGGCAGAGATCTTTGACCTTGATCCCGGCATCGCCTAGTTTGAGAATCGCAACGATTTGCGTTTCACTGAATCGAGTCTGTTTCATAAGAACCTCCTGGGTTAATTGTGCCAGAAAGCTCTACGTTTGATCTGTCCTCGATTCGGGGAAGCTTACAATAGTACGCTACTGCTTTTTTATAATGACCTTGATATTGATATAGCATACCAAGTCGGAATTGAGTTTGAGGAACAGATCGATCCTTGTCTGCCATGAGTTCAGCAATTTTTAAGGATTTTAGAAGAATTTTTTCTGTTTGATGTAAGTCATTTGTGTAATAAGACTCTTTACTTTTTTGTATTCATATTTTCCATTCCTGTTCTTGCGAACATCCGAGTATAGATAAGACGAAAACTAGTGGCATGAAATACGTAATGTTTTTCATCATGGTCAGTTCTCTCAGGTTCTTTCTAAAAGACTGGAACGGTCAGTCTAAATGTCTAGGAACTGTTTGCAACTAAACAGGGTGGGTTGAATTTTTTCAGGTCTATCAAAATTTTCTGTAAGATTATGTAGTGATTGAGAAGGCAATCCATAATGCTTGCCTACCCCTCCTGGGGTGGGGTATGATGACGGTATGAAGGATGAGCATAAAAAGACTGCCATGAATCGACTAAAGACGGTGCGCGGTCATATTGAAGCCGTCATTAATATGGTTGAAGAAGAGAGATATTGCCCAGAAGTCATGAAGCAGGTATCGGCCCTTCAAGGTTCTTTGGAAAAAGTGAATCGAATACTTCTCCAAAATCATATTGAAACCTGTGTCATGCATGCGGTGGAAGAAGGTCGATCCGAAGAAATCGTTGATGAATTATTGGAAACACTGCGGTATACGAACAAAGTTACTGGACCTAATAATAAATAATAGGAGACATAGGTATGAGAAATGTCACAATTTCTGTTCCCGATATTTCGTGCGATCATTGTAAACAAACTATTGAAGGGGCTTTGAAGGTCGTCGATGGTGTAAGCGCTGCAGAGGTGCATGTTCCTGAGAAAACTGTCGATGTGAGTTTTGATGAGACGAAAATTCAGGAAAATACCATTAACAAGACGATTGAAGATCAAGGGTTTATGGTTACAAAGTAAAGAGGCTTCGTTCAAGGATTCAATCTTCCCTTATTCTTAGCCATTCGCTTCACGTTTTACGAACGACGTTTCACGTTCTTTCACCAAAGAAATACCTATTTAGCATTTACCTATGACTCAGCAATTACTAGAAACTGTCAACTTTGACGTGAAGGGGATGACGTGCGCATCTTGCGCGGCCCGTATTGAGCGTGTTCTCTCAAAACAAGAAGGCGTTCATGAGGCCACCGTGAATTTCGCCGGACATGAAGCGCGGGC
Organism: Nitrospirales bacterium; assembly: GCA_049607825.1. Taxonomy (GTDB): domain Bacteria; phylum Nitrospirota; class Nitrospiria; order Nitrospirales; family UBA8639; genus JAGQKC01. The sequence goes on from JBMYWX010000009.1 coordinate 21,071, forward strand.
CATTCTTGATCCAGATACTGATGTGGTATCCCTTCAAAATGCGATCGAAAAAATTGGCTTCACCATGAAGCGAATAGTCGCCAACGAACAACGAGAGAGTATTGTTGAACGCTATTCACAAGAAGCATTGCATCAGCAAAGATGTCTACTGTTATCTCTGTTACTGACAGTTCCCCTCATGTTTCTGGCGATGGGAATGACAGAGTCGGATTCCACACGGGTTTTACAACTGATCCTTTCAACACCAGTCGTTTTTATTTTAGGTTGGCAATTTCATAGAGCGACAATAAAAAATCTCGTGACTCTTCATGCCACGATGGACACATTGATCTCAGTTGGAACGCTTACGGCTTGGAGCTATTCCATCTGGGCCCTATTCAGTCGACAAGCCATCTTTTTTGAAACATCGGCTATGATTATCACGCTAATTTTGTTAGGCCGATACTTTGAGGCTCGTGCAAAGGGTCGAGCCTCCCAAGCCATTGCTCGACTTGTGGAACTGGGAGCCAAAGAGGCGCGTGTTATTAGAAATGGTGATGAAGTGATGATCCAAGTTGATGAACTCCAACCTGGCGATCATGTGGTGGTCTTCCCAGGCGAGAAAATACCGACGGATGGAGTACTTATCGCTGGTGAGTCGTCAATCGATGAAAGCATGCTGACGGGTGAGTCGGTACCTGTCGACCACGAGATCGGTGACCAAGTCTTTGGCGCAACGGTCAATCAGCAAGGACGTTTAGAAATTGAAGTCACAGGGGTGGGGGCCAATACGGCGTTGGCTAAAATTATTCGACTTGTGGAAGATGCTCAAGCCAGTAAGGCGCCCGTGCAAAAACTGGTCGACCGTATTTCAGGGGTCTTTGTCCCAGTGGTGATTCTGATCGCAGTGAGTGTATTTGTTGGATGGTGGTTTGTGACTGGTGATGTCAGTACGGCTCTTCGTAATGGTGTTTCCGTTTTAATTATTGCCTGTCCTTGTGCCTTAGGGTTGGCTACGCCTACAGCTATCATGGTTGGAAGTGGGAGGGGTGCTGAACTTGGCATTCTCTTTAAAAATTCAGCGGTGTTTGAACAGGCTCGTTCAATTACGACGGTCGTGTTTGATAAAACTGGAACACTGACACATGGTGCTATGACGCTCACTAATGTTGAAACAGACCTTGAGGAATCGAGGTTTCTTTATCTTGTTGGGACAGTTGAGGCAGCTAGTGGTCATCCAATTGGAAAAGGCGTAGCCTTTGGCGTCGAGCAACGCGATATCGAACTAGGCATACCTGAAAATGTTGAAAGTATAATGGGAAAAGGTGCTGTTGGGATCGTTGAAGGGATTGACGTAGTTGTAGGGAAGCGCGAATTGATGTTGGAGCGTAGTCTAGAAATTCCTGATCATTTGAGCGCCTTCATGCAGAAATGGGAACAAGAAGGAAAAACGGTATTCCTGGCTGGATGGGATGGATTGGTGCATGGAGTCCTAGCTGTGGCAGACACGGTTCGTCCCACAGCATCAAAAGCGGTTCATACTTTACGAAACATGGGATCAAACACTGTCATGCTCACAGGCGATAACCTGCGAACAGCAGAAGAAATTGCAAGCCAAGTGAGTATCACGAATATTATTGCTGAAGTCTTGCCAGAGGAAAAAGCGGATCATGTGAATAGTTTGAGGAATACAGGACAGGCTGTGGCATTTGTGGGTGATGGGATCAACGATGCGCCGGCTTTGACCTCGGCAGACTTAGGTCTCGCTGTAGGTACTGGAACTGATGTGGCCATTGAGGCCGCAGACATCGTCCTGATGTCAGGAGAGCCAACGTTGGTAGCCACGGCGCTGCAATTGGCGTTGGCAACATTCAATACCATACGGCAAAACTTGTTTTGGGCATTTTTTTACAACATTGCAGCGATTCCTCTTGCCGCCGCAGGGCTTCTTAATCCAATGGTGGCAGCCGGGGCAATGGCTTTTTCAAGCGTATCTGTGGTGACCAACTCTTTGCGTCTTCGGACTTTTCAGCCTCAATCAGAATAAGTCGTCTCTTCGACGCGATTCCGATCATCTCTTTCTCTTACTCGTAGTAGTCCTATCCCTAAGGGTACCTGTAAGGTGGACTCAGTTTTAATCTGGTCTGACCGTGATTTCTATTTGTTTGTCGCTTTTCACTATTCGTGACAGTTCGATGATATTGTTGTTAATTCTTGAATATCGTCAAGCCTTTGATGGTCGAAGCCGATCTACTCCTGAGTGCACGTATCGGAGCAGACCATCATGGCAATTCTTACTACCAAACCTATTGATTCGGACATCTTGTGGTCTCGTATCGCTATTCGGCCACCATATTTTGCACTTGATGACTTGGGTTTGGAATCTGATGGTACTGTTTCAGCGAGAATTCCTGTGCAACAGCCAATTGGGCAAGAGCATGGTCAGATTGCCGCAGCAGAGGTCGGCCGTCATTTAGCCATACTAGGTGTGTGTGCAATTGCCCTTCAACAAGAAGACTCAAATAGACGTTACTATTTGGCGCAGAAAGCTCATCTCGCGAAACATACTCAGGGACTACCTTGTCTTAACCATGGAGTTCTCTTGGGGTCCGCGAAACCAGAGTATATAGATCGACGCACGGCTAAGGCTAATACACAGTTGCTGCTAGCTGGCAATGAGGTTCTGTATGATCTTACCGTTGAGTATGCACTTGTTCCCGAACGACTGTTCGCTCGACTATTTGGGAATCAACGAATCCCTATGATGGTACGTGGAGAAGATGGGATCAACCCTTACTCGCATTCTATTCCACTGGTGGATGTGAATATTTCAGGCACACAACTCACGGGTTCTCTTTCTGTAGATAGCCCAGATCGATGTGCGGGGCATTTCCCAGAATTTCCTGCCATACCTGTGGCTATTCTCATGCAAGCGCTCTGTAATGCTTCATCAATCTTGATGCAGCAAATTCTGGGTGTTGAACGTCTACTGTATACGGTGACTGAAGCGCAGGTTCGAGCCGCGAACTTGGCGTTTGCAGACGAATTGATCTCCATTGAAGTTGAACATATCCATAGGAATGGTGAACTTCATGTTTTGAATTGCACTGCCAGGACGAAGCCTGATCGTGAAGTGGGTTATATGGAATTGACGATTGTTGTATGAAGAAGTGAGGTTTCAGGAGAGGCGAATCGATCCTCTGCTATTCACTATTAAATGTGTTTGTTCCCTTCCAGCCAGCCCGTCCCTCATGTCTAGTGTGACGAGATAGTCCTTTCACTGTATCTGTTGATTGCCGATCAGTTTTTCGATTTGATGAATGAAGTCAGTAATGCTGACGTTGATCCTCGCTCTGTCGAGTCGAGTTCTGTATCTTGGCAATTTTCCAAACCGCTGCCTGATAAGCGTAACGGTATTTTCTTTTTTAGCATGGGCAGTGCTGGTCTATAATGATTCAAGTTTTCGGTTGCTGTGGTTCATCTTTATGTGAACAATGTTATACTCGATTATGAAAACTTTGAATTCCCAGCGTATCCTTGAAGTATTTAGAATCAGTGCTTTTTAAAAAAGGCGGGAAGGGAAGGGCCGTTAGGAGTTTTTCAATGAGTTTATTGAAAATTGCGAGACTGGGACATCCGGCTATTCGTACAGGTGGCGAAATTGTGAACGCTGGCGATTGCGCTCATTCAGATTTTCAAGAGTTGCTTGATGATATGGTGGAAACGATGCGTGATGCTGATGGCGTTGGCCTTGCCGCACCGCAAGTCCATATGCCACACCGAGCAATTGTTCTAGAAGTTGATTCACAGAATCCTCGATATCCTGGTTATTCTACTATTCCTTTAACGATCCTGATTAATCCACAGATTGTCGAACATTCATCAGAAACACTAGAGGATTGGGAAGGATGTTTAAGTGTGCCGGATTTACGAGGGTGCGTTCCTCGGTGGCGTTCGATTTTAGTTCAGGCCATTGACCGTCAGGGTGGCTCAATAGAATTTGGCGCGGAAGGTTTTTTTGCTCGTGTCCTACAACATGAAATTGATCACCTCCATGGTAAGGTTTTTCTGGATCGCTTACCTGACCTTTCAACGCTGACCCATCTTCGTGAATATCAGCAATACTGGGAAAAGTCTGACTGACCAAAAGTCTTCGTATGAGTCTCTTAGTCCGTCTGCACGTTCTCTGTAATCCAGTAGACTTTACTTTTCTTGGAAAAAGGAGCAGGATACGCCTACAAATAATCGGAGGTGTCAGTATGGGGTAGCGTTCTACTCAGGCCTCTTGCGAATGTGGACAATAAAAAAACCCTTCAGGATATCCATTCCTGAAGGGTTTTTGCGTGTTGTCCAAAAATTCCAAGGGATTCGCACCTGCTTGCTGAAAAAACGACTGGAGCGGAAGGCTGTAAGAAGGAGAAAGGTGGTTCTATTATTTCTTATTTCGGTGCGGAATAAGGAGATGAGACCATGAATGGTACATTCCTCTCACTTAAATCTTGGCTCCTGACTCATCAGCCAACCCTATGGGGAGACGCGGCTTTGGTGACGGTGTTTTTTGGATTGGCCATGATGGTTGTGTGGGAACGATCGTAGGCGGACGTATGGTCTATTCTATTCCATGAATTGAGGTT
>JBMYWX010000010.1:0-24837 GCA_049607825.1 Nitrospirales bacterium
CGGACTCAGTGCAGTCACGGAAGAGGGAGCTGAGAGCCTTCTTTCTGAAGAATATTCGGCCACACCAAACCTTATTGATGTCACGGCACCTCAAAATCCAGATGTTGTCCTCAACCATGGTGCTTATATGACTAACTCACCTGACCTTGTTGCCACAATATCAGCCAAAGATGTCGATAGTGGTGTCGCGGCCTATTTTGTTTCTGAGAATCCCATGACTCCCAGTGCTACCATGCCTGGCTGGGTCGAGATTGAACCGGAAGAAAGTTTTGGAGCAACCATTCCCTTTACCACTTCAGCTGGCGATGGAACTAAGACTGCTTACGTCTGGTTTAAAGATGTAAATAACAATGTCTCAGTGCCTGCCAGCGCAAATATCTTGCTCAACACATCTGGATATATTTGTGTCGCTAACTGGGGGAAACCTGGACGCGGAGCCTCCTTTCTACATGGGGGAGAATTTATTGCTCCCTTATACGGCATGACCATTGACCGACAAGGTTCTGTTTTTGTCTGTGATAACGGAAATAACCGAATTCAAAAATTTGAAAAAAATGGTAATTTCATTCTTCTCTGGGGAAACTTTGGTGCTTCAAATGGTAATTTCAACAATCCCACAGGTATCACATGTGATGCAAAAGGGGATATTTATGTCGCAGATACAAACAACCACCGGATCCAAAAATTTGATGGAAAGCTTGGACATTTCCTCATGAAATTTGGTTCTCGCGGAAATGGGGAAGGACAGTTAAATTCTCCTTGGGGTATTACGGTCGACAGAGTACGAGGATACATCTATGTTGTAGACAGCGCCAATTTCCGGATTCAAAAATTTGATGAAACTGGTGAATTTATCATGCAATGGGGAAGCTTTGGCAATAATGACGGTCAGTTTTACTTTGCTCGAGGAATTGCTGTTGATCAAACAGACGGAGCCGTATATGTGGTAGACATGGGTAATCATCGTATCCAAAAGTTTGATACTAGCACCAACGTTCTACCACAGCTTCTTGCTAAATGGGGTGGTGGAATTGGAGCGGGACATGCCAGTAGTGCTCAGGCCCAAGAACCAGGTCAATTCCGATCACCTTGGGGCATTTCTGTTGATGAGGTAGGAGATGTGTTTGTCAGTGATACAGGAAATCAACGAATCCAAAAATTTGATCGAGACGGTAACTTTATTACTCAATGGGGCGGATTCGGAAACCAAGATGGCCAATTTAATTTCCCCTATGGTCTTGCACTGGATAACCGAGGCAGTGTCTATGTCGTTGACAGTGGTAATATGCGTGTCCAGCAATTCATGCCAGCAATTGATGCTGAAGAACAATTAAAAGAAGAAGAGGCCGTTGGTCTTTTACCTGAACCTACAGATCATTAAATCTTTAAGATTTCGACCTGACATTCAATGAGTGAAGGGGTCGTGTAGTTTCCCCTCTCCCACTGATTATCGACATGTGATTATAAAATTTAATATTATACAGATCATTTGATTTTCTCTTAACTACGCAACTATGAAGACACCAGTCTTCCCTTTCTGTTGATTCAGATGTATTCGGTTCACGCTGCAAGGCCTTCATTCTAATTAAGTAGCCTGAGGGTTACCGCTGATTATGAGGGAAATAGGTCGCTGAGAAAGAAATCCTTATTATGTGGGAACATGATATCCGAATTGGTCTGACTTTTGATGATGTCGTTCTCGTGCCTGCACGCTCCGACGTCATTCCGACAGAAGTTGATACATCCACCAATTTCACCAGAAACCTCCGGATTAATATTCCCTTACTTAGCGCAGCAATGGATACGGTCACTGAAGGGCGATTAGCTATTGCGCTTGCTCGAGAAGGTGGGATTGGAATCGTTCATCGTGCGATATCACCGGAAATACAAGCTGGAGAAGTCGATAAGGTCAAGAAGTCCGAAAGCGGAATGATCCTTTCCCCAGTTACTATTTCTCCAGACCAAACTATTCGAGATGTACGCCATCTCATGGCCACTTACCGGATTTCTGGAATTCCTGTGTCACAAAATGGAAAATTGGTTGGCATTCTCACTAATCGTGACCTACGTTTTGAATCACGAATGGACCTAAAAGTCTCTCAAGTAATGACAAAAAATAATCTCATCACTGTCCCAGAGGGCACTAGCCTGGAGAAGGCAAGAGAAATCTTACATGAACATCGCATTGAAAAGTTACCGGTAGTCAATGAAGAATTTGAACTAAAAGGGCTCATCACTATCAAAGACATACAAAAACGTATTAAGTACCCTTCGGCATGTAAAGATGACCATGGGCGGTTGCGTGTCGGAGCCGCCATCGGCGTTGGACCTGATGCGGAAGAACGTCTTGACCGACTGGTCAAAGCCAACGTGGATGTCGTGGTTGTCGATACTGCACATGGTCATTCTCAAGGCGTCCTGAACATGGTGAAGTTTATTAAGAAAAAATATACAGGACTAGAAGTGATAGCTGGAAATATTGCGACGACTGAAGGTGCTAAAGATCTTCTTGACTGTGGAGCCGATGCGGTAAAAGTCGGAGTCGGACCAGGGTCAATATGCACAACACGTGTTGTCTCAGGCGCAGGAGTTCCGCAACTTACGGCCATTGCTGATTGCGCAAAAGTTTTACATGAAGAGGCTGTTCCAATTATTGCTGATGGAGGAGTCAAGTATTCTGGAGATATCACCAAAGCCCTTGCTGCAGGAGCATCCTCAATTATGATTGGATCGTTATTTGCTGGTACCGAGGAATCTCCAGGAGATATGGTCCTCTTTCAAGGACGAGCCTATAAAGAATATCGCGGGATGGGATCACTAGGAGCCTTAGAACGTGGCGGCAAAGACCGCTACGCTCAAGAAGGCCAGCCGACAGCAAAGTTGGTCCCAGAAGGAATAGAAGCACGTGTCCCTTACAAAGGCACTTTATCTGCACTTGTCTATCAGCTTGTCGGTGGACTAAAGGCTGGCATGGGTTATTGTGGATGCCGATCTATTCCCCAACTCCAAAAAGAAGCCAAGTTTACCCGTCTCACTCAAGCTGGCCTTCGAGAAGCCCACGTCCATGATGTCGTCATTACCAAGGAAGCTCCCAACTATCGAGCTGATGTGGAGTAAGGCTCTTTGCTAAAAAAAGTCCGACTATATTTCTACGAAATCTCACCTCATTATGGAGTCTTCCTACGATACGATTGTCATCCTTGATTTTGGATCTCAGTATACCCAGCTGATTGCGCGTCGTATTCGCGAATTAGCAGTACATTCCATCATTCTTCCCCCAACGTCTTCTCTCGAAAAGATCCTCACGCATCAACCCAAAGGCATCATTCTCTCTGGAGGACCAGCAAGCGTTCTCGAAAAAGATTCACCACATCCATCTCCCTCTTTATTAGACTCAGGCATTCCGATCCTAGGAATTTGTTATGGAATGCAAATCCTGACTCAACACTTTGGGGGAGAAGTTGGACAAGCCAAACAACGAGAATTCGGACGAGCGGAACTTGTCATTGACGATGATTCCGACCTCTTTCAGGGAATATCGGACAATCTGAAGTTTCCAGTTTGGATGTCTCATGGAGATCGAATCAATCAGATACCCGAGGGCTTTAAGATTATCGCTCATACGGACAACTCTCCTATAGCTGCGATGAAACGTATCCACGCTCAACAACAATTCTATTGCCTTCAATTTCACCCAGAGGTGGCCCATACAGAGTACGGGCAAAACATCCTTTCAAATTTTGCAATAGGCATCTGTCAATGTCGTCCATCCTGGACTATGGGATCATTTATCGAGCAAGCAATACAAGACATCAGAGAAAAGGTAGGAACGGGGAAAGTCATTTGTGCACTGAGTGGTGGTGTGGACTCAGCTGTAGCCGCAGCCCTAACCCATCAAGCCATCGGTGATCAACTGACTTGCATTTTTATTGATAATGGTTTGATGAGAAAAAATGAAGTCTCCCTTCTGAGAAATATCTTTGCCACCAAATATCAGATGCAGATTCAGATGCTCGACAGTGCGTCCGATTTTCTCAAAGCGCTCGGACGTACAGTCAATCCTGAACGAAAAAGGAAAATAATTGGAAGACAGTTCATTAAATCCTTTGAAAGTGAAGCGAAACGAATCGGCAAGGTAGACTTCCTCGTCCAGGGAACCTTATATCCCGATGTCATTGAAAGCGTCAGTACGAAAGGTCCATCAGCAACAATTAAGACACATCATAATGTTGGTGGATTACCTGCACGAATGAAATTACGCTTGATCGAGCCTCTACGAGAATTATTCAAAGATGAGGTCAGAAAACTCGGCATTGAATTAGGACTCCCAGACGATTTAGTTTGGCGCCAACCTTTTCCAGGGCCTGGACTTGCTATACGAATTCTAGGATCTATCAATTTGGAACGATTAGAGGTTCTTCGTGAAGCTGATGCGATTGTTACCGATGAAATCCAAAAAGCTGGACTCTCTCGTGAGGTTTGGCAGTATTTTGCCGTATTGCTCCCAATATATACCGTCGGCGTCATGGGAGATCAGCGAACATATGAATCTGTTATTGCCGTCAGGGCCGTTACAAGCACAGATGGGATGACCGCGGACTGGGCGGCCTTACCGCATGATTTTTTAGGACGGCTTTCAAATAGAATCATAAATGAAGTCAGTGGAGTCAATCGCGTCGTCTACGACATTAGTTCAAAACCACCAGGGACGATTGAGTGGGAATGACAGCATCACCATCATCTGCAGATGTGAGACTCCAAAAAGTCATTGCCCAGTCAGGCATGACTTCTCGCCGACAAGCTGAACTACTCATGAAACAGGGACGTGTGACCGTCAACGGAAAAGCGGTGACCGTCATGGGTACATGCGTCAATCCCACACGTGACCACATCAAAGTTGACGGACGCCATCTTAAACCCCCTCCTCCAGATGTCTTCCTCATGGTGAATAAGCCTGCAGGGTATGTCTCGACCATGAAAGATCCAGAACGTCGTCCAACCATTACTGACCTTTTAGATAAAAAATCAGTTCGGACATTTCCGGTTGGTCGTCTTGACTATGATAGCGAAGGCTTGTTACTGCTCACAAATAATGGAGCCGTAGCACAAGCATGTCTACACCCACGGTTCCATGTTGAAAAAACCTATTTGGTGAAAATCAAGGGACATCTATCGGAAGCGTCCATACATAAGTTAGAACAAGGAGTCACCCTAGAGGACGGTCCCACAGCTGCGGCTAGAGTGAGAAAAGTGAGAAAAGTTACCGCCAATTCCTGGATCGAACTCACGATTCATGAAGGCCGTAATCATCAGGTCAAACGAATGCTCCAAGCAGTAGAACACCTTGTACTTAAGTTAAAACGAACAAAATTTGGTCCCTTAAGCCTGGGAAATTTGCCATTAGGCAATAGTCGTCATCTCACCGACAGAGAGGCCAATGCACTTCGAGACCTCATTCATCCACCAAGTGAACCCCTTGCTCCTATTCCGACGAGCAAGAAACCTGGATGGGCTAAATCCGCAAAAAAACGATTATCAAAGCATAGCTCTCGACTTAGTAAACAGAATCGACCGCAAACCAGACCACGCCGTCCTTAGGAGTCATTGTGATACGAACTCATCGCTGTGGAGAATTAAATACTACTCAGATCGGACAAACTGTCACGCTCTGTGGTTGGGTCGATAGCCGACGCGATCATGGTGGCATTTTGTTTATCGACTTGCGGGATCGGCAAGGCCTTACTCAAATTGTCTTTGACTCAGAGCAACAGCAGGATATTCATCAGATTGCAAGCCAACTACGTAATGAGTTCGTCATACAAATTACAGGGATCATTAACCGAAGACCGGACGATTCTATCAATACCAATTTGTTAACCGGGGAGATAGAAATTCGTGCCACTGCGATCACTATTTTAAATGAGGCCAAAGCCCTTCCCTTTACTCTCGAAGATGAGGTGCAAGCTTCCGAGGCCGTCCGTTTAAAGTACCGATTCTTAGATCTACGCCGACCCAAAATGCAGCGGCTGTTAGAACTTCGCTCACAGGTTTCTCAGCAAATCAGAAATATTCTATGTGGCCATGGGTTCTTAGAAATAGAGACGCCAATTTTAACCAAAAGCACTCCTGAAGGGGCCAGGGACTACCTCGTTCCAAGCCGAGTGAATCCAGGAGAGTTTTTCGCCCTTCCACAGTCACCTCAATTGTTCAAACAAATACTCATGGTGGGAGGCACTGATCGATATTTTCAAATAGCTCGGTGTTTTCGCGATGAAGATCTCCGACTTGACCGTCAACCAGAATTCACACAAATTGATCTCGAGTTATCTTTTGTCGAACAGGAAGATATTCTCAGCATCACAGAAAATTTAATCCGTGACGTTTTTCAGGAAACACAAGACATCCAACTTCCCAATCCCTTTCCTCGATACTCCTATGACGATGTCATCACACGCTATGGATCTGACAAGCCCGACCTACGTTTTGACCTCCCAATAGAAGACCTTTCAGAATTTTCCAAATCCTCAGATTTTAAGGTTTTTCGAACCACAGTTGAAACGGGAGGTATGGTCAAAGGACTTGTCGTAAAAGGAGGAGCTGAATTTACCAGGAGTCGTGTCGACAACTTAGTCGACATTGCGAAAGACTTTGGGGCCAAAGGCCTTGCCTGGGTAAAAATTCTTGATAACTGGAAACTTGACTCCGTGATTGCGAAGTTTCTCAATGCGGGTACCCTCCAGCAATCTTTACCCAATGCCCAACCTGGAGATCTTCTCTTATGTGTGGCCGATAAAGCCCCTGTGGTTCACAATGTCCTCGGACGCCTGCGCACGTATTTTGGTGAGGAGCTTAAACTCATTCAATCTGACTGTTGGGCCCCACTTTGGGTCTTAGACTTCCCAATGTTTGAATACGACGATGAAACAAAACGCTATGTGGCCCTTCATCATCCATTTACCTCACCATCATCAAATAGTCTTCACCTTTTAGACAGTGATCCACTGAAAGTACGTGCCCAGGCATACGATTTTGTCTTAAATGGATTTGAATTGGGTGGAGGCAGTCTCCGAATCCATTCCTCTACTCTCCAACAGCAAATCTTTGATCTTTTAGGAATTCAAAAAGAAGAGGCGAGAGAGAAGTTTGGATTTCTGTTGGAAGCATTAGAGCTTGGCGCGCCACCACACGGAGGGATTGCCTTAGGCTTGGATCGCCTGATCATGTTGCTTGGAAAAACTGAATCAATTCGAGACGTGATCCCATTTCCCAAAACACAAAAAGTTCAATGCCAAATGACTGAAGCACCTTCGCCTGTCAACCCTAACCAACTCAAAGAACTCTACATTCGATCAACGTGGAAGACGTAACCTATTCACGACCAACCCTGCCTCGCCTCTCACATATATGATCTAAATATTCTAATCCCAAGTTGATCAGACGTGCTTCACATCAAGCACAATGGAATGTAACCCACTTGCTCCTGCGGGTTGTGGCCTAATCATTTCAGAAATCTGAACTTTCCCATCAATATCAATAGCACGAACAGCAACCATATGCTTTCCTGGTGACGGTGCAACCCAATCATAATTCCAAATCACCCAGGTATACGGAGAGAGAGGCGGCTCAATCTCAGCAGTCACCCACGTTTTTTCTTTATCAAAACTCAATTGTACCTCACGAATAGTCCGCGGCCCACCAAAAGCCAGTCCACGCAGTCGTTGCTCCAAGCCAAATAGCACTTGATAATGGCCAGGGCTATCTATTCGGGAAAATACCTTGATCGTCCCATCGTCGGTCCAACCTTTTCGTTGCCAGTATCCTTGGTAATCACCGTTGTAAACCTCAATTTCAGAAATCCATTTGACATTCTTAATGCCATATAACCCTGGCACGACGAGCCGGAGAGGAAAACCATGCATCTGGGGCAATTTTTCCCCATTCATGAGATACGCGAGCATTACATCGTCTTGCATAGCGCGACTAAATGGAATGCTGTCATGATAGCCATCAGCCGCACGAAAAATGATATCACGTGCGGTCTCCTCATCTACGCCAACTTCTTTCAAGAGTGCTTTCAAAGATATTCCTCGCCACATGGCATTTCCCAAGCTGCTTCCCCCTGGAAGCGTATCGATACACATCAGGGTAACAGCCTGATCAAACGATGTTCGATTAAGAATGTCTCGCCAGTTCAACGTTGCCGGTTTCGAAACTTCGCCTTTGACATGGAGTCGCCATTGCTCTATATCAATCTCTCGAGAAAAATTATAGGGAGAATCTGAAAAATTGACAGTATAAAATTTATCATTTGGTGTAAAATACATTGTATCTCTTGGGGGAACCGCAAACATGCCACCCAAATCACAGCCCGGCATCACACCCAACAGCGTGGCTAATCCACCAAGTTTAAATAAAGACCGGCGGGACAAAGAAAATGACTGTTCAATTGGTTGTATCAACATAAATATCAGTTATGATTATCTACTAGATATATAAACTACTGCAAGAAGCAGGTAGAAAAAAAATTAAACCGTGTGATATTCATCATTATTTATCTAAAAAAGGAATACTTATGAGAATACTGATTACTGGTGGAGCAGGATTTTTAGGTAGTCATATTTCTGACCTACTTATCCAACAAGGACATGAGGTTATCGGCATGGATAACTTTATTACGGGTAGGCCGGAAAATATTGCCCATCTCATGGGACATGACCGTTTTACATTTATCAAATATAACGTATGTGACTACCTTCATGTCGACGGACAACTTGATGCGGTCATGCATTTTGCTTCACCTGCCAGCCCACAAGACTATCTTGAATTCCCTATTGCCACAATGAAAGTAGGTGCCTTAGGTACTCACAAAGCCTTAGGATTAGCCAAAGCCAAGAAAGCAAGATTTCTCTTAGCCAGCACATCGGAAGTCTATGGCGACCCACTCGTTAATCCTCAACCAGAATCGTATTGGGGCAATGTCAATCCCATTAGTCCACGTGGAGTATACGACGAAGCGAAACGATTTGGAGAAGCCATTACGACGGCCTATCATACATTTCACGGACTCGATACACGCATCGTGCGAATTTTCAACACCTTTGGGCCACGCATGAGACCTAAAGATGGCCGAGTCGTCTCAAACTTTATTGTGCAAGCGTTACAGAAAAATCCATTAACAGTCTATGGGGAAGGCATGCAAACCAGAAGTTTTTGTTATGTCGATGACCTTGTTCGAGGAATCGTCTCACTCCTTATGGCTCCTGACGATGGACCTGCAACCACAAGTGACGAACAAGGAGTCAAAGGTACGACAGACCGAAAAGTTACCATTCACTATCCAGTCAACATCGGAAATCCTCGAGAACTCACCGTGCTTGATATTGCCAAAATGGTACTGAGCCAGACAGGCTCATTGAGCACAATTGAACATCTCCCACTACCAATCGGTGATCCAAAAGTACGAAGGCCTGACATACAACGCGCAAAGGCGGTCCTTAATTGGGAACCACAAGTGTCACTTGAAGATGGCCTAGAAAAGACGGTCAAATACTTCCAAGGTATTGTCTGACAACTTACTTTTCTTGATTATGAATGTAGGTGTTCCCGAACTTCCTGAGCATAGGTTCGGAAAGGATCTGGCATGAGAAAGGCAGAACTTCCACGAACTTGGAAGACTGACCAATTGATGACATACGGTGGAAAGCGATGCTCTGTCTGTTGAGCACCTTGAACGTCTGGCCATGATTGTTCTGACAAGTGCCGAATGACCTCTCCACGACCAAATGCTCGCGTATTACGGGGCGGAGCTTGTTTAGCCAACTGAATAGCGTCGTTGGTGGTCACTCGAGGTGCACTCCCTTCCTCGACAAGACCAAAGTATAAACCTTTCAGTGGATCAACATTGTGATATTCTAGGTCAAGACTTTTCAGCCAAGGATCCTCCCACTGAAGTTTTTCTTGTTCCCGAAAAGTCTCTAGTAGCCAAAGCTTCGACGCCCAATCAACTCGGCCAACGAGTTTCCTGTAATCGCCTCGCAAATCAGTTAAGACCCCTTCCCACAATTCCAACACCCAATCGGTTTCTTCATCTTGTCCATGATAGTGCTTTTTAGCTAGCTCGAGAAAACGGTCTTGAATGTCAATTGCGGAAAGGCTTTCTCCAGTGGCCAACGTCACCATCCATGTACGTTCGGAGTCACGCGAGACTTCCCGCAAGGTTTCAACAGGATCATGGAAATCTAAGCCCGTTGGCGCATGACCATCTTCAATGAGTTGAAGAACCAATCCTGTCGTCCCCATCTTCAACGCCGTAGCAATCTCTGAAAGATTGGAATCTCCAACTAAGAGGTGAATACGACGGAATTGCGTAGGGTCAGCTAAGGGTTCATCCCGGGTGTTAATAATGGCTCGATTATGTTGCACCCATTCAAAAAAGTCATTGACGATATAGTCAGCCCGTTGAGAAATCTGAAATGGTACGGTTAAACGACCCTTGGAACTCTGAGCCGAACTCTCATGACGTGCGAGATGCTCGACGGGTATCCATCCGTCATAGTTTTCTGCTGATCCAATTCTTCCAGCTCCAGTAAAAACTTGTCGTGTGACGAGAAACGGAATAAGTTTCCCTAGTCCCTGATAGCTAAATGGAAAATTTCGTGACACCAAGTAATTTTCATGGCAACCAAACGTCGCATTCGTTTCATGATCAATATTATTTTTTATGAGAGAAACATTGTCGGTTAATCCCAACTCTTCTATTGCATCCTGGAGTATCCAATCACCAGCACGATCCGAAGCCACAAGATCTCGCAACGAATGACATTCAGGAGAGGCAAATTCCAAATGCCCCATGTCTACATACATTCGTCCACCATTCAGCAAAAAACCGCCATTCCCTGGAGGTTCGTCATATCCACGATGATGAAGGTCAAGCACACCATATTTTTTGGTGCGAAACAGATGGTCAATAATTTGGTAGGCTATCCATGAAGGTGGGCGATCAGGCTGTTCTTCATTAATCAGAAGACCATACTCAGTTTCTATGCCAAATATGCGGTGGAGCATGGGCAGCCTCTAGTAAATAAGTTATTGGGCCTGCTGTAACGTCGAGGGAAGAAGTTTTGCGATCTCAGCAGAAGAAAGGGGTCGATAGGTAGATGACCTAGAAAGCGTCCTATCTAACACGCAACATTCCAATGTATGCTGAGCAACAGTCTGACGTAGATGGCTAAAAATTTCCTCTTCATCACATTCCTTCACCGGCTCAGCCCAATCTTCGTTGTCTTTTCGCTCTTCATTGATATGCGGATCAGCAGAATTAGACTGGTGTAGGAGAGATCCCATGGCCCAGGTCTTCATAGCCATGTCTACAGCGGCCTCGAGAGAAGGAGGCGTTTCTCCTATGCGTTCCTTCAGATAATCCAACAATTTCAACTGAATAGATGAAGAGCCAGCTAATATGGCGCAGGTACTCGCTTCTTCAAACGTGCCATCATAGTCAACACTGATGAATTGATCGCGCTCCATTGTTCGAACTAACTCGGCAAGTAAAATTTTCACGATAAAAGGTGCCTTAAATATTTCTTCAAAGGCCTGTTTCACAGTGGGAGCCAACCCGTACTTCAACAATCGTGCTCCCGTCACATCAGACGGCGATCGATTAAAGCCCTCAAGATGAGCCATATCCAAAACTTGAAAGCGCAGCTTCTCTAAATCTGCTGGATGCCCCATCCCTCCCATGGCAATTCGGTCATAAACTTCATATACTTTGGGAGTCCCACGACTGAATGTCAGAAGAAGAATTCCTTCAGCATACGAGAGCGCGACAATCGGACTTCCCTGCTTAAACTGGTCATCTAAATATTGACGCCGATTCGCGACAGCCTCAACCCAGCGATGCGGTTCTTCATACATGGCGAACCACCTGAGATTCACACAGTTGCTTTAATTGTTCTGACGCAATGGTCGCCACTCCTTCTTTAGTGATACGTTTCACGATAGGAAAAAGATTCGATTCAAAATTAATCCCCCCAGTTGCGGCATCAAATTCCGCCGCACTGCTGAGCAAACGTAACATTAAGATAATCGCCTCCTCTTCTGGAAGGCCATAGAGCGGCTTATCACCCCACCGATGTAAATAATGTAGAATCCCGCGAATAGTCGGTGAACCAGAACCAGAGACTGCATAATCAACTCCTTCAAACTCTGCACCCAAAATGTCGTAAAAGAAAATCTTTCCTTGTTGCAGCTCATGATCATAGCCAGCAAACACAGGAACCACAGTGCCTGTTCCGGCCAAGGCTGCGGGAGCATTTTCTTTTAACAACTTCGCCACAGCACGAAGCTTGCCTTCAAAACTTAAATCCTGAAGCTGACTACGTCGATAATATTTAAATGAATGTTCAAGTACGCGTGCCATCTCAAATGCCGTGGCAGGAACTCCCGCAATAGCCATGACACAGAATCGGTCAAGCTCCAAGACTTTATCCGTCCGATCATACATTACCGTCGTCCCCGCTGTGGCTCGACGATCACCAGCGACCATCACACCTCCCTGATACTTACAGGCAAGAACCGTTGTCCCTTTTGTGATCATGTCTAGTTGGGATGAAGACCCATGAGTCTGATCTGAACGCAAATGTTCAAAGGTATACCCCTGTTCTCTCAACATATGAAGAAAGTCGCCTTCTCTACCCACTTTGATTTTTACTCTCCAGTACGCTGTTTATAGCGCTCTGCTTGCTTGGGATCAACCTTCCTCATACGCTTCAAGAGATTGTCTTTTTGCGCGGATTCAGGATCAGGACGTTTGGGACCACCTCCATCATCTGATGGTCCGAGTGGCTGAGGAATAGGACTCATGGGCTGCTCTCGTCGCTCAAGCCCAAAAGGATTCTGCAATGCACCTAGCATGAAACTCCGACCATTTGAAATTTGTGTAATATTCATATGAGACTCCTCTCATTCATAGATGACGATACGACTTCGGAAAGGCTCTTGGCACTATCGATTGTAGACTTGAGTGTCTTGATCGCTGCAGGGTCAAACGCATCATTAAGATTTAAACTTCGTGAATATCCTGATTCTGGTTTAAATTGAACTCGCTCCCACTGTACAGAATGGATCTGATTCGAAAATCGCTTTACACATAGGCCACGGATGCCACCACGAGTATCTCGCGGGCCTTCACTCATTGCTCTTAGAATATCATCTTCACAACACACATGCTTGGCTTGCCCCTCAGCTTCTAATCCTAAATACAGACCACGATCAGGGTTTACATTATGGTATTCCAGGTCAAGGCTTGCCAACCACGGATCTGACCATTCTAATTTTTCCTCCTCCCGAAACTGTTCAAGTAACGACAGTTTGGTCACCCAATCCAAAGACCCAACGAGCTTTGAGCGATCCTGGACTAAATAATTCACAACCTTCGCCCACTCTTGAAGAATCCAGTCCGTCTCCTCGTCACACCCGGCAAACGCTTTTTGGGCCGCCTCGAGGTAGATGGACTGTAGATGACAGGCTGAGAGTCGAGAGCCATGCTTTCGGTTCACTTCTGTCTGTAACTCAGGATCACGTGAAAAGGCCCTGATCGCACTGACCGGATCTTCCAATTCCACATGAGGAGCCATCCGTTGATCAATTAAGTCCAAAACGACTCGGGTCGTACCCACTTTGAGTGCCGTGGCATATTCACACATATTCGCATCGCCAAGAATAAGGTGCAGCCGACGGTATTTGGCACGATCAGCATGTGGTTCATCTCGAGTATTGAGAATCGGGCGATTAAACATGGTATCGACGCCAAGCTCAGCTTCCATAAAGTCAGCTCGCTGCGAGAGCTGAAACCCTCCAGGCTGATACCCTTGCTCTTGTTTTTCCGTTCCAACCTTTCCAGCTCCTGCAATGACTTGTCGACTCACGAGAAATGGAATCAACTCAGCTTGCAATTCCGGAAAAGGGATAGCACGTGCGACCAAGTAGTTGTCATGACACCCATAGCTATGCCCATGGAAGTCTGTATTATTTTTATATAATTGGACCACAGAACTCCCAAGTTGATGATTGCGTTGATTCGCGGCAAGCTGTACCACACGTTCTCCTGCCCGATCATGGGCTACCAGGTCAACTAACGTGCGACATTCAGGAGTAGAATATTCAGGGTGCGTATGGTCATTGTAAAACCTTGCACCATTTTGCAACACAAGATCACTCTTCATTTCATGAAACGATACCGTTCGATATGTATCCTGTTTTACATACTCATCTTCCTCTTTGTCCTGTTGTAAGCCCGAGACTCGAAACCCTCGTTGATCCTCGTGAGGATCTTCTCCTTGGTAGTCCCACTGTTGTTCAAACTCACCATGAAGGTGTGCTCGGACCAACTCCATGGACTCGACCACCGGATCGACTTCCGATCGATCTTCTCGGGTAATGCCATATTCTGTTTCGATGCCAAAGAGTCGTAATGGATTCATCATGCCCTAGATAATTGAGTGAATGATGCGTTCCTCTGATGGCGCACTCCCGCGAAAGGAAGAGATCCCAACCACTTGATCAGGGTGATGGTCAAGGAGCTTTAGCCATTCTTCAGCTGACTCATCAGGAGGAAAAATTTCACCCTCTTTAAATTCTTCTTTGACGGCAATAAAAAGATCCTCTTTAGAAATTCCGCCATGCCCATTGGTCCCCGACTCAATATCTCGTTCGACCGCTCGTTCCTTTGCGCGACGAACAATACTCGCCAGAATTGCGCCACTTAATAAGTCACGACGATATAAAATTTCTCGACGACCATTTCGCAGACGGATGGACAGTACGCGGTTCTCATCTGTTCGAGCAAACAAATGATCAAGCACACTGAGAATCACAGACTGACGAGCCAGCTCATGATTGCCTTGATGAGCATTCATCAGTTCGAACTCAAGTGGAATACCTGAAGATATATAAATACCTAAAATCTCTTCAGCATCATCACGATTCGGACGGGTGACTTTCACTTTACGATCGATTCTGCCAGGTCGCAAAATAGCAGGGTCAATAAGGTCAGGGCGATTTGAGGCAAGAATGACCACGACATCATGTAATGATTCAATGCCATCTAACTCTGCACAGAACATCGGCACCAACGTGCTAGAAATATTATAGGAACGAAGTGCCCGTCGCGTTCCAAGAATTGATTCAGCTTCATCAATAAAAATAAATGGTAGAAACCCAGCCTTCCGACGCTCACGAGCTTGAACAAATAGATCACGAACTATTCGCTCAGACTCACCGACCCACATATTTAGGATCTCAGGCCCTTTGATATGTAAAAAACTACCTCGCTCGATGGGGGGATATGTCCCTCCTGCACTTTCGACATGCTGACCTTCGGTCACATCTTCGGTATGCTCTTTGACCAATTGTGCCAAACTGGCGGCAGTCGCCTGCCCAATTAATGTTTTCCCACATCCCGGAGGACCATGAAGGAGAAAACCCTTAGGTTGCGAGAACTGATACTGTTGGAACGTATCCCGATGAAGTAAAGGATATTCAATAGCACGTCGAATAGAGGTAATCGCGGCCTTATGACCACCAATCTGCTCCCAACCGATAGACGGCACTTCATCGAGCACATGGCCCTTCGCCTGAGATGTCTCAAGTCGTTCGAGCACAAGGCGATAAGAAGGGTCTACACGAACTTCATCTCCAGGCTTAAAGGCGACATGCTGCAAGTCAGCCGCCCTCTGTAAAAGAAGGCCTTGTCGACCCGGCTCTTGGTCCATTCGAAGCCGTCCATCAGCCAACACTTCTCCCACCTTGAGAATAGGACCATTGATATCATAGCCTAATGATCGAATGACGACGTACGCTTCATTCACCAGAATCTGACTCCCCACCTTTAGTTCTGACGGTTCGAGTCGTGGATCCACAATCGTATAGAATTCACTCCCTCCAACAATGATTCGAGCCTTTCCTTCTGCGGGCAGATCGATCAACGTTCCAATGCGATTAGCCGGAGCGGTTAATTTTTCGACTGCCTCACTAAGTTTCCGAACTTCAGACTCACGCTGCTGGTGCTCAATGCCCTGTTGCAAAATCAGATGCTTTAGTTTTCCAAGTAAAGGAATTTTGGGATCTCCTTCAAGCAATGAAACCAGACACTCATCAATTAACGCAAGAGGACTACTCGAGATGACGTTTGATGGTTGGCATGAAGAATCTCTACCAACATCCGAACGTAAGGTGTGGTCACCACGTCTATTCTTCTGATCACTCATAGATGTCTATCCAATGTTAAGAAAGAATGAATTTATATCATCTCCCACCATACCACGTTTACCACCATCATGTTGACAAGCAAATGTGCATAAAATCCCTTTACCCCTTCTGCTATATTTTGCACACAAAAAAAAGCAGGGGAACCTCCCACTGAGGATCCCCTGCATTATAAGTCCATTGTATCTCGATGAAGCACGGACAACGTTCTGGAGCGTTAGTATCTGCCGCCTCCCCCTCCGCCGCCACCAAAACCACTATCACGTGAGCGAGGAGTTTGTGGACGGGCCTCATTAACCGTTAAGCTTCGACCACCAAGCTCCGTGCCATTCAGTGCTTCAATGGCCGCCTTTGCTTCTTCTTCGGTGGTCATTTCAACGAAACCAAACCCTCTTGACCTTCCAGTAAATTTATCCATGATAATTCGAGCTGACTCCACATTTCCATGTGCGCTGAATAAATCAGACAACTCTTGATCGACTGTTGAATACGGCAAACCACCTACATAAATTTTTGAACCCATCGGGTTCCTCCTTTTGATTAAACTGTAGTTGTTTTGCAGCAGAGATCAAAGAAGGAACAGATAGGAACGGCCCGAGAGCGCAAAAGCGAGGCGACTTAGGTCTGACTTCCGAATACGTTCCAATGGCAAAACAACACTTATTCAGGGCCAACCCATTCGACACCTAGCTACCAGGCCCACAGAAGATAGCTATAGCTCGAGCACGATAGCCTACCGCCTTGAAAAAAGCAACAAAAAAGAGCTGAGGGAAACTTCAATGAGTTGAGTTTTTTAACGAGGAAATTTGGTGCGGGAGACGGGAATTGAACCCGTATGCCCTTACGGGCGCAGGATTTTAAGTCCTGTGCGTCTGCCGATTCCGCCACTCCCGCAGATCTGAAAGCAAAGGGCCAAACTGTAGCATTCAAAGTGAGACATGGCAAGGATAATTCAGTTTATCGCTTCTGAAACGTATTTCTCATTTCAAGAAAAAACTTTAGAAAAGTCTAGAGTATGCGAGTGATAAAGAAACGTGCCTAGATAATAATCAAGCAAAAGTGACTTAATTGAATATACCCGACATTCAAGAGGAACTATTCATATTGTTGACTGGGACATATAATTAGGAGCTTTCTTTGAATAACCCAGAATTTCTTTATTTGAGAAAGTACCACCGTTGCCAAAAACTGGCTATTAGAGGGTTGTGGAACAGGCAGGAATACTTGGCATGAAACAAAACGGGCTGTGGGATTTACCTTCCCACAACCCGTTTTAACAAAAGAGAACCTTCTAGGACGTCAACGTTTTAGTGTGTATGGACCGCCATATGACCTCGACGATTTTGTTGATAGCATAATTCGTTCTGTTCGGAACAAAAAGGTCGTTCTTTACCATATGAGACCACCTTGAGTTGCGATGCATCAACCCCAAGGTCAATGAGATAGGAACGGGTTGCTTCGGCCCGTTTTTTCCCTAACACCATGTTGTAGTCTTGTGTCCCACGCTCGTCACAATGACCTTCTATGGTGACAGGTTGACCAGGATGAGCCTTTAACCAATCAGCATCGTTCTGAAGCGAATACACACCGTCCTTTGAAATCTTCCAACTATCAAATGCAAAGTACACATCTTGGACAGCGCCACCGCTGCCGCCCATCTGTCCACCATTACGAGAGGATTGAATTTCTCCATCCGTATGATACATCAAGCCATTTGATCCCGAAGCATGTTGCTTTGCAACAAGAATATCTTGATCAACATGCTCAGACACCAAACCTCCACCTGATGAGTTGGTACCAGAACCATTTCCACGAAGGAAGGCTTCCGCCCATTCCTCGGGACTTGGATTCACGCTCTCAGCAGAACCACTACCAAATCCGGTAACTGGTCCATTGTTTGCGCCATAGCCATCGGCACCTGAATAGTTATGCCCGTAGTCACTGCCACCACCGTATGGCATACCAGTTTCGGGATCTACATACTGCAGCCCCTTATAGTTGTAAGCGCCATTGCTCATATCAGTACCATCAGGAGTGACTCCCCATCCGTATCCGCGAGAAGATCCCACCACTCCGGGATCATAAGACTCACCACTTTCAGCGAACGATCGCCCCGAAGGATACTCACCATTCATGGAAGAGTCAGTCCCCATGGCAACCCCATTTTCTCCCATACCTTGCGCTCCCGACTCGGAATCTACGGTATAACCCACAGAATGAGACGTACATCCTTGCCCAATTGCCATAACGAGGGCAAATGCGCTCATCCAAAGCTGTGTCTGATAACGAGTATTCATGTTAACCTCCTCTAAATTACGCAGATGATACGCAGACGTTTCTCATCGCGGTGTTGTTACTGACCTGTGTACGTAGTTGTTGATACATATTCGAAATCTCTATACTTATTGGTGAATCACTCTGTCGTACTTAAGGCAACGGAAGTGAATCTATATGGCCTCTATCGGCCGTCCAGAATAAAACTTAAGTACTTATCGGCCATTCTTTGCCTATCATGCCCATTCCTACCCATCTGGATGTGTCGTTGGGCAGACAGCAATACTAAAAACGTGCCCAATCATCCAAGAACTAGAATGAAAGTAAAACAACATGGCAACCAGGTAATAGACCGGAGTTCACACGACTTCGAACGAAATTGAATGAGAATGGAAGAGCCAATGAATTGGAGAAAAGTGAGAAGAGAGTAAACTGAAGGAACAGACAACCTGGTTCTCCCCTCACCTGCTTTCTTGGCACGAGGTGAGAGGGAAATAGGAAAAAGTACAGTGGGTAAATTCTTTCACCAGGCTCGGGAATGAAAGATACCCAACTTAACGACCACGCACTTATGAAGCTGGAAGGATGGCCTCTTGATACCAGGTCCAGAACCTGGCGACACCCTCAGGCACTGAGGTCTTTGGATCATAGCCCAATAGTTCTCGGGTTTTGCTGATATCGGCAAAGGTATATGAGATATCCGCATCTAACATAGGTGTAGGAATAAGGTGAGCTGGTCGACCGGCTAACGCTTCAATACCTTTGATAAAATCAGCGAGTAGCACAGGCTCCCCACGACCTAAATTCAACACCTCATAACCTAGTGGACGATCAACAGCGGCGGTAATGCCACTGACAATATCTTCTACATAGGTCCAATCACGGTGCATATTTCCAGAATTATAGAGTGGCACCTCGGTGCCTTTAAAAATATTATCGAGAACTTTATAGGCCATCATGTCAGGACGACCGCGTGGTCCGTACACCGTAAAAAACCGGAGCATGGTACAGTCCAATTGATAAAGATGATGGTAGGAGTACGCTAACATTTCACTCGCCCGCTTACTCGATGCATAGGGGGCAAGAGGGCGATCGCATCGATCATCTGGCACAAATGGAATTTGCTGGGTATTACCATAGACCGAAGATGTTGAAGCAAAAACAAAATTCGGAAGATTCCCAGGCTTGTCTGTGCCACCCATCCTTCCAACACAGGCATCCAGTAACGTTAGAGTTCCATTCACATTAACATCATAGTAGAGCTCAGGATCGTCAATCGAAACCCGGACTCCTGCCATTGCCGCAAGGTTGACAACTGCATCAAACTGATGAGATTCAAAAAGCTCTTTGACAAGCTTTCGATCACGGATATCTCCTTCAACAAGCGTCAATGCATCGAACTGGCCAGAAGATGAGAGGTTAGTCTCTATTTCTTGTATGTTTGCACGTTTTCGCTTGGGATCATAATAGTCATTAAAATTATCTAATCCGACAACTCGATCACCTCGTTTCAGCAGCGTTTCGGTCGTATGGCTCCCAATAAACCCGGCAGCTCCTGTCACAAGTACGGTCTTAGACATGTGTCATCTCCCTCTTCATTTAAACAATTTTCTATAATGGTTATCGATACAAGAGTTCCAGCTCTGCACACGTGTATTGTGAAAGAACTCGTCGCATCACTCTAGATCGACGAGGACTCTTCCTCAGCACTCAGTCGGTCATTCACCCATCTACCTTAACACAAGAATCACACCTTGTAATTCTAGAAGAACTCTTCATAGAAGGTATTGCACAATGCTCTCCTCAATCATTTTTCTCACCTTGTGAGGAATCCAAGTGGTTGCTAAAATACTCTCATGATCCAAGAAGTACGTGCGAGCACCCTCGAGACTCCAGATATCATTGAAAAATCTGGGACTGGCACAGGAGAAGATTTTGAAGCTGAAGTCATTGTCTATAACTGTGACTGCCACACCTACCAGCAAGTCATCGCACTCTTCTGTCAGTTTATTCCCGGGATGACACCGGAACGAGCCTTTGAGCTTGCATGGCAAATCGACCATCACGGAAGTGCCACCGTCTATCGTGGTGAAGAAAAAAAAGCAGAAGGCATTGCCAAGCAGTTAGCCACGGGAGGACTACGAGTAGAAGTTCGATACTAATTCGTAGTTTCCATCCACTCAGGAGAAGAACAGAAACACAGCTATAGTGTAATATGCGCTACGTCTTGCGCTTAACAAAATTTCCCTTCGTTAAGATCAGGCCTTTGGCTCTCACCCTTTCTTACCTTTTTTCTTACCTTTGGCCGTTGATGTTTTAGACTTACTCCCTTTGACATCCTTTGTAGAGCCTTTTGGGTTAGCCGTCTTTGCAGGTTTGGGGGATTTGGTTGAAGACTTCGCGGTCTTCGCTGCTGAACTGATGGGTTTGGACTTCGTTATCGCTGCTTTCTTGACATTTGTGTTTTTCGTCTTGCCTTGAGGTTTGGCTGATTTTGCAGGGACCTTGGGCTTTGGTTGAGCAGCGACCTTCTCAGCAATAGGCTTTTTAGTTGTCGACTTTGCAGGTTTCGCAGCTGAGGGTTTCTTCACTTTCGAACCTTGCCGCTTTTCAGAACTCAGTGGTTGAGGGTCTTTTGAAAATGAAGTTTTACTTTTTTTGAGTGTCTCCCCTGTGTACACTTTCACCTGATAGAGTTCGAACAATTTCCCAATGGCTTTTTCATCACCTTTCCTTGCAAGACCCAACAGGCGTCGGCGTTGATTCATTTCCTCTTCTTCAGTATGAGAAGTCACTCGCCGTTCCATCCTGTGTTCCTTTCATTTCGTCCAAAATTAGGCTCAACCTCGCACAAGGCCAACGGATTGTACAGAAAACTGTCAACATTTGTCAGTATCCACTAGTGTGCTTTTCTAGGTTGGCTTCTCAGACCATCAGGCTCTCATTTGACATGTACCTTCATGGGCTAGAAATATGAACCATGAGACACTTTAGGCATTCACCATCATTTATCTATCAGCACGTAAAAACCCTAAAGCAAACCCTTTATGAACAACAGCATCAACCATACTATAGGCTATTGAGCGTGGACTTGGCTTCAAGAGCGCCAGGAAAGTCTGGGTTAATCTTGAGCGCCGCCTCTAATGTTTTTTTAGCCCCTGCGGTATCGCCTTTTTTAAATTGGGCCATCCCCAGATGATACTGCACTTCAGGATTATCTTTGAGCTTTTCTGCCGCCTCACCAAGCAACGAGACTGATTTTAGATAGGCCTCTTTTTTATAATAAATCCACCCCAATGTATCTGCGATATGAGGCTCTTCCGGCTGTTGTTCACGAGCGGTTTGAGCATGTGAAAGAGCCACATCAAGATTGCCTCCATGTTCGGCAAGAATCCACGCCAAATTATTGGCCGCAGGGGCAAATGTTGGTTGAAGAGTCAGTGTATCTTGGTAATGCGTTTTCGCCTTTTCATAACTCTTTTGTTGTTCCGCGATCATTCCTAACACCATGTGAGCAGACACGAGTTTGGGATTTCTTTTGAGAAGATCTTCATATTCTTGAACGGCCTCATCAATTCGTTCCGTTCTGCGATACAACTCAGCTAAATTCAAATAAGAATCTTGAATATTCGCATCTACTTCAATAGCTTTTTTAAAGGCTGTTTCTGCTTGTGTTGCATCATTGGCTTGCATCCACAATCCACCCAGAAGGTTATAAAACATTGGGTTCTTCGGAGATGCTGTGATCTGTTTCGAGACACGCTCACGGGCAGCTCCAGGATCATTCTTGGAAAGGTGAATACTTGCAATCTGCGATAATGCTTGAATAGAGTCTGGACTCCCCTTCAGAGCTTCTTCAAAATGTGAGATGGCCTCGTTCAGACGAGTATCATGCCGAGCAATGAGGCCTAACTGGTAGTGACTTGAGGACTCTTGTGGCACTTGAGCAACAATCATCTTGAACACTTTTTTCGCTTCGGTAATTTCACCCTTTTGCATATAAGCGGCACCAAGAATGCGAACGGCTTTCAGATTCCTTGGATTAAGACGAATGCCGGTCTTTGCTTCCTCAATGGCCATGTCAAACTCTCCAGACGCCAATCGGATCGCGGCCAAGGCAGTTCGGGCGGTGACCGTATTCGGAGCTAACTTTACCGCTTCCGATAATTCAGCGGCAGCTTGAGATAACTCTTTCTTGGCTCCAAAGGCCACACCAAGGTACTCATGGGCCACAGCAGAGTTTGGCTTATCCGACAAAACTTCCTGCAAGACGGAAATGGCCTCATCAATCTCCCCATGAGCCAACTTGAGTCGCGCATCATGGACTCGCCCCATCAGATCACGTGCATCTTTCTCTAAGACCGCTTTGATTCGCGGGGTAGCCACATCCAGCAAACCTCTATCAAGATAGTGATTCGTCAATTTGTCACGAGCAATCGTGGACTCTGGATTCAATTCTTCGGCTCGCTTAAAACTGTTCAATGCTTCATCCGCTTTCCCAACAAACGTATAATAATCACCCAAGAACAATTGCGGCTTCTCACTCTTTGGTTTCTGTTCGGCTAGCTGTTTATATGTTGCCTCTGTTTGATCAAACTTTTTATAGGCTTGAAAGAATAACGCTAATTTCAAATACATCGACTCATCATCGGGAGCCAATGCTATAGCCTTACGATATTGGGCTTCCGCCTCTTCTGGCTTTTGTCGAATCACATAAAAATCACCAAGTGCCGTGACCAATTGCGTTGATTCTGGGTTTTTACCTAGTGCGCCTTGAAGAGTCTGCTCTGCCGTAGAAAAATCTTTGAGACCGACATATGCTCGAGCTAAATCTAAATAAATTTGAATATTGTCGGGATCTAGCTCAATGGACTTCTTGAGCTCCGTAATGCCTTCGTCATATTCTTTTTCACTAATTAAACTCCGACCACGAAGAAGATGACCTTTGGGATCTTGTGGAGAAGACGCTAAGACTATTTCAGCTTTTTCTCGAGCTTCCGCCGGTTTTTTCCCCAGTAAATAAAATTCTCCAAGTTTGAGTTGCGCATCCTGATTCGCAGGATCTAATTCCACGGTTTTCGTTAATTCCCCAAAGGCCGACTGCATGTCGGTAAGTCCACCAATTTTTAAATAACTCAGGGCAAGCTGATAATGGCCCTTCGTATTTCGAGGATCAATTTGAATGACATTTTTAAACTCAATAATGGCTTCCGCATATTTTTCGTTCTCAAAATAGGTCATGCCTCTTTCCAGGTGAATCGCCTTCTTCTCCTCAGGAGACATTTGACTGCAATTTCCCAATACGGCCAGAAGGAAGGGCATGAGGCAGATCAAGAATGGGTGAATACATCGTCTACGTGTCATAGAGTCAATCTCCTCAACTATTAATGTTCTAAAGTCAGTCTCTTAGATAGCATTGGCCTAGTCATCCTAGGCACCAGTGACTTCCGTTCATTGACAATTTCGAGAACCCGTCGATATAGTAGTTTTTGGTCTTCATACGTACGTTATATTGAAATTTCGACCACATTTTGTAGGTCTATTCATTGATAGACCTTTCACTTACAACGAAAGACGATCATGGCCGAACATGCGACAACTTTTACACTCGATGAAATAGGTAGCACGACTGTCCGTTTTTCCAGTTCAGGAATATTTTCCACTCATAAAGATCATATGGTTGATCCTTATGTTTCTACACGCACACCTAAAGAAGCCCAAATTGAAGGCACCCAATATACACCGCAAACTGGTGGAGTCTTTCCTTCCCTTGTCATGTTACACGATCGTTGGGGCCTGACCAGCCACATCCACGCCCTTGCCAAACAAATTGCCTGCGAAGGATATATTGTGTTAGTCCCCAATCTATATGGCCGCCTTGGCGGAATGATTACGGCAAATGATGAAGTGGCGGAAGCCTTGATGAGTCGACTTGATGAAAAACACGCGATCAATGACATCAATGCCTGTTGTGAGTATCTCAACACCAATATTCCAGAAGATGCGTTACTGGATAATGCCAAGCGAAACATGCATGGAGTAATCGGATTTGGTATGGGTGGCGGATTGGCCATTCAGTTTACCGCTCGTAGAAGACGCCTCAGAGCGGCTGTATCGTTCTACGGTCATATACCTGAAAACAGTCACGAAATTGCTAAAGCACAGTACTGTCCTATTTTGTACCATGCCGCAGGGCTCAATGAATCATCATCAACTGATGACATCACGAAATTTCAAGAACAAGCTCAGGAAGAAGGGAAAAAAGTTGAAATACGCTCTTATCCCGATACTCCTCAAGGA